>DJPI01000061.1:9514-9635 GCA_002438505.1 Ruminococcaceae bacterium UBA6416 | reverse complement strand
CCGCAACCTGCACCGCAAAAGGCTACACGGGCGACACATATTGCCTCGGCTGCGGAGTTGTGACGGCAAAGGGTAGGGATATCGCAATTAAAGCTCACACCTACGATTCCGGTAAAATCAC
>DJPI01000061.1:204-9415 GCA_002438505.1 Ruminococcaceae bacterium UBA6416 | reverse complement strand
CCCTCTAACCATGTCGGCGGAACGGCAGTTAAAAACGCCAAAGCCGCAACCTGCACCGCAAAGGGTTATACAGGCGACACATATTGCCTCGGCTGCGGTGTTATAACAGCAAAGGGTACGGAAATTTCCGCAAAAGGTCACGGCGACAGTAACAACGACGGAAAGTGCGACACCTGCGGCGTAGCGTTCAGCGAACCCGAAAAGCCCGACACGCCGAACACACCCGACGCCCCCTCCGGCAACTGTAATCATATCTGCCACAAAAAGGGCATTGCGCATTTCTTCTATCTCATTGCGCGCCTGTTCTGGAAAATATTTAATACAAACAAATACTGCTCATGCGGTACACCCCATTATTAATCACACCCGCTCCCCCGACTTCGGTCGGGGGTTTTTTGACTAAATCCGTTATTTGAAATTTGTAGCATAAATGTAGTGTTTTCGTAATTCTTATGTAAGAATTTAAAATTAGCATATAAGTATAATAAACAACAAGGAGGGAAAAAATGTTTCAACTGAATTTGGTGTTCAAAAAACGCAGCTTTCTGTTTGCATTTTCCGCCGCTCTGCTTTTCAGCATTCTTTCGTTTGTTCTTGCCTGTCTCAATTACTATGGCCATGAAATTAATGAAATTCCGTCAGCAGAGAAGCTGTTTCTCTGGGGAAGCGACAGTGACGCTGTTTTTCTCATGCTTTATTATATAATGCCGGTTCTCTGCGTTCTTCCTTTTGCGGATTCATTCATAACCGAAAATGAGCGCAATATGCTCCCGGTTTTTCTTCCAAGGGTCGGCGTAAAAAAATACCTTGGCGGAAAGCTCCTTGCAGTTGCGGTTTCTGCTTTTCTTGTGGTTTGCGTTCCGCTTCTTTTGAATCTTGTTCTCTGTATGATAACATTTCCGGTTGAAATCAATAATTTTTCGCAAATATCGGCGGATCAGGCGTGGTACTTTTCTCCTTTCCGGATGGAAAAGCTTCTTTTTCCTGCTGCCACCATAAGCCATCCATATTTGCTGTGTTTAATTTCCGTCATTTTGACGGGGATTTTCTGCGCACTTATGGCCGTTCTTTCTTGTAAGCTTTCGTTCTTTTTCTGCCGCTCAAGAGTTCTGATTCTTGCGCTGTTTTTTATTGTTAACACGTTGCTCACTATTCTTTCGTCCGTAGCCGGTTCAGAGAAAATCTCCTGCTTTGCACCGTTTTACTACTTAACGCTGTTTAATTCCGAGGACGGAAAAGCTCTCTGGTTTTTGCCGCTTCTTTTCTTCATTCCCCTTGTTCTTATTGCCGTCCTCTGTCTCCCCTGCGCAAAGCGGATAAAAAAATTCTGGGGGTGAAAGCTTGATTTGGATTAAAAGAAACTATAAAGTTGTTTTGCTGACGATTGTTTTTGCAGGAGTTTCGTCATTGTTCTTTGCGTTTCAGGTTCCAACAGGATTTTATGAAAAGGACAGTATTTCGGCAGCCATACAAGCTTTTTGTTTTATTGAAAACAATACTGACCTTTCACTGAGCATAACAATTTCCGCAATGATGTTCGTTCCGATTATTCCGCTGCTCGGTGTTTTCAAGCACGATTACGGCACGGAGCTTTGGTACTGCATCACAAGATATCGTTCAAGAAAAAGATGGTTTTTCAAGAAAACGGTTTTTGTTCTCATTTTATCTTTTGTCAGCGCCGGTACATATTTTTTGACTGTTTTTCTGGCTACGGTTTCAAGAGGAATTTTCAGCCCGCATTTTTTCTTTGAAAAGAGCCATATGTTTTTCTTTTTCTTTGCGCTCCGCTTTCTTTTTACTGCTTTCTTTTCAATCCTTTTGAACATTATTTCAATATTTACAAAACTGAGGTACATTGTGGCTCTCGGCGCCTGCCTTGTTCTTGGCTGCTCAATGGAGTCGGTTCTTGAAATCAGGCTGAATTTTACTCACTCGCTCAATCCGTATGTTCATGCAACATATTATTTCCATTCTCAAGCCGAGTCCGGAAAAAGCCTCATTGACGGCTATATTTTTAAGAATATTACCCTTGAAAAAAGCGTAGTGTATTTTGTTGCGATTATTGTTTTGACTTTGTTAATCGGAATAATAATCAATGACAAAATTGACATCGGAATTTTGGAGGAAGAATAAATGGCTTATATCGAAATTAAAAATCTTTCAAAAATAATAAAAGGAAAAGTCATTCTGAAAAACGTCTGTCTCTCACTCGAAAAGGGAAAAATATACGGCCTTATCGGTGAAAACGGTTAAGGAAAAACAATGCTTATGCGTACTTTGCTCGGTCTTGTTGCTCCAAACGAGGGCAGCATAAAAATTGCAGGCATTCCGATATATCCCGGAAAGCCGATTCCCTGCAATGTAGGCGTAATGATTGAAAATAACTCTCTTTGGCCGGAGCTAAGTGCGTTTGAAAACCTGAAAGTTCTTTCAAAAATCAAAAAGAAAACAAATGATTCCGGCATCAGAGAGGCAATAGCCAGAGTTGGCCTTGATCCAAACAGCAAAAAAGCATTTTCAAAGTTTTCGCTTGGAATGAAGCAGCGCCTTGTTCTTGCTCAGGCTATCATGGAAATGCCGGACGTTCTCGTTCTTGATGAACCGACAAACTCTCTGGATGACGATGGCATTGAACTACTCAAAAAAATAATCACCGAGGAAAAGAAAAGGGGCGGCCTTATTCTCATTTCCAGCCATTCGCCGGAGCTGTTTGACGGAATCTGGGACAAGGTAATAACAGTAAAAAGCGGTGTGTTTTCAATGGCAAAGGAGCGTGACAAAGAATGAAAAAGGCTTTTTGGGGATTCTTGCTCATTCTGCTCGTTGTTTCAGCCGCGTTTTCCGTCGCAACAAAGAGGAGCTTTACTGACCTTTGTAATGATGAAACCGCGCAAGACTCAGCCATTGTCAACTCCGTATCATCCGATATACCGGGCGAAAGCACCGATGAAAGCGATGAATACTCAGCAAGTATCAAAAACCTTTTAAGTGCCGACCTTATTGCCGAGGTCGAACCGGTCGGAAAAACAAAGTGGGAATATTATGCCGGACTTGTATCGCTGAAAATCAAAAAGGTCTATAAAGGGAGCGAAAAAGAGGGTGAAGTCATTGATTGCTTTGAAAGGGCGTTTTTCACGGAAAGCGAAGGAAAAATGATTTTTGGAAATATGTATCTTTTTACACCGATGAAGGAAGGCAAAGCATACATGATTTTTGCAAGAAAAAAGAGCTTTTATCCGGCGTATGAAAAAACGCTTGAAAGAAAGGTTTATGTTTTAAAAAACGATGACGTTTCGTTTTTTTCAACCGACATGACAGAGCCGCCGATTCTTTCAAAAAAGAAGTCATACGCCTATGAAGAAATCAAGAATTATGAGTTCCTTTGCTATTCAAAACATCAAAGAGATGGTATCAACACATTCAAAAAGAATCTTATGAATGAGCTTGAAAAAACCGGAAAACAATAGACCATCAAGGTTAACCTTAATTTTTATTTATTTTCGCTTCAAAAAATTGTAACTTTTCCTTGACTTTGCAGGCCGAGTCTGTTATTATTTAACAGTAACATACTCTGGAATTTTATTAACAGGAGGAACAGGAAAATGGTAGATATTATTAATGCACTGCTTAAGGACAAGCTCAGTTCAGTCTCGCTCAAGTCGATTTTCTCGGGCTTCATGGCCATCATCGTCACCCTCGTCACAATGGTTACCACCGGAAATATCGGAAAGGTTGCAATGAGAGTTGTTGGCAATGTTGACACCAAGAGCACGTCAATCGCCATTGAAATCACAAACTACACCTTCAACACCCTAAAGGACGAGACCGGTTACTCAAGCTACAAGCTTGAAATCAAGGACGGCGAAAATTGGAAGGAAGTTCCCATCCTCGGCGCCAACAAGGATATCGTTACAGGCGACATCAAGCCGCTTGCTTCCTCACCACGCATTATTGAAGTAAACATTGCCGGTCTTCCGATCTCATATCTCAAAGCCGGCACATACAGGCTGACAAAGACCTTCCTCAGCGGTGAGGCCGCAACGGCGGAATTCACCGTTACGGAAGCGGTTGCACAACAGGCCGCGTAAAGAAAAAGCATAAGCGAAGATTGACCCCCGACCGAATTCACGGCCGGGGGTTTGTTGTTAGATTACCTCAAAGCAGATACGCAGAACAACAAAAAAACCAGCTTCAGAAAGAGCTTGATGTTTTTCCGATTCAGAACGCTCAAGGCGTTTTATAATATAAAAGAGCTCAACTCCCGTTTAATGGTATCATAATTTTATTGATTTTTAGAAATCACGCTCTTAAAGTACGTTTTATCGGACATAGATTGTGATATTATAAGGAAGGTCAAACGCTAAATTGTCAAAGTAAAGTTTGGATTTTTAGGGTAAAAAAAGAGAAATACCCGAAGTTCACCTTGACAAAAAGGAATAGTATATATAGATATTTCAAGATTCTTAAATTGTCAAAGTGAAGCTGCGGTATATATTCACCCATCCATTCGCTTTGGTGTTTAAGTCGGGTAGGCCTGTCGGCGTTTTAATATGTTGACAAATGAATTTAAGGAGGCTGTTATATGGCTAAAAGGGGCAGAAGTGAGGTTGGTCTTTTCGGAACGGTTACTCATTATGACGAGCGCGGAAGGAAGATTGGCCGCAGTGAGCCGGGCCTTTTTGGCGGCTACACCAATTATGATGCCAACGGAAAAAAGGTTGGAAGAAGCGATCCCGGCTTTTTTGGCGGATATACCCATTATGACAACAAAGGGCATAAGACCGGCCGCAGTGATCCGGGATTTTTCAACGGCTACACTCATTATGATGAACGTGGAAAAAAGGTTGGAAGAAGTGATCCCGGCTTTTTCAGAAGCTATAGCAATAATATGTCCGATGACAGTCATATGGGCATGAACGACAGCAAAAGCTCATCGTCCGGTTCACAGGGCTGCTATGTTGCAACCTGCGTTTACGGTTCTTATGATTGCCCTCAGGTTTGGACACTCAGACGGTTCAGGGACGGTGTCCTTTCAAAATCAAAAAGCGGAAGAGCGTTCATAAAGGCGTACTATGCCATAAGCCCAACGATTGTTAAATATTTCGGCAACACAACGCTGTTTAAAAAGTTGTGGCGCGGTGTGCTTGACAAAACGGTAAGTAGCCTTAATGAAAAAGGCATTGGAAATACGCCATATTATGACAGATAATCGAAAATAAAAACAGGCTGCTGCAAATTGTGAATTCGATTTGCAGCAGCTTTTTCTCTTTGGTGGAGATGGCAGCGATTGCAGCCTTTCGCATTTTTTGTCCCTTTTGCTGCGCAAAAGATGGACTGTGCGGTTTCGATTACCGCAAACAAAAAGGCCGGAACTCCGTATCACTCCGGCAATTCCGAACCTATTCATTTTGGTGGAGATGGCGGTAATCGAAACCGCGTCCGAAAACCTATCCGTCTGACTTTCTCCGGGTGGAGTCGATCTTTTAAAATTCCCTCAGTTCAACGCCGAACGACAGGCTTTGAACTTTGGTAGCCCCTGATTCATGACGGCCTACGAGGCGCTCGGCCGTTCACGTTCACTGCTGAGTGACGCCTGATGCTTCGCCGCAGTCCTCGAAGCTCAGACGGGCTGCGTTAAGCAGCCTTCAATACTGTAGTATTGTCGTTTGTTTTAAAGTTTGTGCAGTTTAAAGTGATTACACGGCACTACCCGCTTATCAGAGTTCAACGTCCCCGTCGAAATCCTTTCATCCCCATATTATTTTTTACGGCTGCATACTCTGAGCCTTAATTTAATTTTATCATTTCCCGTCCGCTTTGTCAACGGAAAATTGCTCCGTCAGGAGCGCGAGCGCATCTCGCGCTCAATGTCACGTTTTGCGTCACGTTTTGCGGCAGTTTCGCGCTTGTCATAATTCTTTTTGCCCTTGCAAAGTCCAATTTCAAGCTTTGCACGGCCGTTCAAAAAGTATACCGAAAGCGGAATAAGCGTCAAGCCCTGCTGCTTTGTCACACCAAAAAGGCGGTTGATTTCACGTTTATGCATGAGCAGCTTTTTGACCCTCAGCGGTTCACGGTTAAAAATGTTGCCGTGCTCATAGGGACTGATGTGCATTCCGTTGACGAAAATTTCTCCGTTTTCAATGCTGCACCAGGAGTCCTTGAGATTGACCTTTCCTTTTCTTATCGACTTGACCTCTGTTCCGAAAAGCTCGATTCCGGCCTCATAGGTTTCAAGAACAAAATAATCGTGATAGGCTTTTTTATTTTGGGCAACTTTCGGAATGTCGTTACCTTTCGCCACAAAGATCACCTCTTTCGTTAAAAAAATTACAGCTTGCGTCTGCCCTCAAGCGCTCTTGTGAGCGTAACCTCATCGGCATACTCGAGATCCGCTCCAACGGGTACTCCGTAAGCAAGCCGTGTCACGGTGATTCCCATCGGCTTGAGCAGACGCGAAATATACATTGCCGTTGCCTCACCCTCAACGGTCGGGTTGGTCGCCATGATGACCTCCTTCACCTTTCCGTCCGAAAGGCGGGCAATCAGCTCCTTGATTGTGATATCCTCGGGACCGATTCCGTTCATCGGCGAAATTACGCCGTGGAGAACATGATAGGTTCCGTCATATTCATGCGTGCGTTCAAACGCCATGACATCTCTCGGGTCTTCAACAACACAAATGACGCTTTCATCGCGTGCGGTGTTTTTGCAGATTGGACACAACTCCTCCTCCGAAAGATTGCAGCAGCGAACGCACTTTTTAATTTTTTTGTGGGCGTCAAGAATATTTTGCGCAAAGTGTTCAGCCTGCTCGTCCGTCATTGAAAGAACGTGAAACGCAAGCCGCTGCGCGCTTTTGTGCCCGATACCGGGGAGACGCTCAAACTGTTCAATAAGTCTCGCAAGCGAGGCAACTTTGTAATCAGCCATCAGAACGGAAGATTAAGACCGCCCTTGAGCGCGCCCATTGCCTGCTCCATTGCGTCATCGGCCTTCCTCATCGCCTCATTTGCGGCGGCAATGATAAGGTCTGAGAGCATTTCAATATCCTCAGGGTCAACAACGTCCGGCTTGAGGTCAATTTTTCTTATCTCATGAGCGCCGGTAACAACAACCTCAACCGCTCCGCCACCTGCGGAAGCGGAAAACTCAGTCTGTTCAATTTCCGCCTGCTTTGTTTCAAGCTGAGCCTGCATCTCCTGAATTTTTTTCATCATGTTCATCTGGCCGCCCTGCATTCCGGGAATTCTTGCTTTCATTTTGGGTTGCTCCTTTATATATTATTTTTTCATAAATTTATAATTAATCAACATTGACGTTGATTCCGAAATCTTTTGCTTTTCTGACAAGATCCTGAAGCGGATCCTTCGGCTTTTCCTCCTGTTTTTTTTGTGCGGAAGAAACAGGATTGTATATTCCGAGCCGGTATCTCTTTCCCGTTGCGCGGAAAATTGCCTCCTTAACATCACGGCCGTTTGTGCCGACCTTTATGAATGAGGCAAAGGTCGGGTTTTCGCTCTTGATTAAAACAAATTCACCGCTGATGAACGCGCTTGAACCGATGAGTATGCCCCAAAGCGGCTGATTAATTTTTGTAAGCTCGGAAAGAACCTGCGCCCAATCCGGGAACGGCTGAAGCTGAGCTTCTTCGGTGTCATTCTCAACAGCTCCGGCGGCATTCTCCACATTCCGAGGCGGTTTCGGCGTTTCAGGAACAGAAACAGGCGTCTCCCAGCTTGCGTGAGACGGCTCGCTCTCTGCGGCTGGTGTACTGTTTTCAAAAAGCGGCGGCGGAGCAAAAAATCCGTCCTCAGGCAAGGTTTTGCCCTTTTCGTTTGCACTGTTATTGTTGCTTTCGGCCGCATTGTTCGGCGCTTCAACGGAGGCTGCGCCATCCGCAAGCCGTTCGTCAGGAACGGAAAAGCTTTTGCTTTTCACCGCAAGCTCAAGAGCCGCAACACGCCTCAAAAGCGCCTCATTGCCGCTGTCAAGCGTGGGAGAAGCAAGACGGATAAGTGTCATTTCCATTTCAATGCGCCTGTTGACCGAACGCTTGAGGTCGGCCGCGGCGGACTGAAGAAGGTCTATTGAATAAAGTATGCCCTCAAGTGTAAAGAGTGTGCTCTGCTTTTTATAGCTTTCAAGCTCATCCTTTGTGCAAACAAGGATGTTTTCGGCGTTATGCACCGTTTTTGCAATCATAAGATTGCGAAAATGCATTGTTAAATCGGCGCAAAGGCGCTCCATATCGCACGAGGCGGCATAAAGCTCACTGAGTTTGCTCACAGCACCGGCGGAGTCATGGTTTGCAATGTCCTGCGCAATTTCAAAAAGATGCTCCTTTCCGGCAATACCGGCAACGGCACAGACGGTCTCACTTGTGACATGGTCGGTGTTTGAAATGCACTGGTCAAGGGTTGAAAGCGCATCTCTCATTCCGCCGTCCGCAAGGCGAGCGATGAGAACGGCCGCGTCCTCATCAAGAATAAAGTTCTCTTTATCGGCAATATAATTCATGCGCCTTATCATGTCCTGCGGCCCGACTCGCCTGAAGTCAAAGCGCTGACAGCGCGAAAGAATTGTTACCGGAAGCTTATGAACCTCAGTTGTTGCAAGAATGAACATAACGTGCGCAGGCGGTTCCTCAAGCGTTTTGAGAAGCGCGTTGAACGCACCGATGGAGAGCATATGAACCTCGTCAATGATATAAACGCGGAACTTGCAGTTAACGGGTGCAAAGCCGGATTCATCGCGGATATCGCGGATATTGTCAACGCCGTTATTGCTTGCAGCGTCAATTTCAACAACGTCAAGAATGGCGCCGGAGTCAATACCCTTGCAAATTTCACATTCGTTGCAGGGGTTGCCGTCAACGGGGTGCAGACAGTTGACCGCCTTTGAAAGGATTTTTGCGCAGGTTGTTTTTCCCGTTCCCCTTGAGCCTGTGAAAAGGTATGCGTGAGAAAGCTTGCCTTTTTCAATCTCGCTTTGGAGCGTTTTTGTGATATGATCCTGACCGACAACGTCCGAAAACACCTTTGGGCGATATTTTCTGTAAAGCACCTGATACATTCCTTTTCACCTCCCGGAACAATTATATTCTGCCCGCTTGCAAAGAAAAAAACAAAGCAAGACACATTCACTTGGTCACACAGCAGCAGGCTTTACTGTGTCGCACAGTATTCCTGCTTAATGCTGCTCGGTTCCC
>DJPI01000061.1:0-195 GCA_002438505.1 Ruminococcaceae bacterium UBA6416 | reverse complement strand
GTTCCCCGCCTGACATGGTTCGCAGTATCCTGCCGCACAGGACCCGCTGCCGCATGACCAAATTAAAGTGTCTTGCCCGATGAGCTAAACGGCACAGAACCGCATTAGCTTGTCTATTATAATATAAACGCGCAGTAAAATCAAGAGTTTTTGAAAGTTTATTTGACGGCTTATGTAAAGTCGTCAATGATAGGT
>DJPI01000018.1 GCA_002438505.1 Ruminococcaceae bacterium UBA6416 | reverse complement strand
GTGAACTTAAAGTCCTACTCAGATACATCTTACCACAATGAAGAACTAAAGTCATTAACTCGTTATCGTTTTGATAAAGTTAAAGAACGTGCCAAGTTAAAGTCATCCGTTTCAAGACTTGTCTGTATCTTATTCCCTGAATTAGAAAAGTTGGTTCCAACACTTCATATGACATCGGTTTACGCAATGCTTTCTGAATTTCCCGGTGCCAAACAAATAGCAAATGCTCATCTTACCAGACTCTCCAATCTTCTTTCTGAAGCCTCAAAAGGTCACTATGGTAAAGAAACAGCAATCACATTTAGGGAAACAGCAAGAATCTCTATTGGTTCAAATATGCCAGCAAAATCATTGGAATTAAAGCATACTATCAAACTCATACAGGAACTCACATCTGAGATTGATGAAGTTGAAAATGAAATCAAAATCATCATGGATAAAATCAATTCCCCGATTCTTAGTATTCCCGGAATCAACTACCGTATGGGAGCTATGATCATTGCTGAAATCGGCGATTTCAACCGTTTTGATTCTCCTGATAAAATTTTAGCATATGCTGGTTATTCACCATCCACTTATCAATCAGGACAACTTGATGGTGCTTATGCTCACATAGAGAAACGAGGTTCCCGATATTTACGCTATGCCTTATATAATGCTGCCAAATATGTCTGCCATTGGGATCCAACGTTTGCTGAATACCTTGCAAAGAAACGAGCCGAAGGCAAGCATTATAATGTTGCCATATCTCATGCCGTCAAAAAACTGGTTCGAGTTATTTACCATCTCGAGAAAACCAACCAGCAATATATCAAGGCGGCTTAGTTTTTTCTAATTCAATACTCCTTTTCGAGCACCTATAACGATGCTCTTTTTGTCATGCAGTTTTCAAGGTTCAAAGAACTCTAACCAAGTTCAAAATATATCTAAAATACATTTCTGTACTTTATTCAAAAAATATCATTTTTTGGCTTGACTTTTAATAGTTAGTCTTTTAAATCGGAAAGATCCATAATAATTGAGAATCCGTATGTTATGTATGCACTACATATAAAGCACGATTCTACGCAGACGCGCTTTCGCTCGGTTCAATACATAGCGGTACTAAATTCGCTGCAACAGCAATGCATTGCTGTCACAGCTTATTAAGTACCGATGTATTTCAACGGTCTGCTTAAGAATTCGTGTTTATATGCAGTGCAAATAAAAGAATGATGATTCTCAATTATTATGTAGTTTCCTGATTATTTAAAACTCCAAAATGCATTAACCATTTTGAATTATTTAAGCATACACGAACATATGAATATATGTTCACATATAAAATAAACGTGTAATACAGGTTTGTCAAGTGTATTTTTACTTGTTTTGCTGGATGTTTTATGTATTTGGTTAATTGCCGTGGTTATTATAACGCAAAAAGTTAGCTTATACAAACTATTTAGAGGATTTTTTGCATATGTTGGGAAAATTTATCAATTGTGGATGGAGAGTTGGGGAGAAAAGTCTGAAAACGGGAAAATGCTCCAACGGGAAGAGTGAGAGGAGCAAGTTAGTTGGGGAGAAAAGTCTGAAAAAGGGAAAATACTCCAACGGAAGCAGATAGAGAAAAAGAAAGTATAGATTGAGAAACAAATCACTCTGTGATACCATAGGAAAGAAATAGAAACGAACAAGAAAACAACCAAGGTACATATGAAATACAAGAAAACCATAATCGATAATTCTTGGAATATAATCAGGAGGAAATACAAGTGGAACCGAAAGCAGTCGTAAATTTACGAAAGGGAGAAGGTCGTACCATCAAGGCAGGTGGACTCTGGATCTTCGACAATGAGATAGAGAGCGTGATGGGAAGTGTGGAAGATGGCGATATCGTGATCGTGCGCGATTTCGATGGATATCCGATGGGTCGCGGATTCATCAACCGGAAATCAAAAATCACTGTGCGGATGCTGACCAGAGATGCAGAACAGGATATCAATGAGGTGTTTCTCCGCATGCGGGTAAAGAATGCTTGGGAATATAGAAAGGCTGTAATGCAGGGCGAGGATCTTACTTGTTGCCGCGTGATCTTCGGCGAGGCGGATTTCCTGCCGGGACTTGTAATTGATCGGTTCTCAGATGTGCTTGTGGTGGAATCCCTCGCGCTTGGCATTGATTTATATAAAGAACAAATCGTGGATTTGTTGAAAGATATTATGGCGCAGGATGGTGTCAAGATCCGCGGCGTATATGAGCGGAGTGACGCGAAGGTGCGCAAGAAGGAAGGACTTGCTCCATATAAAGGATGCCTCGGTGCGGAGTTCAATCCGGTCGTTGAGATCGTGGAGAACGGCGTGCATTACATGGTAGACATAGAAGATGGACAGAAGACCGGATTTTTCCTGGACCAGAAGAACAATCGTGCTGCGATTCACCGCTTCTGTAAGGATAAGAAGGTGCTGGACTGCTTTACCCATACCGGATCCTTCGCACTCAATGCGGGAATCGCCGGAGCGAAGAGCGTTCTGGGNNCTTGACCAGAAATACAACCGCCTTGCCATGCAGACATTGATCAAAGGTCTGACCAGAGGAGAGCAGGAGACACCATTGCGTGTGCTTGACTGCTTTACACATATGGGAACTTTTGCATTAAATTGTGGTTATGCCGGGGCGAGTGATGTGCTTGGACTCGATATTTCAGAGTTTGCAGTGGAACAGGCGAGCGAAAATGCAAAGCTCAACCATCTGGAGAACGCTGTACATTTTGAAGTGGCAAATGTATTGGACGAACTTCCAAAGCTTGCTGAGGCAGGTGAGCAGTTTGACGTCGTGATCTTAGATCCGCCAGCATTTACCAAGTCGCGCGAAGCAACCAAGAATGCAATCAAGGGCTACCGAGAAATCAACCGGAAAGGTTTGCAGCTTGTGAAAAATGGCGGGTATTTTGCAACCTGCTCCTGCTCCCATTTCATGACGGATGAGCTTTTCAGGAAGATGCTGCGTTCGGCCGCCTTGGACGCCGGAGTGTCTCTGCGTCAGATTGAAGCAAGACAGCAGTCACCCGACCACCCGATACTCTGGTCCGTTCCGGAAACGGATTATCTCAAATTCTATATCTTTCAGGTTGTTTGAAAGCAAAATTAAGGGGCTGTCGCATTTGCGACAGCCCCGTTTTTTTTAAGATATCAAAGGTAAGCTTTAACGTCTCTTTCATAGTGGCCGGTATCCTGGAAGTTGTCACGGGTTCTGAGACATTCGCCCCATTTGCGTGCAATTTCCTCATATGAATCCTCGCTGACGTTGGCGCGCTCAAAACCTTTCTTCATTCCGTAAAGGCACCAGTCTGAGTTCCACATTCCGTGGTTTGCGGCCTTGTATGTCCAGAGGAACCAGCCGAAGTCAAGCTTATTGAGCGTTTTGAAGCAGTTCTTCCAGGTTGTTTTCTTGAGCGGATAAAACTCACCCATCATGAGCGGCGTTCCAAAGTGATAGATCCTTGTGAGAACGCAGAATGCGGTGAAGATGAAGTCTGAGTTCTGATAGAAGTGAACCTGATAGATGACATTCTTCCAGCCCTTTACCCATGCGTGGGGGAGAGCGGCGGCCGTCCAGATGCATTCAAGGGTGATGATATGCTCCGGGTCAACGGCACGGACTGCGTCATAAAGAATGGAATAAATTTTTTCATTGTTGATTCTTCTTGTGATGCCGGACTTTTCAACCTCGCAGCCGGGTTCGTTGAGAAGGTCATACATTGCAACGGCGGGGTTGCCTCTGAAGCGTTCTGCAATCGCCGTCCAAAGCTCCATTGTCAGCCTGCGGTATTTTTCACCCTGTTCGGTTTTGTCATAAAGATGACAGCTGTCAAGCTTTCCGTTGTGGGGCGCATCGCTCTGATAGCCGACTGCGCCGTGCATATCAAGAACAACATAAATTCCTCTTTTTGAGCATTCCTCAACAACCCAGTCAAGGCGCGAGAAATCCCAGTTTCCGTCCTTGTCAAGGATTTTGGTTCCGTTGTCGTCATAATAGAAGTTGCGGTACCAGAACGGAACGCGGACGGAGTTGAAGCCGAGCGCTTTAATCTGGTCAAGGTCATATTCCGTTATCCAGTTGTCCATATAGGTGTTCATAAGCTCATACGCCTTTTGAACGCCGAAACGCTCGGTGAGCTTGTCAACAACCTGCATATGGTCGGTAACGCCGTCCTTGTTTTTTTCAACGCCGTCATACGGGGTGAGCCAGTCCTCCCAAATGAGCCATGAGCCGAGGTTAACGCCCTTGAGCTTCACTTCCTCGCCCCTTTGGTTATAGACCTTCATGCCCTTTGTTGTGAGAAAATCCTCGGCGGTGAATGCGGCCGAGTCATTGCCTTTTTCCGGTGCGGCGTCCTCGGCGAGAGCAAAAGAACCGACCGAAAAAATCATCAGAACGGCAAGAAAAAGGGAAAGTGATTTCTTGAAAAACCTTTTCATTGTTTTGTCTCCTTTTTGGTATCGGGAACGGTATCCCGAGTTTTATATGTATATTATACCAAAAAGGAACCGAATGTCAATGTACAGAATCAACATTCAAGAAGAGGAATTTTTATTGAACTTTACGGTGAAGGCTCAGGATTTCATCTTCCTTTTGAACAGCAGTCCGGCGGCAACGAAAATTGCCGCGCTATAGAGAAGAACAACGGAAAGATTCAAAAGGACGGCTTTTGTGTCTCCGGAAAGGGTGTTTTTCACCGCCTCAACCGCGTGGAAAAACGGAAGAACCTCACAAACCTTTTTGAAACCGCCTTTAATCATGTCAAGGCTGAACCACGTTCCGGAAAGCCATGTGGAAAGGTTGACAACAATCGTGTTGAAAGCGCTCATTGTTTTTTGGGTGAAAAGCGTTCCGCTCAGGACGCCGAGGCTTATATATAAAAGCGAGTCCGCAGCGATTGCAAAGACGCACAAAGGAAGCTTTATGCTCACATCAAAGCCAAGGAAACACGCAAAGGCAAAGCTCACCGCGCTTTGAATCAGCCCGACCGCAACGCAGGGAAGGCTATAGCCGAAAAGGAAGTCCGGAGCCGTCAGCGGAGAGGCAAAAAGCCGGGAGAGAAACGCCGTTTCCCTGTCTCCGGAGATGAGTATGCCAAGAAAAATTGACAAAAATGAGAGGCCGAAAACAACCATTCCCGGTGCAAAGGCGGAGATTGAAAACGTGTTCGGCATTCCCTCAATACTTTTTGAAAGAAAGTGCATTGCCGTCATCAGAACAACGGGAAAGCCGATTCCGAAAATCAGGGAAAGCGGGTCGCGCAGAATTTCCTTCAAGTTCCGCTTTGAAAAGGTTAAAGCTCTCATTTTTCATCCTCCTTATCGGTAAAGAACAAAAATGCGTCCTCAAAATTTCCGGCGCCGCTTTGTTTAATGATATCCTCCGCCGTTCCGAGCGCACGCAGAACACCGGCGCTCATGATTGCAATTTTTCCGCAGAGCGCCTCGGCCTCCTCAAGGTAATGAGTTGTGAGAACAACGGTCATTTTTCCTTTCAACTCCTCAATAACGCGCCAAAGCTCGCGGCGTGCGCGGACGTCAAGGCCGAGGGTCGGCTCATCAAGGAAAAGCACCTTTGGCTTTGTAATCAGCGCCATTGCAATGGAAAGCTTGCGCGCCATTCCGCCGGAAAGCGACTTTGCTTTGTCCTTTGCGCGGTCTGAAAGGGAAAAGCGTTCAAGCATTTCAAGCGCCTGAGCTTTTGCCGTTTTGCTGTCGGCACCGTAAACCTCGGCGATGAACTCAAGGTTTTCAAAAACGGTCAGCTTTTTTGCAACGGCGGTTTCCTGCGGAGAAACGGCAACAAGCTTTTTGACCTCCTGAGGCTTTGAGCGGACGCTGAGTCCTTCAATGAAAGCATCACCCGAGGACGGGGAAAGAAGGCCGCAGAGCATTTTAATCGTTGTTGTTTTTCCGGCGCCGTTCTGGCCAAGGAGGCCGAAAACCGTTCCCTCCTCAACGGAGAGCGTGAGTTTATTGACCGCGATGCGGGTTTTGAACTGTTTTGAAAGTTCTTTCAGCTCAATGGAATTCAAGCCTCGTCATCCTTTCTGTCCTGCGCGGCAAAGATCGCCTCGGCAAAATTTATGTATGCATCGTTTGAAACAATGGCAATTCCTCTGTCCTCATCGGCAAGGAGCAGAACCGTGTCTCCCGGCTTGATTGAAAACATATCGCGTGCCGGTTTCGGGATAACAATCTGCCCTTTTTCTCCAACCTTTACGGTGCTGAGAAATTTTCCTTTCGGTGTTTTGTTTGACATATCAAACTCCTCCTAAAAGTATAACTTGTATAACTAATTATACTATTCTATCCGGAAATGTCAAGGGTAACAGACATTTTTGTGCAAACTTCAGTGCGTGGAATAAAAAGAAATAGGGTATATAATAATAAATTAAAGAGATTAATTTTCTGTGCCGGCTATACCTGATAGGGGTTAATAACGGTTACATAAATATTTTTATACCCGTTAGGGTATAGTTTTTGCCGACAAAACACTTATTATACCCTAAAGGGTACAATTTTTAGCAAACTGCTTGACTTTATACCCCAAAGGGTATAACATAATCTTGCGTACTGCATTTCATTCGGAAGGGCTATGGTAACTATGAACAAAATTGCCGAATTCATTAAAACCAACCGGAAGGCCGCCGGTCTTACGCAGGAGGAATTTGCTCTGCGCTCCGGCCTTGGACTGCGCTTTGTTCGTGAACTTGAACAGGGAAAGGAAACCGTGCGCATGGACAAAGTTAATATTGCGCTTTCAATGTTCGATATGGAGGCCGTTCCGGGCAGGAAGGAGAAAGAGTGATGGAGGTTTTCAGAACGGCCTATGTTTATGTTCGGGGAATTTTTGCCGGTGAGCTGTGCGAGACTGATGAGGGCTATTCTTTCGGATATGACGCTTCATATCTTAAAAGCAAAAACGCAAGCGCGGTTTCGCTCACAATTCCGCTGTCAGAAGAAACATATGAATCAAAAACACTTTTTTCCTTTTTTGATGGGCTTATTCCTGAGGGATGGCTTCTGGGCGTTGTCAGCCGGAACTGGAAGGTTGATCCAAAGGACAGATTCGGTCTGCTGCTTGTTGCTTGCAGGGATGGAATCGGAAATGTCGGAATAAGGAGGGAGAAAGAATGAAGTGCTTGTGCTGCGGAAAAGAGCTGAAGAACGGCGGCGAAAATGGGTGGCACAAAGCCTGCATTAAAAGCTTCTTCGGCGTTTCTTCAATGCCAAAAATTGAAATTGACAACGGCACACTTGAAGAACTTGCAAAAGAAACAACCTCAATGGGCTATACCGTTCCGGGCGTTCAAAAAAAGCTTTTGCTCAATTTGCTTTCAGAAAACGGAACAAAGCCGAGGCTCACGCTTGTCAATTATCCGACTGGGTATATTCTCAAACCGCAGGTTCCGGATTTTGAGGCCTTGCCTCAGGCGGAGAATCTTGCAATGTCCATGGCGGAAAAAGCCGGAATTTCCGTTGTTCCGCACGCACTGATAGAGGGAAACGGAACATATGCGTATATCACAAAGCGCATTGACAGAGTGTTTGAAGACGGACGGATAAAAATGCTTGCAATGGAAGATTTTTGTCAGCTTGATTTTCGCCTCACTCAGGATAAGTATAAAGGCTCATATGAACGCTGCGCAAAGGTTATCAGGCGGTATTCAAGCCGCAGCGGTCTTGACATGACGGAGTTCTTTTTGAGACTTGTGTTTTCCTTTATTATTGGCAACTCGGATATGCATCTGAAAAACTTTTCATTCATTGAGACCGGTGAGGAAAGTGGAGAATATGTTCTTTCACCGGCATATGACCTGCTTTTTGTGAATGTGATAATGCCGGAGGACAAGGAGCAGCTTGCGCTTGCGATGAACGGGGAAAAAACCAATATACGCAAAAAGGATTTCCTTGTTTTTGCGGAAGGCTGCGGCCTTTCGCGCGTTTCGGCCGAAAAGATGATTGCGAATCTTGTTAAGAAGAAAGATATTTTTATTTCAATGTGCGGCGAATCCTTGCTGCCAAACGCAATGAAAGAGCGGCTCTCTTTGCTCATTGAAGAACGTGCGGCATCCCTTGCATAATATATAATATATTGTATAAACAATCGGACGCTTTGTTCCTCTTTCAAGGCGTCCGATATTTTTTTTGATTTTTCTTAAATTTTTTTTGAAAAACCCTTGACTTTTGTTAGCAGAGGTTGTATATTAATGACAGTGATTAGCACTCGGACGTTGTGAGTGCTAAATCATAGCTAAGGAGGCGAAGACATGGAGCTTGGAAAAAGGAAGGAAATGATCCTTTCCGCCGTTGTTGAACATTACATCAAGACCGGTGAGCCGGTTGGTTCAAAGTTTTTGATGAGCGCGCTTCCGATCTCCGTTTCTTCCGCAACAATAAGAAACGAAATGAGCGAGCTTGCGGAAATGGGGCTGCTTGATCAGCCGCATACCTCCGCCGGGCGCATCCCCTCGCAAAAAGGCTACCGCTATTATATTGACCACCTCATGAAGCCCGATGAGCTTTCAGAGGATGAACGCGAAAGCCTTAAAGCTCAGCTTGAGCGTTTTTCCGGAAACCCGGAAAAGCTTCTCGGAAAGGCGGGCGAGCTGCTTGCAAAAATGACGGACTGCGCGTCCATTGCAACAACGCCGACCGATGAGGGCGCAATAGTCAAAAAAATTGAGCTTATCCCCGTTGGAACGCATCTTGCAATGATTGTTCTCATCACCTCGTCCGGAATCATCAAAAACGGAATCTGCCGGACGGATACCGAGCTTACGCCCCAGATGGTCACAAACTTTTACCGCATCGTTGAAGAAACCTTCATCGGCCGTCCTGTCAGTGACATCGGAACGGTCATGATTCAAACGCTTGTTGCATCGCTCGGTGCCGGTGCGCTTTCAATGATCTCGCTGTTTTCATATCTTGCAGACATTGCTTCAAAAGCCGTTCAGGCGGAAATTCACCTTGAGGGTGAACAGAATCTTCTTCACCACAGAGAGCTGGGCGATAATGTTTTTGAAATGATGCAGTTCTTTGACGAGGATGAAAAGCTTGAGCGCGCCGTTTCCGCAAACAAGGGTTCGCTTTGTGTGACGATCGGAAAGGAAAATATGTTCCGCCAGCTTGAAAACACCAGCATGATCATTTCACGCTATAACATCCGCGGTCATGAAACGGGCGCCATCGGAATCATCGGACCGACAAGGCTTGATTACGCAAAGCTGATTCCCGGAATTGAATATTTGACCGAGCTTGTGAGCAAAATGCTCACAGATACATTTGATGACGGCTCAGTGCCGCCGAAGGAGGACAGCAATGGCTAAGACAAAAAAAGAAGAGGCGGCCGAAAAAAAGCAGCCCGAAACGGAAACCGAAAAAACCGCAGCGGCTGCGGCGGAGGAAAAAACCTCTTCAGAAAAGAAAAAAGACGAGGGCAAAAAGAGCGAAAAAAAGCATGAAAGCAAAACCGAAAAGCTTGAAAAAGAGCTTGCCGCCGCAAAGGAGGCTCATATCCGCACCCTCGCGGAATATGATAACTACAGAAAGCGCACCGCAAGGGAAAAGGAGGCTGCCTATGGCGACTCAAAAGCGGACTGCCTCAAAGAGCTGCTCGGAGTGCTTGATAATTTTGAACGCGCAATGAACGCCGGTGACACCGACCTTGAAAGCTATAAAAAGGGCGTTGAAATGATTTACTCAAGCTTTTGCGAAACACTCAAAAAGCTCGGCGTTGAAGCTTTTGGCGAAAAGGGCGATTCTTTTGACCCGAACATCCACAACGGTGTTATGCACACCGAGGACGAATCCCTTGGCGAAAACGTCATTGCTCAGGTTTTTTCAAAGGGATATCGCCTTGGAGACAGAATTCTCAGACCTGCAATGGTTCAGGTTGCGAACTGATTTTCAGACAGAAAGACCTTGAGAATTATTTAAGGTTTTTCATATATATTAATTTTAAAATTTTACATTAAATTGGAGGAATAAATTATGTCAAAGATTATTGGTATTGACCTTGGAACAACAAACTCATGCGTAGCAGTTATCGAAGGCGGCGAGCCCGTTGTCATTCCTAACGCCGAAGGCGCAAGAACAACCCCGTCCGTTGTTGCATTCTCAAAAACAGGTGAAAGACTTGTTGGTCAGGTTGCAAAAAGGCAGGCCATCACAAACCCCGAAAGAACAATCTCTTCAATCAAACGTCAGATGGGTTCAAACTATCACGTTACCATTGACGGAAAGAATTATACTCCGCAGGAAATTTCCGCAATGATTCTTCAGAAGCTTAAAGCGGACGCCGAGGCATATCTCGGCGAAAAGGTTACCGAGGCGGTCATCACCGTTCCGGCATACTTCACTGACGCTCAGCGTCAGGCAACAAAGGACGCGGGCAAAATTGCCGGTCTTGACGTTAAGAGAATCATCAACGAGCCAACGGCCGCAGCTCTTGCTTACGGCATTGACAAGGAGGATGACCAGAAGGTTATGGTTTATGACCTCGGCGGCGGAACATTCGACGTTTCAATCATTGAAATGGGCGACGGTGTTCAGGAGGTTCTTGCAACGGCCGGTAACAACCACCTCGGCGGCGATGACTTTGACCAGAGGATCATGGATTGGCTTGTTAACAACTTCAAGGCCGAACAGGGCGTTGACCTGCGCTCGGATAAGATGGCTATGCAGAGAATCAAGGAAGCGGCCGAAAAAGCAAAGATTGAGCTTTCCGGCGTTACAACCTCGGCAATCAGCCTTCCGTTCATCACTGCGGACGCAACAGGCCCGAAGCACCTTGAAGCAACGCTCACAAGAGCAAAGTTCAATGAGCTCACCGCAGACCTTGTTGAAGCAACAATGGGACCGGTTCGCCAGGCAATGAGCGACTCGGGTCTCAGCACCTCTGACATTGACAAGGTTCTCATGGTCGGCGGTTCTTCAAGAATTCCGGCTGTCAATGATGCAATCAAGAAATTCATCGGCAAAGAGCCGTTCAAGGGCATCAACCCGGATGAATGCGTTGCAATCGGCGCCTGCCTTCAGGGCGGCGTTCTCGGCGGCGATGTTAAGGGACTTTTGCTTCTTGATGTTACTCCGCTTTCACTCGGCATTGAAACCATGGGCGGAATCAACACAAAGGTTATTGAAAGAAACACCACTATCCCCACAAAGAAGAGCCAGATTTTCTCAACCGCAGTTGACAATCAGCCGTCCGTTGAGGTTCACGTTCTTCAGGGTGAGCGTGAATTTGCAAAGGACAACAAAACTCTCGGCGTATTCAGCCTTGACGGAATTATGCCGGCACGCCGCGGTGTTCCGCAGATTGAGGTAACCTTTGATATCGATGCAAACGGCATTGTTCACGTTTCCGCAAAGGATCTCGGAACGGGCAAGGAGCAGTCAATTTCAATCACATCTTCAAGCAATATGTCCAAAGAGGACATTGAAAAGGCCGTTCATGACGCGGAGCAGTTCGCGGAAGAGGACAAGAAGCGCCGCGAAGAGGTTGACACCAGAAACGAGGCCGACCAGATGGTTTATCAGTGCGAAAAGATCATCTCCGAAGAGGGAGACAAGTTTGACGCAAATGACAAGGCAGACCTTCAGTCAAAGATTGACTCGCTCAAGAACGCACTGAACGGCCAGGACATGAACCTCATCAAGAACGAAAAAGAGGCTCTTCAGCAGGCATTCTATAAGATTTCCGAAAAGCTTTATCAGCAGGCTCAGGCTCAGGCCGGCGCACAGGGTGCGGCAGGCCAGCAGGGCGCACCGTTTAACGGAGCAGACTTCAACCAGGGCGGCGCTCAGGGCGCAAACAACGGCGGCTACACGGACGCCGGTTACACCGATGCAAACTTTACGGACGCCAATTAACCGATAAAACCAAAGCAGTTCTTACTATCGCCCTTTTCGGGCGATAGTAAGTCTTGTTTTAAAGATGAGAAAACTCATGAGGTAAGTATGTATGGCAGAAAACAAGCGTGATTATTATGAAGTGCTCGGTGTGAGCAAAACCGCGTCTGAGGACGAAATTAAAAAAGCATACCGCAAGCTTGCAAAAAAATATCACCCCGACCTCAACCCCGGCGACAAGGAGGCCGAGGCCAAGTTCAAAGAGGCGAACGAGGCCTATGAGGTTCTTTCGGACAGCCAGAAAAAGGCGCGCTATGACCAATATGGCCACGCGGGCGTTGACCCGAACTTCGGCACCGGAGGATTTGGCGGCGGAAGCGGATTCGGCGGTTTCGGCGGTGACTTTGACCTCGGCGATATCCTCGGCAGTATGTTCGGTGGCTTTGGAGGCGGCTTTGGCGGCGGAAGGCAGCAGAACCCCAATGCTCCGCGCAAGGGAACAACGGTTCAGGCGAATATTACTCTTTCTTTTGAAGAGGCCGCAAAGGGCTGCAAAAAGAAGATTAACATAACAAGAATTGACACCTGCTCCGCCTGCGGCGGAACCGGCGCGGCGAAAGGAACAACCGTTGAAACCTGCAAAACCTGCGGCGGAAGCGGCCAGGTCAATGTTCAGCAAAGGACGCCGTTCGGCGTGATGAGCACGTCAAAGCCCTGCTCTGCCTGCGGCGGAAAGGGAAAGATTATCAAAACCCCGTGTCAGAAATGTCACGGAACCGGTTTTGAAAGCAAGCCGGCAACCGTTGAGGTTGAAATTCCGGCCGGTATTGACGACAGGCAGGCGCTCAACGTCCGCGGAAAGGGCAACGCCGGAGTTAACGGCGGCCCAACGGGAGATTTGAGAGTTAACATTAATGTCCGTCCGCACCCGTTCTTTGAACGTGACGGCTTTGACGTCTGGTGTGACTTCACCGTAACCTTTGCTCAGGCGGCTCTCGGTGATACGCTTTATATCCCGACCCTTGACGGAAAGGTGAAGTATGAGCTTCCGGCCGGTACTCAGCCGGGAGAGGTTTTCCGCTTCAGGAACAGAGGTATTCAGCAGCTCGGCTCAAGGGGCAGGGGCGACCAGTTCGTCAGAATTATTGTTGACGTTCCGAAAAACCTCAGCCAGAAGCAGAAAGAGCTTTTGAGACAGTTCAATGATTCGCTCCCGAACAAGCCGAAAAACAATATTGATGACGGAAAAACCGTCGGTGAGGAAAAGAAGAGCTTTTTTGACAGGTTCAAATAATAATCAAAACCGGCCGGGCACCAAAAACGGTACCCGGCCGGTTTGCTGTTGTTCAAAGAGATTCGGCTCTTGCTCAGAAGCTTCTTCCGCCGCCGCTGTGGCTGTTTCCGGAGGAGCTTGTGTGTGAGCCGCCCGAGCCGAAGAAGGAGCCGGAGTCGTTATCCTGTGCTCGTCGAGTTCGGCTGATGTTACTGTAAAGGAAGTAATCCTCGTTCCTTGTGAGCTTCAGAGAGCCGGGAACCTCATAATCCGCAGCGCTCTCCTTTTTTCTGACGGACTTGAGTCCTCTTTTGAGGAAGGACACTGTGATGAAGGCAAGAACAATGCCGAGAAGAACCGGAATGAGAATTGTTGTTTTCCAGTTACCGAGGAAAACGCTGAATCTTACATTCGCCGGAAGTCCGCTGTCCAAATCGCCGCCATATGAATAACCGTTGCGGCCGGCGTCAACTCTGCTTTCCGCCTCGCTGATAAAGGTTTTGACAACCGAGGCGTAATTTCCGGCTTTGAGGTCGGAATAAAAAACGTCAATGATGTTCTGCGCGTCATTATAGTCAAAATACTTTGTACCTTCGCCGCAGCCGCTGATATAGACCACTCTCGGATCCATGCTGATGATGAGCGCAACACCGGAATCGTCATCACCGTAACCGAAGCCGTTGTAATCAAAATAGTCATCGCTGAATGCGACAATGTCTTTTCCGCCCGTTGATTTAACCGTTGCGGCAACAAAGTCAAACTGATAAAGCTCACTGAGCGAATCAAGACTTGAAAGAAGCTCCTTTTCGTCCGCGGCGTCAATGAGGTTCGCTTCATCAACAAGACGGGGAACCTGTCTTGTTTCCGGCTTTTTGGCCGCCGCAAAGCCGAGGAAGGAGACTGAAAGGGCAAGCATTAAAACTGCCGCAAGAAAAGCAAGAAATCTTTTTTTCATCTTTGTTCCCCCCTCCTTAACCGTACATGAAATATGTGACAAGCATTGCAAGCGCCGTATATCCGAGGGCAAAGAAAGCTCTTACAAGGTTGATTTTTTTCTTGTCTGCCGGAAGGTCGCCAACGAGCTTTCCGGTTTGGCCGTTCATTGCAAAGGTATAATTCTTTCCGCCGCAGCTTGTGTTCAAAATCCAGACGGGATAAAGCGCATATTTGACCTTTCCGTTTGAAAGCCGAACGGTGCTTGAATCAACGGAGACTGAGGAATAGCCCTTAACGGTTTTTGCAAATGCCTGCTCGGTGCTTTTTTTAATGCGTTCGTTTGCTCTTTCAATGCTCTGCTTGTCATCAATGTCATATTTGTCGGCAAGATAGCCGGAAAGATATGCGGTTTGAAAATCAACGGCCTCATTGAAATTGAACGGCTCAATGGATTCCATGAGGGTGTCATCCATCTTTTTTGAGCCGTCAACGGGAACATTCAGAAATGAGAAGCTTCCGCTGCGGCTGACCTTGAAATATGAAGTTTCCGTGTAATCATAAGAGCTGTCGCTCCAGACTCGGATTTTTGTTGCGGTGTAATTAACATCTCCGAAGGAGTCGGCATCAAAAAGCCAGAACGGAACATAAACCCCCTTGATTTCGTCAATGTGATTGCTGTCTTTAAAAATTTTCGGAACAAAGCGCTTTGAGTTGACGTGCTTAAGAAGCGCTTCCTTCGCCGCTTTTTTGTCAAGCTTGAACGGAATGATATAATCGGGTTTGAGTGCGCCGGAAAATTTGCCGGTCATGATGACGGGGTTTCCGCAGTACGGGCAGTGGGTCGCGCCGGTTGTCTCGTCTGCAATGATTTCACCGCCGCAGCTTTTGCAGAAATAGACGCGCATTGAGTCCGTTTCTCCATCCTTCCATTCCTGACCCGCCGGGCTTTCCCAGTTCATTTCATCAGTGTCCTTTGCGGCGCCGCTTTCCTCGGCCTGCTTTTTCAGGGCCTCAATGCTGAATTCGCTGTCGCAATAGGGGCACTTCATTTTTTGAAGCGTGCTGTCAAATTCGACCGATCCGCCGCAGCAGGGACATTTGTATTCCTGTAATACGCTCAAAATACTTACCTCCTTGATATAAGCCGTAAATCCGACTTTATTTTTATTTTTTATTTTTACGGGCGGTTATCTGATATCGTTTTCATCAAATTTATCTCCGCACTGAGGGCAGAACTTGGGCGGATTTTTGGGGTCTAACGGTTCCCAGCCGCATTTGTTGCAGTGATAAAGGGGAGCTTTTTCCGGTTTTTTTGCGCCGCAGTTTTGGCAGAACTTTCCTTTGTTGATTGTGCCGCATGAGCAGGTCCAGTCTGCGCTTTCCTCGGGCTTCTTTGCTCCGCATTCGGGGCAGAAGTTTCCGGAAACATCCGCTCCGCAGGAGCACTTCCAGGTGTTTTGAGACGGAGCCGGGGAGGGCTTCTTTCCGCCGCAGTTCGGACAGAAGTTGCCGCTTACCGTTTGGCCGCAGGAGCATTTCCATGCGTTCGGGTCGGCCGCCGGTGCAGGCTGCTGAGAAGCCTGCTGCTGCATTCCCATTGAATAAAGGCTTCCGATGTTTGCTCCGCTGGCCTGCTGAGCCATGCCCATTCCCATGAAGCCCATCATTGAGCCGTTCGGATTGTTTGCGGCGTCCTCCATTGCCTGAGCCTGAGCTCCGGCGAGACGTCCGGCCATTGTGAACGGATTGCTGCCCATTGAGGCGGCCTCCTGAAGGCGCTGAATCTTTTTGACCTCTTCCTCGGAGGCGGTGACGCTGTTGATGCCGATTGAAACGATTGCAAGGCCGCGCAGACCGCTCCATTTTGAGGAAAGGACGTTGTTCATCTCATCCGCAAGCTCCATTGTGTACATCGGAATTTCCGTGTAATCCATCTTCTTTGCGGAAAGCTTTCCGAGCGCCGGCTGAAGAGCGCCGAGGAATTCACCCTTGAGGGTTGAGTCAAGCTCCTCTCTTCTGTATTCATCGGCCATATTGCCGCAGACGTTGGTATAGAAGAGCAGCGGGTCAATGATTTTGTAGGAATAAACGCCGTTGCAGCGGATTCCTATTGTGAGATTGAGGTTGATGTCATCATCGCGAACCTTGAACGGAATCGGGTTCTGGGTTCCGAATTTGTTGTCAAGAAGCTCCTTTGTGTTGAAGTAATAGACGCGCTGATCCTTTGCGGTATCGCCGCCGAAGGTGAAGCGTTTTCCGATCGTTTTGAACGTCTGCTTAACGCTTTCACCGAGTGAACCGGAAAAGATGCTCGGCTCGGTTGAGGCGTCATATGTAAAAACGCCCGGCTCTGCGCAGTATTCAACAATCTTTCCCTGGTCAACGATTATCATGCACTGTCCGTCCGCAACGGAAATTCCACTTCCGTTTGTGATGATATTGTTGCTTCCCCTTGTGTTTGAGGAGCGGCCGCTGACCCTTTTTTGGCCCTTGACGGCAAGAACTTCTTTATCGAGTGAATCGCAATAGAAAAACTCTTTCCATTGGTCGGCAAGAACGCCGCCAACGGAGCCGACTGCCGCTTTGATAAGTCCCATAGAATTTTCTCCTTCATAACAGATTATTTTGCTTCTGCTGGTTTTGCCCGTAACGGGCGGCGCCGCAAACATTCACGGCACTAAATATAGCATATCATACGCCGTGGATTTTTTCAATGCTTGCAAAAAATAAGCCGTCAGCATTTTTGGAACAATCTTTCAAAAAGGGCTTGATATTTGAAGAAAGCTGTGGTATTATAATCAAGGTAGAATTGTGAACCTTAGAGTGGGCTTTTAAGTCCGCTCTTATTTGTTGCCTTTTTGAGCTGCTGATGATTAACTTGGAAGGGTAAGGGTTCGGCTTGGGAGGTATTGCAAAAATATGGCAAAAGATTCAAACACCGTTGCCGCAGTTCGCGCCATTGCGGAACCGATTGCGGAAGGCCTAGGCCTTGAAATTTGGGATATCCGCTTCCTCAAGGAGGGAACGGGCTGGTTTTTGAGGATTTTCATTGACAAGGACGGCGGAGTCGGAATTGACGACTGCGTTGAAATGAGCCGTGCGCTGAACGCGCCGCTTGATGAAGCGGATCTCATTGAACAGGCGTACTGCCTTGAGGTCAGCTCTCCCGGCGTTGAGCGCGAGCTTGTGCGTGAGGAACACTTTCAAAAATATCTCGGCGCAAAGGTGAAGCTCAAAACCATCCGCCCCGTTGACGGAAAGCGTGAGTTTTCCGGCGTTTTGGAAGGCTATGACAACGGCCTTGCAACCGTTCGCTTTGAGGACGGCAGCGGACTTTCCCTCACCAAAAAAGAAACGGCTTGGATCAAGCTTGACGATTTCAGCTTTTAAGTAACCCCTGATTAACGGAAAAACTTCTGAAAGGATTGATTATAAAAAATGAACAAGGAATTTTTTGAAGCCGTAAAGCTTCTTGAAACAGAAAAAGGAATTTCCGCCGATTATATCTATGAAAAAATCAAGGCGGCAATTATCTCCGCAACCAAAAACCAGTACGGCAACCGCGACAATGTTGTTTGCGAGATTGACCCGGAAAAGCAGACCATGAGCGTTTATGTCAACATTGCCGTTGTTGACGAGGTCACGGAGCCTGCCGCAGAAATGACTCTTGAACAGGCAAGGCAGTATGACCCCAACGCGCAGGTCGGCTCCGTTGTTCAAATTAACCTTGACCCGAAGAAGTTCGGCCGCATTGTTGCGCAGACCGCAAAAAGCGTTATCCGCCAGGGTATCAGAGAGGCGGAAAGGGAGCTTGCCTCAAAAGAGTTCCAGAACAGATTCCAGGAGGTTGTCACCGCAAAGGTTCAGATGGTTGACCCCGAAACCGGCGATGCAACAATCGAAATCGGAAGGGCGAACGCCTTCTTCCCGAAGGCCGACCAGCTTCCGAACGATAACCTCAAGCCCGGCCAGCTCATCAAGGTCTATGTTGCCTCAATCAAAGAAGAGGGAACAACAAGCTATGCGAGCATTTCAAGAAGGCATCCCGGCCTTGTTAAAAGACTTTTTGAAACCGAGGTTCCGGAAATTTATGACGGCACCGTTGAAATTATGTCCGTTTCAAGAGAGGCCGGCTCCAGAACAAAGATTGCCGTTTTCAGCAAGGATGAAAATGTTGACGCAGTCGGCGCCTGCATTGGCCAGAGAGGCCAGCGCGTCAACAACATTATTGATTCCCTCGGCGGAGAAAAAATCGACATTGTCCGCTATAGCGAGGATCCCAAGGAATATGTTGCTGCGTCTCTTGCACCGGCACAGGTTCTTTCCGTTGATATTGACGAGGAAAACCAAAAGTGCTGCCACGTTATTGTTCCCGACAGTCAGCTTTCCCTTGCAATCGGAAACAAGGGTCAGAACGTCCGCCTTGCCGCAAGACTCACCGGCTGGAAGATTGACATCAAGCCTTTGAGCGCGGTCTCTGCTCCGGCGGAAGAAAACGCTGAGGAAAAAGAAGAGGAGTAAAAGGAGTTTTGATAATGCACACAAAAAAAGTTCCGATGCGCAAATGCCTCGGCTGCAATGAAATGTTCCCGAAGAAGGAGCTTGTCCGGGTTGTTAAAACAAAAACCGGCGAGGGCGAGGAGGACTATGAAATAAGCCTTGACCTGACCGGAAAAAAAGCGGGACGCGGGGCTTATGTGTGCAAAAACGCCTCCTGCCTTGCCCTTGCAAGGAAAGCGCGGCGCATTGAACGCGCCCTTTCCTGCCGCATTCCGGATGAGGTGTATGACAGAATGGAACGGGAGATGAAGGAAAGTGAATGAAAAAATCCTCTCCTTCCTCGGCCTTGCGCGCCGGGCCGGAAGGCTCGCCCCCGGCCATGACGCCGCGATTGAAAGCATCGTTAAAAACAAGGCGCAGCTTTGCGTGCTCTGCCTTGACGCTTCAGAGCGGCTTGAGCGGGAGATAAGACACGCCTGTTCATATGGAGGCAAGAACATACCTGTGATAAAGTCCGGCTTTTCTGCCGGTGAGCTTTCAAAAGCAATCGGCACAAAGGCTGCCGTTGTTTCCGTTAACGATGAAGGCTTTTCAAAAAAGCTTTTGTCAATGTTTGAACAAGTAACCGCCGATTGACCGGAAAGCGCAAGCTTTGACGGTATATTTGCACGCTTATTTCATCAGCGGTTACAAAGAGATACAGAGAAAGGAATGATTATATGCCGAGAGATAAATACAGAGTCCATGAGGTTGCAAAGGATTTCGGTATCAACAGCAAAAAAATACTTGAAATTCTTGACGGCAACTCAGCCGAGCCGAGGAAGCACATGACGGCTCTTGAGGACGCGGAGCTTGATCTTATTTTTGATACAATTACGCGTGAAAACGAGGTTGAATCTTTTGACGCTTATTTTGCCGCAGGCGAAAGAGAAAAGGCCGAAAAGAAAGCCGCGGCCGAAAAGCCGCAGGAGCCCAAGGCCGAAAAGGCACAGGAAAAGCCGCAGGCAAAGCCTGAAAGCAAAAAAGAAAAGGCTGCCCCGGCCGAAAAGGACGCCGAAAAGAAAGCGAAAAAGCCCGAAAACAAAAAGGCGGAAAAAAAGCCGGAGGGCAAAAAGCCTGAAAACAAAAAGGAAGAAAAAGCCGCGCCGGCCGCAAAGAACGAGCCGAAAAAGGAAGAAAAGGCCAAGGCTGCCGCACCGGTTCCCTCAAGAAAAGAGGAAAAGGCCAAGGAAAAGGCCAACAAGCCCCTTCAGGCGCGCACCAAGGGCGAAATGAAGCACGTTGACACAAGAAGCAGCAATGTTGACCTTGAAAAATATAACGAGCGCTATGAGCAGATTGCCCCGGCGAACAAGATGCGCGACATGGGCTCACCTCAGAACAAACAGAAAATCAAGCAGAAGAGCCAGCAATACAGAAAGCAGGGAATGCGTTCCTCAAAGCGCGAAACGGAGGCCGAAAGACTCAAGAGAATTGCCGCCGAAAGGGCGAAAAAGCAGCTTGTCATCAAGGTTCCGGACGAAATCACGGTCGGCGAGCTTGCCTCAATGCTCAAAATGACCGCCTCTGAGGTTATCAAAAAGCTCTTCTCCCTCGGCGTGATGGCAACCGTTAACGAGGTCATTGACTTTGACACGGCGGAGATTGTTGCAACCGAGCTCGGCGCTAAGGTTGAAAAGCAGGTTGTTGTTTCAATCGAGGACAGAATTATTGACGACAGCGAGGACAAGGAGGAAGACCTTGTCAAGCGCGACCCGGTTGTTGTTGTTATGGGTCACGTTGACCACGGAAAAACCTCAATCCTTGACGCAATCAGGAACACCGCCGTCACCGCAACGGAGGCCGGCGGAATCACTCAGCACATCGGCGCTTACAGAGTTGAATGCGGCGGCCAGATGATAACCTTCCTTGACACCCCGGGTCACGCCGCCTTCACCTCAATGAGGGCAAGAGGCGCAATGGCAACCGATATTGCCGTCCTTGTTGTTGCCGCGGATGACGGAATCATGCCGCAGACCATTGAAGCCATTAACCACGCAAAGGCCGCAAACATTCAGATTATTGTTGCAATCAACAAGATGGATAAGGAGGGCGCAAACCCCGACAGAATCAAACAGCAGCTCACGGAATATAACCTTGTTCCCGAGGAATGGGGCGGAGACACAATCTGCGTTCCCGTTTCCGCAAAGACCCAGATGGGTATCGACTCACTGCTTGAGTCAATCCTCCTTGTTGCCGAAATGGCGGAGCTCAAGGCCAACCCGAACAGAGCTGCAAAGGGCGTTGTCATTGAAGCAAGGCTTGACAAGGGACGCGGCCCCGTTGCAACGCTTCTTGTTCAGAACGGAACGCTGCGCTCGGGAGACATCATTGTTGCCGGAACGGCAGTCGGCCGCATCCGCGTAATGGTTAACGAAAAGGGCAGACGCCTCAAAGAGGCAGGCCCGTCCGTTCCCGTTGAAATCACCGGACTTGCGGAAACGCCCAATGCCGGAGACAGCTTTGACGCCGTTTCGGACGAAAAGCTTGCAAGGGAGCTTGTTGAACAGAGAAAGCAGAAGGAAAAGGAAGAGCAGTTCAAGGCCTTCCATAAGGTTACGCTTGACAACCTCTTCTCCTCGCTCAAAGATGGCGAGATGAAGGAGCTTGACATTGTTGTTAAGGCGGACGTTCAAGGCTCGGTTGAGGCCGTGAAGCAAAACCTTGAAAAGCTTTCCAACGATGAAGTCCGCGTCCGCGTTATCCACGGCGGAGTGGGCGCAATCAATGATTCGGACGTTATGCTTGCAAATGTTTCAAACGCAATTATAGTCGGCTTCAACGTCCGTCCGGACGCCAACGCTCAGGCAACGGCGGAGCGCGAGGGCGTTGAGATGAGAATGTACCGCGTTATCTATGACTGCATTGAAGAGGTTGAGGCGGCAATGAAGGGTATGCTTGCGCCCAAGTTCCGCGAGGTTCTGCTCGGCAAGGTTGAGGTCAGAACCGTTATGAACCTCTCCTCCGCCGGAAAGATTGCCGGAAGCTATGTTCTTGAAGGCAAGGTTACAAGGAACGCACAAATCCGCGTTGTCCGCGACGGAATTGTTGTTGCGGAGGATGAAATTGCCTCCCTGCGCCGCTTCAAGGACGATGTTAAAGAGGTTGCCGCCGGTTTTGAATGCGGAATCGGACTTGCAAAGTTCAATGACATCAAGGAGGGCGACATCTTTGAAGCCTTCATGATGGAGGAATACAGGGATTAAGTAACCGCTCAATCAGCGGTTGCCTGATTCGTACCGTTGCCGGTTTTTTGCAGAAGAAAGGAAAAAATTATGGCAGGTTTCAGAAAAGACCGTGTGTCTGAGGACATACGCAGAGAAATCACCGCGATTATCCGCGAACTTAAGGATCCTCGCGTAAAAGATAAAATGCTCACCGTTGTGAGGGTCGAGGTCAGCCCCGACGCCTCATACGCAAAGGTTTTTGTCAGCGCCCTTTCGGGCATTGAGGAGGCGAAGGAGGCCGTGAAAGGCCTCACCGCCGCAACGGGGCTTGTCCGCCGCGAGGTTGGAAACAGGCTGCACCTGAGAAAAGCCCCGGAAATTAAATTTGTTGCGGACGATTCCGTTGAACAGGGAGTCAGGCTTTTTGAAAAGCTTGAAAGGACAAAAAGAGGAAGTCATGATGAAGATTGATTTTTCGCGTGCCGTTGAGGTTTTGAATGACAACAACGATTTTATCATTCTTACCCATGCGAATCCGGACGGAGACACGCTCGGCGGCGGCTTTGCCCTGCTTTCTGCGCTCAGAAAGCTCGGAAAAAGGGCAAGGCTTGTCAACAATGACCCGATACCGGAAAAATATCGCTTTCTTCTTTGCGAGGGCGATGAGTTTGAAAACGGCTTTGTTGTCAGCGTTGATGTTGCCGATACCGTCCTGCTTGGAAAGGACGTTCAAAAGGAATACGGCGAAAGGATAGACCTTGCAATCGACCACCATTCAACAAACAGGCTTTTTGCAAAGGAAAGCTATGTTGAGGGAACGAGCGCCTCCGTCTGTGAGGTTGTGTACCTTTTGATTAAAGCGCTCGGCGCGGAGATTGACGAAGAGATTGCAACGCGCCTTTACACCGGCTGTTCAACGGACACCGGCTGCTTCCGCTATTCAAATGTTACGCCGCGCACCCACCGCATTGCCGCCGAACTCATTGAACACGGCGCAAGACACGGCGAGGTCAACGTCAGAATGTTTGAAACAAAAAAGCCGGGCTTTCTCCGGCTTCAGGGGCTGTGCATTGCCTCGCTTGAAATGTACTTTGCCGGGAAGGTCTGCGTGATAACCGTGACGCAGAAAATGCTTCACGACTGCTCCTGCGGCGAGGAGGACTGCGACGCGATTGTTGCACTCTCGCGCCAGATTGAGGGCGTTCAGGCCGGAGTGACATTCAAGGAGAAAAAGGACGGAACATTCAAGGTCTCCGTCCGCACCCATGAAAGCCTTGACGCGGCAAAGTTCTGCGCCGCTTTCGGCGGCGGCGGCCACGCAAGGGCGGCGGGATGCCAGTTTGACTGTATGCTTGACGAGGCCAAGCGCAGAGTTATCCGTGAGATGGAAAAATATTTTTAAGGAGAACGGCGTGAACGGTTTTGTTTTTGTTGATAAGCCGGAGGGCATATCGTCATTTTTGCTTTGTGCAAAGGTCAGACGCATCTTCTCGGAAAAAAAGAGCGGTCACACCGGAACGCTTGACCCGCTTGCAACGGGAGCAATGGTTGTTGCCCTCTCAGCGGCAACGCGGTTCATTGAGCTGATTCCGGAAACGGGAAAGGCATATAAAGCCGCTTTCCGGTTCGGCGTTGAAACGGATACGCTTGACATCACGGGAAACGTGATTTCAAAAGACGATGTTCCCGTTGGGAAAGAACGGCTGCTTCTTGCGCTTGAAAAGTTCAAGGGGGAAACAATGCAGCTTCCGCCAATGTTTTCCGCGCTCAAAAAGGACGGCGTTCGTCTTTATGAGCTTGCAAGAAACGGCGAAGAAATTGAACGCGAAAAAAGAAAAATTAACGTCACAGAGCTTTCCCTTTTGTCATATGACGAGGATAAGCGCGAGGGTGAGCTTTTTGTTGCCTGCTCTGCCGGAACATATGTCCGTTCGCTTATTGCCGATATCGGCGAGGCGCTCGGAACAAAGGGTACCATGACTGCGCTGCGGCGCACAAAGGCAAACGGCGCAGGAATTGAGCAATGCCGGTCGCTTTCCGAGCTTGAGACGCTGAGGAACGCCGGTGAGCTTTCAAAGGCCGCGGTTCCGATTCCGGACGTTCTTTCCTTTGAAAGGCTCAAAGTGAGTGCCAAACAGGCAAAGCGCTTTTCAAACGGCGGCGAACTTTTTCTTGAAAGAATTCAAAAAGGTCTTTCGGATGAAACGCTATACAGCATCTTTTCACCCGAGGGCGAGTTTCTCGGCGTAGGAGCTGCCGATTTTTCCGCAGGACTTTTGCGACCGCGGAAAATTATGAGCAAATAAAAAGCAACAACCGGATTAACTGAGGAGCGCAAATCTTGGCGATATATTTGCGCCCTAAATTTACTCAGCGGTTGCCAAAAATTTTAATTACCTGTTGTCCGGTCTGATGATTCAGCCGGACGGGGAGGGTCTTTAAATTGTTTATAACGGACAAAAAATTGTGCGGAGACTGCCTTTTGGCTCTCGGAAATTTTGACGGTATTCACAAAGGACACAGAGCTGTCCTCAAAAAAGCCCTGAGTGAGGCGAAAAAGCGCGGCCTTGTTCCGGCGGTTCTTCTTTTTGATGAGCACCCGAAAAAGGCTCTTTTCGGTGCCGCTCCGCCGGAAATTATCACTGAAAGCGACAAAAGGCAGCAGCTTTCAAAAATGGGCTTTTCGCTTGTTACCGTCCGGTTTTCCGAGGTTCAAAATCTTTCCTGCAAGGATTTTTTAACAAAGATTTATTGTTCGCTTAATGTCCGCGCGATATCCTGCGGATATAACTATCGCTTTGGAAAGGACGCAAAGGGCGACACCGGAACGCTCAAAGCCGAATGTGAAAAGCTTGGAATTGCTCTTTTTGTTGCAAAGGAACAAATTTATGAAAACGAGCCGATAAGCTCAACAAGAATCCGGAACGCTCTTGCTGACGGAAATGTTCGCGCTGCGAACGCAATGCTCGGCCGGGAATTTTCCTATTGCCTTGAGGTTGTCAGCGGCGACAGGCGCGGAAGGCTGCTCGGCTTTCCGACAATCAATCAGTTCTTTCCGGACAATTTTGTGAAACTCAGACGCGGCGTTTACGCTTCAAAGGTAATCCTTTCAAAAAGAAGCTATGCCGCGGTCACAAATATCGGTGTGCGCCCGACTTTTGACGGGGAAAGCTTCCGCAGTGAAACCTGCATTCTCGGCTTTTCAGGTGATCTTTACGGCGCAAAGGTTGAGGTCTTTTTGCTGGACTTTTTGCGTGATGAGCAGAAATTTGAAAGCCTTGAAAAGCTCACCGAGGCAATCGACCGCGATGCAAAAACGGCCGCAAGGATTTTTGAAAATGAAACAACAAAGGAATGAAAAAATGAACAAGCTTAATGTTAAAGCAGTGTTTTTTGATTTTGACGATACTCTGCAAAGCAGAAAGGGTGCTTACCGCATCTATTGCGAAAATTTTCTGACAAAATATTTTCCGAACATTTCAAAAGAAGAAAGAGCAAAAAAGCTTGATGAAATGGAGGAACACGTTGACGGCGGATATAAGGAAAGAGAGGTCTATTTTCCGGAGCTTATTGAGCTTTGGGGCTGGAAGGATCATCCGCCGATGCAGGAGCTTTATGATTCCTTTAACTATGATTACGGAAAAAATGTTGATATGCTCCCCGGAGCGGTCGATATGCTCAAGGAGGTCAAACGCCGCGGCTATATCCTCGGCGCAATAACGAACGGGGTGTCCTCACTCCAGAACCTGAAGCTTGACACCGCCGGAATCAGAGATCTTTTTGACGTTGTTGTGGTTTCCGGCGATATCGGAATATATAAACCGGACAGGCGCATTTTTGACGAGGCCGTAAGGCGCGCCGGAGTCAAAAACAGCGAGAGCCTCTTTGTTGGCGACCACCCGGTGAATGACATTGAGGGCGCGCTTGGTGCAGGAATGAAAGTTATCAGAATGAATTATGGCGATTTCAAAGGCAAGGGACTCGGAAAGCCGGGCGTTGCCGCCGAGATTGAAGATATTCGGGACGTTTTGAAATATATCTGAGCGGCGGAAAAGCCGAATTTTTTCAGACAAAGGAGAATTTGAAGTGATTTGTAACCACTGTTTTTCGCAAATACCGGACGGCGAAAGCTTTTGCCCCTTTTGCAAAAAGAAAGTTTCTCAAAAACGCTTTCAGATTAACATACCCGAGGATAAGCTGAACGAGGAAATCCCCGTCAGTCAAAGCTCGGCTCCGGACGCGCAAACGGCTCAAGCCGCACCGCTGACGCAGGAAGAAAAGGAAACCGTGTCCGCTCCGGCAACCGCCTCTCCCGCCGCAACAAAAACGCAAGAACCGAAGGCGTCAACGCCGGAGGAAAAGCCCGCTTTTTCAAATGTGCCGCAGGAGCAAAGACCACGGGCGAAGTCTGCACCGAGGGCACCGGAAGAAAAAAAGCCCTCCGTTTCCGCCGCAAGGGTGAATCCGGCTGCGGAAAAAAGAGAGAAGAAAGCAAGAGCCGTTGTTCTTTCAATCTGCTCGCTCTGTGCGGCGGCGATGATTGCTCTGACCTTTGTCAGCAAATATACGGACGTTTTTAAAACTTCTGCGACCGCGGTCAAAACGGTTGCGCTTTCAGGCTTCACTCACGGCGAAAAAGGCTCGTTTGAAGGCTATGCCGGATTTTTCTCAGCCTTTTTCAAAACCGGCTTCAACCGTGATGACGCAACGCAGGAGACGCTGCTTGAAATGATGCAGCCGCAAAAAGCAAGCGGCCTTTACGCCGCCTTCTTCAAGCCTTCCGATATCATTACCGATAAGGCAGACCCGGCAGAACGCTTTAAAAACGGCGATGGTTACAGCTATTGCAAAATCAAGAAGGCTGACATTGAAAAAATCATGACAAGTCTCGGGCAGCAGGTTGTCAACTGCGCAAACGGACGTGAGTATTACTACTATAACGGTTACTACTATTTTGCCGCGGACGGCACCGAAAAGCAGACCAAGACGGCGTATTCGGTTGACATTGCCTCCTCAAAGCGCACCGAGGACGGGAAGTATTATGTTCAATGCGACTTCACTTCAGCTTCCGGCGAAAAGAAAACCGTCTACTGCCTTGTTTCAATGGAAAAGAGTGACGAGGGCAACAAGTGGAGTCTGCTTGAGCTTTCCTCAACTCCGCTTTTTTCAAGCGACGGGGTCAAAATTGTTTCCGAAAAGGCTGAAACGCTCAGCTATGAAATCAAGCGCAGGACGATTGCTGCAAAGACCAAAAAGGGTATCAAATTTGCAAATTATATTATCGAATACCCCGTTTTCAGTGCCGCAGATGATGACGAAAAGGGAAAGAGTGCCGCCTCAACGCTCAATGCGCTTTACAGTGACATGATATCGAAATATCAGACCAAGGCGAAAAAGGCCGATTCGCTCTATAGAAAATATCTCAAAAAGGGCGGAAAGAAAAAGAATCTTCCGGCCTACACCTATGTTTCCTCAAAGGTTGTCTATAACGAAAACGGATATATTTCTCTTCTTGACGAAACAAATGACTATCTTCCGATTGAAAAGAAGGTTACGGCGGAAGAAAACGGCGAAACGGAGGAAAAGGCGGCTCTCCTTTTCCCGTCAACCTCATTTGAGGCGTATACGCTTGACGTTTCAACCGGAGAGTTCGTCAAAAAGGACAGCGTTCTCGGAAAGGACTATGTTGAACTGCAAAAAAAGCTGTTTGAGCTTTATTATCAAAACCGCAACGGAAAAGACAGCGAGGTTCCCGAGGATACTGGAAACATCGGCCAGCTTATCAGCTCTTCCGCGTGGTGCGTTTCAAAGGATGGCGTTTTGTTCAACTTCATTGACCCTGAGGGTTATAATGACAGCGTTACCCTTCCATACGGTGATATCACCGATGCACAGTTGAAATTCTGAATGTGACAAAGGCCGGTTTCTCGGCCTTTTCACTTATTCATCCCGAAAACAGGCAAAGCAACAATATTTTTACGGAGGAACAAAGATGACAGCGATTGTTTATACCACAAACACAGGCTCAACGGAAAGATATGCAAAAATGCTTGGCGAGAAAACCGGCTGCGGCGTTTATGAGCTTTCAAAATGTGAGGCTTTGAAAAACAGCGAGATTATTTATTTCGGCTGGGTAATGGCCGGTACCGTGCAGGGGCTTTCTCAGGCGAGGGAAAAGTTTGGAAAGCTCAAAGCGGTTGTTGCCGTCGGAATGATGCCGGGCGAAAAATCAAAACAAGAAACGGCGGAAAAGAACGCCATAACGGAACCGTTCTTTTATCTTCCCGGTGCCTTCAGTGTTAAAAAGCTGCGCGGGATGTATAAAATGATGATGAGCATGATGCTGCGCATGATGAAAAGCAAGGTTAAAGAAAGCGGCGACCCGGATGACAAACGGGCGCTTGAGCTTTTTGAAAACGGCTTTGACTCCGTGAAGGAGGAAAACCTTGCTCCGGTTGAGGAGTTTTTGAAACAGTGTTACAATATAAATAACTGACATTCTCGCATATTTGCTGTTAACTTATGAACTGTGTGGATACTGATGCCGTTGAAAATCACAGATATATTAAAATACAGTAAACTAACGAATTTACGCTTGGATATAATGTTTTTCTTACTATGGAAAGAAAAGACATTGACAATAGTAATGAAAGTGATATAATAAAATTGGAAGGCGTGAAATCAGTGCCGATTAATTCTATTGAACTTCCCATTGAACAGCGCAATACCGGAAAAGGAAATCCGAATGCGGTTTTAATATTTGATGTTGATTTAAGCAACCGCCAGAAAGAGTTGTTAGAGGCACTGCCTGAAATTGATAGCAGCTGCGCTGTTAAAAAGAATAATGTCAACATGAAAGATTTGTCGGCTTTAACAGCAAAAACAGGCGTTGAATTCGCAATGTTTACAAAGGAAAATGAACGATTGATTATTCGCGGTGATAGGTATAGTGTGAATATTGATATTGAAAAAGCCGAACAACTTAAAATGGCAGGATATCGTTGGAGCGGACACACACACCCGGGAACGGATTTTTTGAGTATGCAGCCATCGGACGGAGATTATGCCATATTGGATTGTTTTAATCAGGAAAATGCAGTAATATATAATTCTAAAGGTGATTTCAGGACATTTGAAAAAAGGCGTGATTGGTGTGCCAAATCACGCTAATCAAAATTGCATCTCTTGAAATTTGCTTTTTGAAAATTCACAACGGATGAAACCGGTATCAGTCCTTGCCGGGCTACAGCAAGGACTGAACAGAATTGTTTAGTAATATTTGTAGTCAGAAAGGCTCAGATAACTATGTGTAAACTGTTTAATGCGTATGAAGATCAAATCAGAGATTATTGTGTACACAATAATATTGATTTTGAAAAAGTTAAAAGCTTGCCGCAGTGTTGGGGAAAAAATGACATTTGGCTGCAATATTATGACCCAAAAAAGGGAGCCAAGGGCTTGAACGATGAAACACCGGCTCCAATAGTTTTGAAGATTTATGTAAACGATGGAAGAGTTTCTATTGAACAAACGGAACATACCAAAAAATATTTATCATGATTCAGGACTTATAAGCACCTTGGTTTTTCAGGGTGCTTTTTTGTTTCCGCAAAATATCGTCAAACTGCCAATATGTAAAAACAACCCAGTCGAATCCTGTAAAACCAGAAAATTTTTTAAAAACAGGCCAAAAAGTCGCGCAAAATGCGCGACTTTTTCCGTTTTTGAGGGTATATATGGAAGGACTTTTTCAAGGTTAAAAAAGAAGGGTCAAAAAATTATGACTTTGACCGGAAAAGACCTTCCGCAAAGTTCCGGAAAGGAGGAAACAATGAAGAACAAAATTTCCGCAAAGGAGGAGCTTTTTTGCACCTACTATCTGCTTGACCGCAACGGGCGCGAGGCGGCCGCAAAAAGCGGCTACCGTTCTCCGCAGCGCAGCGCGGCACGGCTGCTCAGGAAAAAAGAGGTTGCAGCGTTCATAAAAGCGGCAGACGAAAAAACAAAAAGAAAAAAGCAGGACGTTGCCGCCGGATATTACCGGCTTGCTTTCGGCTGTGTTGCAGACGCGGTGAAACTGATTTTTTGCGATGAGATGACACAGGAGGAACTTGAAAAGGCCGACCTTTTTTCAGTCTCTGAAATCAAAAGACAAAAGGGCGGCGGCATTGAGGTGAAATTTTTTGACCGGCTTAAAGCGCTTGAAAAGCTTGAGGCGCTTTGCCTTTCAGACTCGAATGATTCGGTCAGAGCGTTTTACTCCGCGATTGAAAAAGGCACCGATGCTTTGAAGGGAGAAGAGAATGGATAACAGCGGCTTCACCTCTTTTTCAAAAAAGCAGCTTGAGGTTCTTTCGTGGTGGCATGAAAGCTCGCCTTTCAAAGATTATGACGGCATAATCTGCGACGGAGCGGTGCGCAGCGGAAAAACAACCTGTATGTCGCTTTCATTTGTTGCCTGGGCGTTATATCGCTTTTCAGACTGCTCATTCGCTCTCTGCGGAAAAACAATAACCTCTTTGCGCAGAAATGTTATTTCCGTTCTTTTGCCTGTTCTTTCCTCGCTTGGCTTTGATTGCAGCGAGAGGCAGTCGCAAAACTACATTGACATCTCCCTTTCGGGAAGAAAAAACCGCTTTTATCTTTTCGGCGGCCGCGATGAATCCTCGGCTGCGCTCATTCAGGGCATGACGCTTTGCGGTGTGTTTTTTGATGAGGTGGCTCTCATGCCGCGCTCGTTTGTTGAACAGGCCGTTGCGCGCTGCTCGCCGTCGGGCGCAAAGTTTTGGTTTAACTGCAACCCCGAAAATCCGCTCCACTGGTTCTATGAGGAGTGGATCAAAAAAGCAAAGGAAAAAAACTGCTTCCATCTTCATTTTCTGATGAAGGACAACCCCTCGCTTTCAAAGGAAGTGATACGCCGCTATGAAAGCCTTTACAGCGGAAGCTTTTATGAACGATTCGTCCTCGGAAAATGGGTGGCGGTTGACGGGCTGGTGTATCCGGAGGCGGCAAACGGGAATTACACAAAAGCGCCTCCAAAAGAACGCGGAGAAAAATTTTATGTTTCCTGTGACTACGGAACGGTCAATCCAATGTCAATGGGGCTTTGGGCTTTGTTCGGTGGACGTTGGTTCCGAACAAAAGAATATTACTATTCCTCAAGAAAAGAGGGGGCGCAAAAGACGGATGAGGAGTATTATGCCGAGCTTGAAAGGCTGGCCGGTTCTCTTCCGGTTGAGGCGGTCATTGTTGACCCATCCGCGGCAAGCTTCATTGAGTGCGTCAGACGGCACAACAGGTTCCGCGTGATACGCGCCAAAAACGATGTTGCCTGCGGAATCCGCCGTGTTCATGAGGCCTTTAAGCAGGGAAAGATATTCATCTCACCCGATTGCAGGGCGGCACTCAGAGAGTTTTCGCTCTATCGCTGGGAGGAGGGCAGCGCAAAGGACAGCCCCAGAAAGGAAAACGATCACGCAATGGACGATATAAGATACTTTGTTTCGACTGCTTTGGCAGAGAATGAGGACGATGGCTTCTTTGCTTTTGCATCGGACAGAAAGGAGAGATAGTTTGACCTTTGGAAAAAAGAAAAAACCCGAAAGCACGGAAAACACCGTTGCCGTTCCGCAGACGGGAAAAAGCAGCCATCCGTTTTTGCCGATTTCGTCATATACCCCCGGTGTTGTTCAGGACGTTGCGCTTTACCGCTCACTGCGTGAGGCGGTGCCGATAATTGACGCGGCGATTGGAAAGCTTGTACGTCTTCTCGGAACATTCAGCGTCAAAGCGGAAACGGACGCAGCACAGAAGAGCCTTGAACGCTTTCTTTGTGAGGTTGATGTTGGCGGAACGCGGCAAGGAATTTATGCCTTTCTTTCAACCTTTTTCGGCGAGCTTTTGACCTGCGGAACAGCCGTTGGTGAAATTGTTGCAGACAGCGCCGGAATAAGAAGTCTTTATATTGCGGATCTCAAAAATGTTTCGCTTTCGGCCGGGGCATCGCCGCTTGACGTTATCGTCAGCGCAAGGGGTAACGGCGGCTGCTTTGTTCCCGTAAAATATCCGGGACTGATACTCAAATGCGTTCACAACCCGGAGCCGGGAAAGATTTATGGAACATCGGTGCTCAAGGGGCTGCCGTTTGTTGCGGACATTTTGCTTGAAGTTTACAACACCATACGCCTCAACTGGGAAAGAGTGGGCAATGTTCGCTTTGCCGTGACCTATAAGCCGCAGAACGATACGCTTGACAGGGCATATGCAAAAGAGCGGGCAAAGCAGGTTGCAAACGAATGGCGCAAAGCGATGGAAAAAAACGGCCCCGTCAAAGACTTTGTTGCCGTTGGAGATGTTGAAATCAAGGCAATCGGCGCAGACAACCAGATTCTTGAAAGCGAGGTTCCCGTCAGGCAGATGCTTGAGCAGATCGTTGCAAAGCTTGGAATTCCGCCGTTTTTGCTTGGCCTTTCATGGTCAACAACGGAGCGGATGTCCTCTCAGCAGGCGGATATCCTCACAAGCGAGATTGAGGCCTATCAGCGCGAAATTGAGCCGGTCATCAGACAAATTTGCAAAACGCATCTTCTTCTTTCTGGCCTCGACTGCAATTTTTCAATCGAGTGGAGTGATATCACACTTCAGGATATTGCAGAGATGGCCAAAAGCGAATACTACAAAGCACAAAGCAAGAAAATTCTTGCTGAAACGAAAGGTGTGGAAAATGGAAACGAATAATCAAACCAATCAGAACAAAGAGGGCGAGCTTGACCTCATTAACCGGTACACAAGAAAAAAGCTTTCAGAAAAGGATGTTTATGTTTTTTCGGTCAGTCTTTGTGACAATGATGTTGACCGCGATTTTGAATGCTTTTCTCTTCCAGCGCTCAACGGCCTTGCCGCTCTTTTTGAAGGCAAGACGGGGATTTTTGACCACAACGCAAAAAGCACGCTCCAGACGGCGCGTATTTTCAAAACGTGGGTTGAGACCGACAAAAGCAGAAAAACGCCGCTCGGCGAGTTTTACAGCGTTTTGAAAGCCAGGGCATACATGGTCAGAACAAAGGAGAACGAGAGCCTCATTGAAGAAATTGAGGGCGGAATCAAAAAGGAGGTCAGCGTGAGCTGTGCGGTTGAAAAGGCGCTTTGTTCGGTCTGCGGCGCCGACATGAGAAAGCACGGCTGCGAGCACATGAGAGGAAAGAACTATTCCGGTTCGCTTTGCTTTGCGGTTCTCAAAGAGCCGACCGATGCCTATGAATGGTCGTTTGTTGCCGTTCCGGCTCAGCGCGCGGCAGGTGTGACCAAAAACTTTGAAAAGGAGAGAATATCAACGGAAAATGTAATTGAAATTTTTAAAAGCGCGGATTCATCTTTGGAGCTTTCAAAAAATCAGGTTGAAAAGCTCAAAGCTTACATTTCATCACTTGAGAGAGAAGCCGAGGACGCAAAGCTCTATCGAAAAAGTCTTTTGAACGAGATTGAAAAAAATGTTCATATCGTCATGCCGAATGTTGACGCAAAAGTTTTTGCAAAGGGCTGTGAGGGAATGAATGTTTCAGAGCTTCAGTCTTTTTCAAAAGGACTGAAAAAACAGGTTGAAAAGCTTTTTCCGGCCGAACCGCAGCTCAAAAGTTTTAACAACGGAAAATCAGCGGACAACACCGCATTCAGAATTTAAGGAGGAAAATGAAAATGAACGTATCACTTGAAGGCTTTAATTCAAAAACAGCAACCTTTGCCGCCGATGCAGGCGTAAAAAAAGGTGAACCGGTCACATTCACAAGCAATTACACCGTTGGCGCCGCAGGCTCGGGCGTGGCCTTCTGCGGCATATGCGTTGACGTCAGAGACGGCTATGCAACCGTCCAGCTTTGCGGCTACTGCAAGGTGAAGTATTCGGGCGCAGCTCCGACTGTTGGCCGCTCACTCCTTGCCGGAGACGGAAGCTCTAATGTTAAAACAATGTCAAGCAACGGAACGGCGGTTTCCGTCATTGACGTTGACACAACGGGAAAAACAGTCGGTTTTTATTTCTAATTTATAAGGAGGAATTGAATATGGCAGTATATGAAAACATTAAGCTTGAAAAAGGACTTTACACAACCGGAAAAAGCTTCACCGAGGCGCTTGAAGAGCTTGACCCGTCTGAAAATTACATCGGCACCGAGCTTGAAGGGCTTGATGCCTATCAGCGCCAGCTCAAGCGCTTTTCAATCAGAGTGAGCGGAAAGGGCAGTGACAGGGTTGAAAAATTCTTCAAAACCTCAGACAGCGCAGCCCTTTTCCCCGAATATATCAGCAGGGCGGTAAACGCCGGAATTGAGGAGAACGACCTTCTTCAAAAGATTGTTGCAACAACAACGAATGTTGAAGCGCTTGATTACAGAACCATCACCTCCGTTCCGTCCGATGACGAAAAGAGCCTCAAAATTGTTGGCGAGGGTGCGGTGATTCCGGAAACGCAGGTAAAGACCCAGGAAAACCTTGTCAAACTTCATAAGCGCGGAAGAATGCTTGTTGCGTCATATGAAGCAATCCGCTTCCAGCGCCTTGACCTTTTCACAGTGACGCTGCGCCAGATTGGTGCTTATATTGCAAAATCTCAGCTCAAGGATGCAGTGGACGTTCTCATGAACGGAGACGGAAACGGAAACGCCATCACAAAAAAATCCGTTGCAACCGAAGGTACACTCGCTTACAGCGACCTTGTTGATTTTTGGAACAGCTTTGACCCCTATACGCTCAACTGCATCATTGCCTCGCCCTCAATGACGGCGCATATCCTTAAGCTTTCGGAAATGCGCGATGCCGCGGCCGGTCTCAGCTTCCATTCAACCGGAAATCTTGTCACTCCGTTCGGCGCCGAGCTTGTTAAAAGCTCAGCCGTTGAGGCGGACAAGCTCATCGGTCTTGACAAAACCTGTGCGCTTGAGCTTGTTTCCGCGGGCGGCGTCACAACGGAATTTGACAAGCTCATTGACCGCCAGCTTGAACGTGCGGCAATCACAAGCATTGCGGGCTTTGCAAAAATTTATACGCCCGCTTCAAAGGCTCTTTCGCTTTAAGCAAAAGGAGGCGTTTTGATGATTGAACCGACTGAGGTCTGCGCAATACTCAAGGAGCACGCCGATCTCACCGATGTTCCGGACGCGCAGCTTCTTCCCGTTTGTCAGAGAGCGCTGAATTTTGTCAAGAGCATTCTCAAAGAGGATGCAGACAGCGAGTCGCCGCGTGTTGCGGCGCTCGCTGCCGCTGAGGCAAGGGTTCAGATTTTTGTCCGCCTTCTTGCCTCACCTGACAGGTTCAGCAGCTACAAAGCCGGAGACATGACCATTCAGCGTGACCTTGAAAAGGAATTTTCCATTGAAAAGGCCATGCGTGATGAGGCTTTTTTGAAAAGCGCCGATATTCTTACGGACGGAGGTTTTTATTTTGCCGCTCAGTCATAACACCGCGTCAAAATTCATTGAAAAATACGGCCGGCCTCTTTCGATTGAAAAGGACGGAACCGTCACCCCGTTCCGCGGCTTTTTTCAGCCGCTGCGGTATAAAAACAAAATGTATCTCAGCGTCATTCAGACCGAGCTTGGCTATGATGTTTTGACAAAGTTCCTTCTGATTTGCCCGGCGTATGTTCCGCTTGAGGAAGTCAACGGACTGAGCGTTTTTCTGCGCTGCGCAGACGAGGATTTCAATGTTGATCACTGCGAAAAAATCTATTTCGGTGACGAACCGCTCTATTATTGGGCAATCGTTCACCAGAACAAGGGGGCGATTCAATAGTTACCGATGCTCTTGTTTCGGAAATTGTTACTCAGATAAACACAAAAATGACGGATATTGAAAATGTTAAAGCGGTGCTTTCATATTCCGGAGACAGCGTCCGCGCACCGATAAAAAAGATTTATCTTGCGTTCATGACCGGAGAAAACAATGTTTCTCATTACAATGACGAAACAACAAGAAAATGCTGCCGTGTCAACAAAATCAGCGTTTCAATGAACTGCTATTCCCCGGCGAATCTTGCCGCCGAAACCGTCATTGCAAAGGCTGAGGCTGTTCTTGACCGGCTTTGCGACCATTTCAACGGAGAGATGATTGGCTACAGCCTTGAAAAGGCAAGCCTTGACGATGACTCAAAAGCGGTCAAGATTCCGTGCACGCTCTTTTTCCGTTATGAATCCTGTCCGGCCTATGACACGGCTGACAGTACGCTTTTGCCGTATGCCGATTTTCTTTGCAAGGTTCACACGGCGAACAAGGAAATTCACGTCACCGCGGCGGAAAAGGAATTTTTGAAAAATCCGGTGGTGACCGGGAGATACACAGGCTCCGGTGAGGAGGAGCGCGAGGTTTTTCTCGGCTTCAGGCCGAAGCTGCTCATTATTTATGAGCTTGGAAGCCAGCTTGTTTCCTATGACGCGGAAAACGCGGTTGCAACCTACCGTTTTGCTTTTTGCGGCGAGGGAGGAAACACAAGGGGAGTTACTCTCACGGCAACAGGCTTCAAAATCAGCAAATCCATTGCGGTGAGAACCGGCGGCGCAATCTGTCAGCTCAACGAGCTGCTGATTAATTACGCATACATTGCCGTTGGATAAGACTGAAATAATAAAGCCCGCGGATGGCAGATGCTGTCCGTGGGCTTTTTTAATATAAAACAAAAGCTGCCGCGAAAAACGCAGCAGCCTCAAAAACATCTGATTACTGTTCAACAGCGTAAACGCTGACCTTCTTGCGGCTTTTGCCGAAGCGCTCAAACTTAACCTTTCCGTCAACAAGGGCGAAGAGGGTATCGTCTGAACCCTTGCCAACGCCGTTGCCCGGATGAATGTGGGTTCCGCGCTGTCTTACAAGGATGTTGCCTGCAAGAACGAACTGACCGTCCGCACGCTTAACGCCGAGTCTCTTTGATTCGGAGTCACGTCCGTTACGGGTTGAACCCATACCTTTTTTATGAGCGAACAACTGAATGTTTATTTTAAGCATTTGTTTGCACCTCCGTGTTATTTGTTAGATAATTTTGCTTTCAACCTTCAAAAATGACTTATACTCTTCCGCCAGCGCTTTGAGATGAAGCTCAAAGCCGGAAAACAGCTTCTGAAGTTCCTCGGCTTTGGAAGAAGGAACAAGGAACTTTAAAAAACCGTCATGAAGCTCAATGTCGGCGCCGATGTGATAAATATCGGTAACGGTGTTCACAACCATGTATGCACAGGAGGAAACCGCGGCGCAGATGATGTCGCTGCCCTCGTTGGCATAGCCGCTGTGGCCGCTTATTTCAAAACCGACAAGCTTTTTTCCGGACGAAAAAACCTTTGCAAGAATCATTTTCAGGCGTTGATTGCTGTGATCTGAAGCTTGGTGTAAGGCTGTCTGTGACCCTTTTTACGCTTAGCGTTCTTTTTGGGCTTATAGGTGAAAACAACGACCTTCTTAGCCTTGCCGTTCTTAACGACTTTGGCGCTGACGGTTGCTCCCTCCACGAAAGGTGCGCCGACTTTGATTGAAGCGTCATCAGCCGAAACTGCAACAACTTCACCGATGGTGATTTCATCGTCTGCATTGACGTCAAGCTTTTCAACAAAGATCTCGTCTCCGACTGAGACCTTGTACTGCTTTCCGCCGGTCTGGATAATTGCGTACATTTTCTTTCATTCCTTTATTATGGACTCGCTGCTTCGGGCGCAGGGGACTGCTTGTGGCACAGAGCCGCCCATTACATGCGGTATCACCGATTATATCAGATATTTTTCCCTTTGTCAACGGTTTTTGAGGGTTATTTTGCAAAGTTTTTGTTCTATAACGCAAAACAAAAACCGCAGCTTTTCGGGCTGCGGTTGTTCCGGTTTTTATGATGTTTAATTATAAGCTGTTTAAAATTTCAGCTCTTTTTTGGTTGTATTCTTCTTCGGTTATTGTGCCGGAGTCGAAAAATCCTTTAAGTGTAGCTAATTCCTGTTGCGGGTTCATTACTGTTTGTTGCTTCACATTTTCCTTGTTATCGCTACGATAATAGGTTAAAAACGAAAAGTAAAACAGAACCCAGATTAAACACTCAAGCAAATTTGCAAGTTTATAACCGTTATAGTTGGACATGTTTGCCATCATAGAAAAAGCACCTAATACCACTTCTAAGGCAATAGAAAAAATTACAAACATATTTACAGATGCTTTTTTTAAAAGCACAATTATTGTCAGCAACGCCAACAGTAGAAATGCAATCGGAAAAATCATCGGCAAAATCAAAATTGTATTATCCGCTCCGGAATATTGACGATTCTGCGCTATAACCGCTATTAATTCTAAAATCATGCAAACAGCAACCGCGCTCATTGCAATTATTCCAAAGACTTGAGGTTTCTTGCTTTTTATAACATTCAAATTACACAACAGCCAAAAAAACAGCATAATTGTTATAATAATATCTTCGATTATATATGCCGAACCCTTAATACTTATGTACCGAATTGAAATTATCATCGAAACCAGCCAAACCAATACAGCTAAGGCGGATATTATAGTTGATTTTGTAAGCTTTTGTTTAAATTCGGGTTTTTCGTTCATATTAAAACCACCTCAATCATTAATTCTTTCAAGTAATTTTTGATATTCCGCTGCTGTTATTTGATTTTTATAGAAAAGCTCTTGAACGTTCTTGATTCTTTCTTCTTTTTCCGGAGATTGTTCGGGAGCTTTCAAGGCTTTTTCAATTGAACAAATCTTTTCAACCAAGACGCCAAATCCATATGTCATAATACTACTTGCCCATGCAGCTACAGGGCCCAAAAACAAAACCAGCAAAGCATATCCTGCGGCTTCACCGACAAATAATACTATGGCCGAAATGATGCATGCGATTACCTCTAAAACAAACATAACCTTTGCCACTGATTTGATTTCTTCACCTGTTTTTCTAAATAGGCTTTCCATTACTTTTTTCCTCCTAAAAATAAAAAGTGTGCGCAACACGAAGCTACGCACACCGGAAAATGCATAACTCCATTGCTGCGACACAAATTACTTTAAGGATACTCAATGAATACACATAAAATAAGGAGAAACACATTTTCTACATAGTTAATGTGTAATCACAAGGAGAGTATCCCAATATCCTAATATTAATTTGTGTCGCAAAATCATTATAGCATATCAGACTCTTGCTTATCAAGTTCTTTCTGAAAAAATCTTATTAATATTGCAATATTCAGTCTGCCTTGCTATAATTATAGTACAATGCGATAAACCGCAAAAGGAGGAAAAACGAAAATGGCATCAGAACTCAAGCGCACATACCCCTCATGGCTCAAGGGAGAAGTTAAGAGCAAACAAAAAGAGTACACCGAGGAAACCCCGCTCCTCTCCGCTGATGGAACGCTGCTTTCTCCCGGCTGGGCGAGGCATATGCTTTTCACCTATGACAGAAACGGCGTTAAGCACCCCATGCGCTCAAAGGAATGGGACTTTTATCAAATCAGCAACGGAAAATATATGGTTCAGATAAGCTTTGCGAACATCTCGTTCGGCGGCTATGTTTCGGCTGTAATCATGGATATCACCGACCCGGAAAAGAGCAAAAAGCTCGCAGGCGGAACCATTGCAAACGCAACCGCACTTTTTGTTGGCGGAAAGAACAAATATGTCCTTCCGCCGAAAGGCGATGTTCCAAACAATGTGAAGTATACCGTCACCGGAATCGGCAAAGCGGAGTTTGAATTTGATACGAGGGAAACCGAAAGAAGCCTTTATTTCAAAGGAAAGTCAAAGGGCAAGGACGTTGTCTGCGACTTCACGATGGATATTCCCGAAGGACTTGAAAACATTACAACCGTTCTTCCGTTCAAAGGTTATCCCGACCGTTTCTTCATGACAACAAAGCAGAACTGTATGCCGTGCAGCGGAACTTTCCGCTTTGGCGACCAGGTTTTTGAATTTTCAAAGGACGATACCTTTGCTTGCCTTGACTGGGGCAGGGTCAACACGCCGTATCAGCTTGTCTGGTACTGGGGCAACGGCTCAACATATCTCACCGACAAGGACGGCAAAAAGCACATTTTCGGCTTTGAAATCACCTGGGGAATCGGAGATGAAAGCAACGCAACTGAAACCTGCATTTTCTATGACGGAAAGGCGCATAAGTTTGGCGCCGTTGACGTTGAAACTTTCCCGAAGCCGGATAAGTATCTTGAACCGTGGCACTTTGTTTCCGAGGACGGACGCTTTGACTTCACAATGAAGCCGATGTTCGATAATCACAACGATACCAATGTTCTTAACGCGCTGCGTATGCACTCGCATCAGGTTCACGGCCGCTGGAGCGGAAAGGCTGTTCTTGATGACGGAACGGAAATTGTTGTTGACGATATGTACGCTTTCTGCGAGTACGTTGAAAACAAGTGGTAATTTGTTGAATTTGTACATAATCAAAGCGTATAACTGTTGAATTTCAACAATTTTAATTCTTGAAACAGTTCTTCAGAAATGATAAAATAATGAGCATAGTCAGATGAAATATTCTGAAAAACTCTTATGAAAGGAATGTCTGTTTCATGAAAAAAATAATCTGCAAAAGAGAATATGACACCGATGCTTCAACCCTTGTCAAAAAGTACACCGAGGGTGAGCTTGGCGATGCAGCCGGCTTTGAGGAAAGTCTTTATCAGACCGAAAAGGGCCTCTATTTCCTTTATGTAAACGGCGGCAGCGAGTCTCCTTACACCAAGGAGGACATCAAGTCCCTTTCAAAGGCCAAGGCCGAACAGTGGCTTGAAAAGCACTGAGTCATAATCAAAAACGGGGCTACCGCGCAAGCGGCGGCTCCTTTTTTGCGTTTTAAGACGCAAAAAATGCGTCCGGAGCTGTTCACCGCAGCAAAAGCTTCATTGCGGCAAACAAGTCCGGACGCATAGTGTTTTTGGAACTCTTATTCTTTTCCGACGAGCCAGTTGATTGAAACGCCGAGAACGTCAGCAATGGCAACGAGTTCATAGTCGTTTACGCTTCTGATCTGACCTTCAAGCTTTGAAAGACCTGATGCGGTGAGTTCAACGCCCTTGATCTGGAGCTGAGTAAGAAGATCGATCTGCTTCATACCGAGTTCTTTTCTCTTGGCCTCAATCTTAGCGCCAACCATGTTGCGTGTTCCAAGTGCCTGTTTTCTGATTCTCATTGAAAAATCACACCCCTAAAAAATTTGACGAATAATTCAAACCTGAACAATCATCATGAGTTAATGTTATCATAACATTTTCTTTTTGTCAATTAGAATGACAATAATATTTCAAAATGAAAAATCAAATAATAGTGCCCATATGATATTTAAATTGTATATTTCGACCAATATCGGCATATTTTTTGAATAATTTAAATAGCAATCAAATTTTTGTTAACAAATCGGCAAAATCCAACACTTTCCCGTTCTGTGTCGGTGTTGAACAAAAGGCGGCTTTTTTTGCTCAAAGGGCTTTTAATCGGCTCAAAAATGGAGTATACTGACTGTGCCAGCCTTACAATTAATTCTATACAGGGGGAAGTATAATGGGCAACACTCTGAAAGAAAGAAATCTCACAATGCTCACCGATTTTTATGAGCTTTCAATGGCCAACGGATATTTCTGCAACGGACTCGGCGATAAAATTACCTGGTTCGATATGTTCTTCCGCCAGGTTCCCGATGACGGCGGCTTTGCAATCATGGCCGGTCTGCGTCAGCTCATTGATTACCTTGAAAATCTCTCCTTCACTCAAAAGGACATCGAAATGCTGCGCAAAAAGGGTTTCAATGAGGACTTCCTTGCCTATCTTGCGAATTTTAAATTCAGCTGTGATGTTTGGGCAATACCGGAGGGCACCGTCATTTTTCCGGGTGAGCCCATTGTTACCGTCCGCGGCCCGGTTATTCAGGCGCAGCTTATTGAAACAATGGTGCTTCTGACAATTAACCACCAGAGCCTTATTGCAACAAAGGCCAACCGCATTAAGCGCGCTGCCGGCGACCGCACGATAATGGAATTCGGTTCACGCAGAGCGCAGGGCTATGACGGCGCAATTTACGGCGCAAGAGCAGCATATATCGGCGGCTGCGATGCAACGGCCTGCACCATTGACGAGCGTGATTACGGCGTTCTTGCCGTTGGAACAATGGCTCACAGCTGGGTTCAGCTTTTTGATTCCGAGCTTGAGGCTTTCTGCGCCTATGCACGCCAGTATCCCGACCAGTGCACCCTCCTTGTTGATACCTATAATGTTCTCAAATCCGGCGTTCCAAACGCGATTGAAGCTTTCAAAAGGGAGGTTCTTCCGCGCGGCTTCCGTCCGCAGGGTATCCGCATTGACAGCGGAGATATCACCTATCTTTCCAAAAAAGCGCGCAAAATGCTTGATGACGCTGGTTTTCCGGATTGCAAAATTGTTGCAAGCAACTCGCTTGATGAAAACATTATCCGCGATATGCTCATTCAGGGCGCAAAGCTTGACTCGTTCGGCGTTGGTGAGCGTCTCATCACTGCGGCGTCTGCGCCCGTTTTCGGCGGTGTTTACAAAATTTCCGCCGTCGAGGAAAACGGAGTGCCCGTTCCGCGCATCAAGCTGAGCGAAAATGTTTCAAAAATCACAACTCCCTGCGCAAAAAAGGTATACAGGCTCTATGACAATGACACGGGCAAGGCTCTTGCGGACGTTGTCACGCTTTTTGATGAGGTTATTGAAAGCGGCAAGCCTTATGAAATTTTTGACCCCGTTTACACTTGGAAGCGCAAGGTTCTTGATAACTTTACGGCGAAAGAGCTTCACGTTAAAGTTTTTGAAAACGGAAAGAAAATTTATAACAGCCCGGATATCAATGACATCAAAGAATACTGCGCCGCACAGGTTGATACCCTTTGGGATGAGGTCAAACGCTTTGAAAATCCGCATAAGTATTATGTTGACCTTTCTCAGAAGCTTTGGGACGAAAAAAAGAGGCTGCTTGATGAGTGCTCGGTCAAGGATCGCTGATGAGGACGCTTGAATTTTTGATTCCGGAAGATTATGACGGGAAAAAGCTGTATAGCTTCCTCAAGGGCAGCGTCTTCCTTTCAACAAAGCTTGTCCGCTCGCTCAAGCGCACGGAAAACGGACTGCTTGTCAACGGCGCTCACGCAAGAACGGTTGACCTTCTCAAAACAGGCGACCGCGTTTCAATCAACATTCCCGAGGATGAAAAGACTGCCGCTCCCGGCTCGGTGATGCCGGAGGTTGTTTATGAGGACAGTGATGTTCTTGTTGTCAACAAGCCTGCGTATATGCCGATTCATGAATCACATAACCACCAGGGTGATACGCTTGCAAACAGCGTTTGCGGCTATCTTTCAAAGAAGGGGATGAGCTGTTCGTTCCGCGCTGTCGGACGGCTTGACAAGGGGACAAGCGGCCTTGTTGTCTGCGCCCTTAACAGCCATGCCGCCGCAAGGCTTTCCGGAAACATTGAAAAAACATACTTTGCCCTTGCAACCGGACGCTTTGAAGGGAGCGGAACGATTGATAAGCCGATTTTCCGCCCCGACCAGATGAAAACATGCCGCACGGCTGATGACCGTGGAGACCGAGCTGTGACCCACTGGGAAGCGCTAAGGACAGGCGAAACCCTTTCCCTTTTGAAAATCCACCTTGAAACCGGAAGGACGCACCAAATCCGTGTTCATTTTGCTTTCCTCGGTGCGCCGCTTCTCGGTGACAGAATGTATGGTGAGGCAAGAGACGACATCACCCATCAGGCGCTGCACTGCGGAAAGGTCAGCTTTTCTCAGCCCGTGACGGGGGAGAGGATAACCTGCTCTGCACCAATCCCGGAGGATATGGCCGTCTTTTTGAAGGAAGAATCCGCTTAAAAACCGTCTCAAAAAAATTTTGAAAAAAGTTTTGTTACTTTAGTTACGTTTAAAGTTCCCCTCATATACTGTGATTGTGCGATGGGGATCGCAGTGTGTTTTTTCCGATTTTTCACCTGCCCCCTCCTCCCCACCGCACTCCCCTCTCCTTTCAAATAGATGGAACCCGGCGCACCTTTCGGCAGCGTCGGGTTTCATTTGTTATTTTGGCTTTATGTTTATTTTAGGTCGGCTTATTATTATAGATAACGTCAACATAAAACAAAAAAATGTTTGAAAAAAGCTGTTTGCTTCTTGCCTTGGAGGGCGATAAAAGCTATAATAACAGTGACCCTTGCCGCTGCGGCGGCTTTCTGAAAATTTGAGGAGGGATTTAATCTTATGAGACTTCTTCTTGCTGAGGATGAAAGGGACCTTTCAAAGGCTCTTTGCGCAATCCTCAAACATAATAACTATTCCGTTGACCCCGTTTATAACGGCGAGGACGCTTATGACTATGGAATGAGTGAGAATTATGACGGAATCATTCTTGACCTTATGATGCCGAAAATGAACGGCATTGACGTTCTCAAAAAGCTGCGCCAGAACGGAATTTCAACGCCCGTTCTTATCCTCACCGCAAAGGCGCAGACCGAGGATAAAATTCTTGGTCTGGACAGCGGCGCGGACGATTACCTCACAAAGCCGTTCTCAACCGGAGAGCTGCTTGCGCGTATACGCGCTATGACGCGCAGAAAAAGTGAGTTTTCGCCCAATCTTCTCACGCTCGGAAATCTTTCGCTCAACCGTGAAACCTATGAGCTTTCAACCGACAGCGGTTCAATAAGACTTGGAAACAAGGAGTTCCAGATGATTGAAATGCTCATGAGCAACGCCGGAAGGCTCATCTCAACCGAGCAGTTCATGGAGCGGATTTGGGGCTATGAGACCGAGGCGGAGATTAATGTTGTTTGGGTTTATATCTCATATCTGCGCAAAAAGCTTTCCTCGCTCAAGGCCAATATCGAAATCAAGGCCACCCGCGGCGTTGGCTATACGCTGGAGGAAATCAAATGCTGAAAAAGCTTCAGCGGAGGTTTGTCGGAATTGCTTTTTTTGCTCTTGTGACGATTGTTTTTGTTCAGCTTTTTGCGGTCAATGTCATCAATATCTATCAGCGTGACTACGACCTGCGCAGCACGCTTTTGCTGCTTGCGGAAAATGACGGCCACTTTCCGAGCACAACGGTCAATATCTCCGATTATGTCAGTACATTCTGGAACCCGTTCGGAAACGGCGAGCTCAATGTTGAAACGCCGTATTCAACGCGCTACTTTGTTGTTAAGCTTCAAGGCAATGTTGTAACAGACATTTCAACGGAAAATGTTGCCGCCGTCACAGACCGGGATGCGTTTGAGTTTGCCTCTCAAATTTATCCGAACGCGCCGGGCTTCGGCGTCATTGATTCTTATCGCTATTACTATGTTAAGGACGCGGACACACAAAAATCAATGATTATTTTTATTGATTTTCAGCGTGAGCTTGAGTCGTCAATAACGCTTGTTTCAATCTCATTCATTGTTGGTCTTGTGTTCGTTCTTCTTTTGATTTTTCCGGTTTACCGTTTTTCAAAAAGAGCGCTTGAGCCCGTTAAAACAAGCATGGAAAAGCAAAAGCAATTCATCACGGATGCAGGCCACGAGCTGAAAACGCCGCTTGCAATCATTTCCGCCGATGCGGACGTTCTTGAAATCTGCGAGGGAGAAAACGAGTGGCTGACAAGCATTAAGGATCAGACCCAGCGGCTTTCCGTTCTTGTTCGGAACCTTGTTGAGCTTTCAAAGCTTGATGAAACGTCTCAGGACGCCCGGCACGAGCTGTTTGACCTGAGCGAGGCCGTTCTTGACACCGCCGCAAATTTTGAAACGATTGCAAAAGCAAAGGGACTTGAGTTTTCCGTCAATGTGCCTGACCATGTTATGTATAAGGGCAACGAGGCCGAACTGCGCCAGCTTGTTTCCCTCCTTTGCGATAACGCCGTGAAGTACGCCTCTGAAAACGGAAAGGTTATCGTCACGCTCTATAAAACCTCAAAAAATGTTTGCCTTGACGTTTATAACGATTGCGATAATGTTGACAAAGAACAGCTTCCGCGTCTTTTTGACCGCTTTTATCGCGCAGATAATTCACGCTCGCGTGAAACCGGCGGCTACGGCATCGGTCTTTCAATCGCAAAAGCAATCGTTCAAAGGCACAAGGGGAAAATCAGTGCGGAAAGCACGGACTCAAAATCGCTCGTTTTCAAAGTGGTTTTATAATGAACATCCGGTGCAGTCCGGACAGCAAGAAAGGGGAGCGAGCCTTTGCCTGCTTATCAGTCAGTTTTTGAACGCTATGAAAAAAAGTATGTTATAACCGAAACTCAAAAGGAAAAGCTCCTTTCTCTCATTGGCGGAAAGCTTGTTCCGGACGAGTTTGGTGAAAGCACCGTCTGCAATCTTTATTTTGACACCCCGGACTTTCGCCTTATCCGCGCCTCGATTGAGCGGCCGCTGTACAAAGAAAAGCTGCGCCTTCGTTCATACGGAATACCGCAGGAAAGCAGCAATGTTTTTGTTGAGCTGAAAAAGAAGTATAAAGGCGTTGTCTATAAACGCCGGGTCAATATGACCTATGGCGAGGCGGTTGACTTTCTCTGCCGGCGGAATTTTCCGGCGCTGGACGCTCAGGTCTATGGCGAAATTGCATATTTCATGGGCTTTTATCATTCGCTGCGCCCAACGGTTTCAATTTTTTACGACAGGACTGCGTATTTCTCCTCTGAGGACAGAGATGTCCGCGTGACCTTTGACCGCAACATCCGCTTCCGTAACCGTATGCTTGACCTTTCAAACGGCTCGGACGGGGAGCCTGTTCTTGAAAACGGACTGTATGTTATGGAAGTTAAAACCCTCGGTGCGGTTCCGCTCTGGCTTTCTTCTGCCCTTGGCGAACTTGAAATTTATCCGCGCGCATTTTCAAAGTACGGAAAAGCCTATGAAATGATGATGTTTTCTCCCGGGCAGGAATATGCCTGCCATGTGTGAAATGTGTAAGTTAAAAACAAAGCAAAAAACGGAGGAATTATAAATGCCCGCAATTTTTAAATCGGTTCTCTCTTCTTCGGTCACGCCGTATTCTTTTTTCATCTGCTTGGCGTGCTCAATACTTATCGGCCTTGCCGCCGCGCTTGTATACATGAAAACCGAAAAAAGATATTCCTCCGGCTTTGTTGTCACTCTTGCTCTGCTTCCGGCTGTGGTTCAGATTATCATTATGATGGTCAACGGGAACCTCGGCGCGGGCGTTGCCGTTGCCGGTGCATTCAGCCTTGTCCGCTTCCGCAGCATTCCCGGAACGGCAAAGGAAATCGGTGCAATTTTTATCGCTCTTGCCGCCGGACTTGCAACCGGAATGGGATACATTGCCTTTGCGGTGATTTTTTCGGCCGTCATGCTGCTTTTGTTGCTTGTCTACTCGGCCTTGAAGCTTGGTGCGCGCGCCGCGGAGGGAAAAAAAGAGCTGACTGTTGTTATTCCGGAAAACCTCAATTACACTGCCGCATTCAACGATATTTTTGAAAAATATACCGACAGCTGTGAGCTTGTCAGCGTTAAAACAACAAACATGGGAAGCCTGTTCAAGCTGAAATATGAAATAAAGCTCAAAAACGGGGGAGACGAAAAGGCACTCATTGACTCAATCAGATGCAGAAACGGAAATCTTGAAATCATGTGCTGCCGTCTTGCTCAAAACGGAGAAAATCTTTAATCGGGAGTTCACTTTATGCAAAGCTGTAAAAAAATCAACGCCCTGTTTTCGGCGCTGCTGATTGGTCTTTTGCCTGCTTTTTTTGTCGCGTGCAAAAGCGGCGCGGAAAAAAACAAAATACCCGTTCTCCTTTCAACGGTTTCTCCGATAAGCGCCGACACCGCCGTGACGGTGCCGACCTCATATGACATTGAGTCTCCGACCGATGTTGACACTTATATTATCCTCAACAATGAGAACACAACAATCAACGGCGGCGGCGTCTCGTTTGAAAACTCTGTTTTGACAATTTCAAAAGGCGGAACTTATTCGGTCAAGGGCAGACTTTCAAATGGCCGCATTGTTGTTGACACAAAGGAACCGAACGCGCGCGTAATGCTTTATTTGAACGGCGTTTCAGTTAGCTTCTCGGACGATGCGCCGATATATTTTGCCGATTCCGTCAGCGATGCAAGGCTCATCCTGACCGAGGACACCAAAAACACCGTTTCGGACAGCATTGACTCACAACGCGAAAGCGAAAGTCAGGCGCAGGATGACTTTGTTCCGGCGGCGGTTTTCAGCAAAGGTGACTTGACAATCGGCGGAAAGGGCTCGCTTTTCATTGAAGCAAAACACGGAAAGGGCATTTTTTCCTCAGATGACATCTGCATTGAAAGCGGCAGCCTGAACATTGAAAGCTCTGATGACGCCGTTTGCGGAAAAAACGGCCTTGTTGTTTCCGGCGGAAGCATCTCAGCCGTTTCCGGCGGAAGCGGACTCAGAACAGGGGACTCGGATCCGGGGAAAGGAGCGCTTGTTGTTTCCGGCGGTTCGTTTAAAATTGAAAGCCGGCTTGACTGCGTTCACAGCTCTTCAAGCATCGTTGTTTCCGGAGGCTCATTCGACCTGACCGGTGACGGCGGAAGCACGGAAAAAGCAGGAAAAAAGAACGGCGCAGGCAGTGAAAAGGCCTTGCCGGAGCTTGGCGCCCATATTGCTGCGCAGAAAGACACGCCGATTGATGCCGAAGTCTCAAACGCTGTTTATGCCGCAGGAGCGCTCACCGTTTCGGGCGGTGATTTTGCCGTCAACAGCAGGACTGATGCCTTTAATTGCGGCGGAAGGCTCATTGTCACGGGTGGAAGCATCAACATCAAAACAGACCGCACCGCGTTTTTCAGCTCGGCCGCAATTAACATTTCCGGCGGAAGCATCAACACCGAATACTGCCTTGACGGCATTGAGGCGAAGCTCGCAAACATCAGCGGAGGAAACCTATACATCAATGCGCGTTCCTGCGCCTTCAGTCCGGACACGGTTGTCACTCAAAGCGGCGGAATCGTTGTTTCCCTTTCCGCAAAGAGCGGAGCTAACGGACGCGGAATATACACCGTTACGGGGGGAACTGTTTTTGCCGCCGGAGACCTTCCGACCCACAAGGCAACCGTTGTCAGGAACGCTGAGCTTTCATCAACGGCAAAGGCGGCGGCGAATATTCTTCTTGCCGTTACCGATGAGCGCGGAAAATCGCTCTTTTGTTTGAAGCTTCCAAGAAGGTGTGAGGACTTCTGGTTTTCAAGTCCGGAGCTTGTTCGCGGAAAAAGCTATAATATTTATAGCGGAGGAATCAACACCGGTGTTCAGAAAAACGGAATTTATCAAGGCTCCGCCTACACTCCCGGAACGCTGCGGCAGACCGTTACCGCAAGATGATTTCGGAAGGCGGCTGCTCTTTCATTCCAAAATATCCTGCGCACAATAAAGTCCGTTTTCCTTTTTAACAATGAATTCGGCCGCTTTGAGCGCGCCTTCGGCAAAAAGCGTTCTGCTGTGTGCTTCATGCTTGATTGTGACCGTTTGAAAGGGCAGGGCAAAGATAATTTCATGAGAGCCTGCTGAGTTTCCCAACCGCAGCGAATGGATAAAAAGCTCATTTTTATCTCTTCCTTTTCCGGGAATATGTGAGCTGCGGACGGAAAGACCCGGACGGACGCTTTTTATTGCTTCGGCAAGCATGAGGGCTGTTCCGCTCGGAAAATCCGCCTTTTTGTCATGGTGGGTTTCAACAATCTCAATTTCGGCTTCCGGAAAAGCCTTGGCCGTCATTTTTGCAATGCACGCAGTCAGCGCAACTCCGAGTGACATATTGGCCGAATAAAAAACCGGAATATGTCTTGAAGAAGAGCCGATTATGCCTTTTTCCCGTTCCGTGTGACCCGTTGTTGCAACAACAACGGGCGTTTTTGTTTTCACGGCATAGGAGCAGAGAAGCGGAACGGATGTGTGAAAGGAGAAGTCGACAATGACGTCCGCCGTTTTTGAAACTTCAAAAAGATTTTTAAAAACGCAGCTTTTTGCGTCAGTTTCAAACGCCGGGTCAACAAGGGCAGACACCCGGTGCTTTTTTTCGCTTTGAATGAGTGAGCGCAGAACGCAGCCCATTTTTCCTCCGGCTCCGTTTATGATGATATCCATTGCACCACTCCCTTTAAATTAAGCTATGAAAAAGACTATTGAAAAATTCGGCAATCAGGGTTATAATCACTGAGAAAGCAATTTGTTCAGCCGCTCTTCCGGCTTTCACAGGAGGAAAAACAATGGAAATTTTCAAACGCATTTTTGCCCTTTTTGTCAGCACAATGCTGCTTTTTGCGAATGCTGCAGACAAGGGAGGAGAAAACTCGCTCGGCGAGTCCAAGCTCATTTCAACCGATCACTATGTTCTTTGTGACGGCGACTATCTCACTCAGGGCATCACAACGGACGGAACCTATTATTACTGCACCGGCGCAAGGACTTACACCGGCTTCAACGGCATTGCAAAAATTGACATGAAAACCGGCGAGGTTGTGAAGGAAAACAGGGATGCAATGCCACGGGAGATGAAGAAGCAGCTTTTTAACCATCTTGGCGGCTGCTCATATTATGAGGGCAAGATTTATGTTGCGGTTGAGGATCTTTTCCGCAAGCACCCGGCCGTTGCCGTTTTTGACGCTCAGACGCTTGAATTCACCGGCCAATATAAAATTCTCGGTGAGGAGGTTCAGCCGGAGGGAAATCTCTCATGGTGCGCTGCCGACCGCGAAAAGGGTGTTCTTTACACGGGTATTTCAAGAGGCGGAGATTTTGTCAATGTTCTTAACATTGAAACGCTTGAACCGATTGGACGAATAATGCTTGAAACCTCCTTCCACCGCGTTCAGGGCGCGGAGGTCTATGACGGCTTGCTTTATATCTCCTGCAATGACACAAACAAGAAAAAGCACGTCTATTCCGCCGACCTTGAAACCGGAAAGGTGAGCGTTGTTCTTGAGCGCACCGCCGCCGCTCTTCCGACCGAGGCGGAGGGGCTGACCGTCTGGCCGACCGAGGACGGAGCGTTCTTCCATGTTGTTGATGTTGTTGCAATGTCAATAGGCTCCATCAGGCATTACAGCAAATAATTTTTTCTTAAACAAAAAGGCTGCCGTTAGGGTGGTTTGGCAAGATTGGTTTATCCTTTTGCCGAGTCGCCTTGAGGCGGTCTCTTTTTTTGTCTCGGGCGAGCAATTATTGAAAAATACGACAGTATATGCTAAAATATTTGCGGAGAAAACTTTTTTGGAGGAAACAAAAAATGAAACGCTTTCTTTCGTTTTTGCTGTGCATATCACTGGCTATGAACGCCTTTTCGCTTTTTGCTTTTGCGGCCGGAAAGGAAAAAACAACCGAGGCCGTTCTTCTTGAGCTTTCTGACCGTTTTCCCCACGGAATGTATTGGAATCATGTCGGCTCAAGTGAAAACAATCCCGACTGTGTGACGGACACTCCCTGCCGGAATCATATCGGAATAAGCTGGGATTCACAGGAAAAAACCTGCAACAGCTTTGAAAACGCAATTCAGTGCATGGGGTTTTCATATAAAATCGGTTTTGAAATTGTTGGAACAAGTCCGCGGACATGGAATAAAAGCGAAAAGCTGGTTCCCTCAAAGCTGCGTGTCGGTGACATTATACGCTACCGCAACAACCGCCATTCACTGACCGTGACCGGAGTTAAGGGGAACACAATCTCCTTTGTTGACGCGAACTGGTCTTACGGCTGCGGAATCAGGTGGGGAAAAACAGAGCTTTCGGAGCTTCCCGGCTTTTCATATGTTCTTCACGAAAAAAGCAACAACAGGAAGAACACGAACATTGATTTATATCTCACCGCGGTTGAAAAGGGTGAGGCCGCCTTTGAAAAGCTTGAAAAAACAACCGAGCGCTGGCAAGCACCCAGAGACGGCGTAATTGCCGTCTATTCCTCCTTTGAAAAACCAAAGAAGAAGCTCGGTTCAATTCCGGCGGAAGCTTATTTCAGAGCGACCGATAAAAGAATTGTTGGAAAAAAGGTTTGGGGAAAGGTCTGCTACGGCCTTTTGAACGGCTGGACGGTGCTCAATAAATGTGAATTCATTTCAGGCACCGTGAACGCCGCAAGGGTTTTAAAAACGAGTGAGCTTTATCCTTCAAAAACCGCGTTTTCCGTTTCGTGGAGTCCGGTTCCCGGTGCTGCTCAATACAAAGTCGGCATCGCTGCCGAAAACGGCTCATATCACGCGGAGCTTGAAACAAAAACGAACACCGCAAGCTTGACCCTCCCTCAAAACGGCCGCTATTACTTGACCGTGACGGCGCTCAATTTGCGCATTCCCTCCTGGGTAGTGGGAAGTGAAGCCTATGTTTTTTCCGCCGCGGACAGAAGCGCAATAAAGGTGAACTCCCTCAAAATTTCAAAAACCGCCGTAACTCTCACCGAAAAGGGGAGTCTTAACCTTTCCTGCGAGGTTTTCCCCGTGTTCGCCGGAAACAAAAAGCTTGTTTGGAAAAGCGGTGATGAGGCCGTTGTTTCTGTCAGTCAAAGCGGAGTGCTGACGGCGCTTTCGCCGGGAAAGGCCGTTGTCACCTGCACGGCGACGGACGGTTCGCTTTGCCGCGCTTCTTGCTCGGTCACCGTTCTTCCGTCCGCTGTTTCAAGGGTATATCAGAAGCCGGAAAAGACAAAGGCAAAAAGACTTTCCGTTTTTTGGGAAAAGGTCGGCGGCGCCGATGGATATCAGCTTTTCAGATATGATGCTGAGAAAAAAAGGTATGTCCTTATTTGCGAAACAAAAAAGAACCACGCTCTTTGCAAAAACCTTGAGGGCGGAAAAAAGTACGCTTTTGCCGTCAGAGTCTTCAAGCTGAGCGGAAACGAAAAGCTCTTTGGCAAATTGAAAAAAAACACGCTCATAACAAGTCCGTCCGCGCCGTCTGTTAAAGCAAAAAGGGAGGGGAAAAAGACACTCCTTTCCTGGAATAGCGTTCCGGGTGCAACAGGCTACGAAATTTACACTCTTAAAAAAGGCGAATTTGTTCTTTCAAAGGTTGTTTCCGCCTCAAGAACCTCATATTCAAAAAAGTATGAAAAAAGGGGAGAAAGCTTTGTTCGCGCAAGAATCAGAATTAACGGGACAATCTTCCGTTCGGCAAAATCGCGGACAGTAAAAGGATAATTATTTTCATTTATATGTAGAATTCTTTTCGTATTTATGTTATTATAATACGAATAGTCATGCACCGCAAAAAGCTTTAAGCTCTGATTATACATTCTGCAATATAATTATCGGGAGGAATGGTACAAATGAAAAAAATTCTTTGCCTTTTGCTTTGCCTTTTGCTTGTTTTGCCGCTTGCGGCGTGCAAAAAGGGCGGAGACCCCAACGCAATCTTTGTCAACACCGAGTCATCCTCGGAAAGCGACAAGGATATCAAGGACACCGTTAAGGTGAGCTTTCCTTTGTCTGCCGTTGATGAGGAATATCGGGACAACCTTGACGCCTACTGCGAAAAATACGGCTATAAGAGCGCAAAGCTTAACTCAGACGGAACGGTAACCGTCAAAATGAACGCGTTTTCATATGAGCTTCTTATGACCCAAAAAGGAATGAAAGCAATCCAAGCTATCTATAACGTGGCTGAGAGCGGAGATTATCCGTTCGTCAAGGGCATTGAAAGCTATGATGACAAGGACTTTTCCGCCGTCTCTGTTCTTGTTGACAAGGCCAAGTATGACGCCGCGGGCGATAAGGCGGACATGGCGCTTGATATTGCAAAGGGCTGCTATATCTATCAGGCTCTTAGCGGCAATGATTTCAAATGCACCGTGACCGTTGTTGACAGCAAAACAAAAAAGACGGTTGAAACAAAAGACTTTACAGACGCGGACGTTGCGTCCTGAGAAAGGGGAAAACTTATGCAAATGACCTTCCGCTGGTTCGGGGAAGAAAAGGACACAGTCTCCCTTGAACAGATTCGTCAGATACCGGGTGTTACCGGCGTTGTTCCGGCGCTGCACACCTTGCCCTGTGGCGAAAAATGGCCGCTTGAAATGATACTCAAAATGAAGGAACAGATTGAAAAGGCCGGCCTTTCAATGGAGTGCATTGAGTCCGTCAATGTTCACGAGGACATCAAGCTCGGTCTCCCGTCAAGAGAAAAATATATCGAAAACTATATTGAAAGCATAAGGAACCTTTCAAAAGCCGGAGTGAAAGTTATCTGCTATAATTTTATGCCCGTTTTTGACTGGACAAGAACAGACCTTGCGGCCGATATGGGCAACGGCGCCACCTGCCTTGCTTATAACGGCGAACAGATTGAGGGCAAAAGCCCTGAGGATATGTTCCGTGAGATTGACGAAAACTCCAACGGTTACGCCATGCCCGGCTGGGAAACCGAGCGTATGGGCGAGATTAAAGAGCTCTTTCAAAAATACAAAGGTGTGACGGCCGAGGATCTCTGGAAAAACCTCGAGTATTTCCTCAAAAAGATTATCCCTGTCTGCGAGGAATGCGGTGTAAAAATGGCCATTCATCCGGACGATCCGCCGTGGGATATTTTCGGCCTGCCGAGAATTATCAAAGACATTGACTCAATAAAGCGCTTTTTAAAGCTTGTTGATTCCCCCTGCAATGGTTTGACCTTCTGCACCGGCTCGCTCGGCGCGAGCGCAAAGAACGACCTTCCGGCAATGATTCGCGAGGTTGGAGACAGAATTTACTTTGCCCACATCAGAAACGTCAAAAGGGAGGGCAACCGCTTCCACGAAACGGCGCACCTTTCCTCTGAGGGCAGCCTTGACATTTATGAAATTGTTAAAGCGCTTCAGGATGTCGGCTTTGACGGTTATATCCGCCCCGATCACGGAAGAATGATCTGGGGCGAAAAGGCGCGCCCCGGATATGGTCTTTATGACCGTGCACTCGGTGCTGCATATCTCAACGGAGTTTGGGAAGCGGCGTTGAAAGCGCGCAAAAATTGATTGGAGTTGGAGAAAAATGGCGAAGCTGTATTTCCGTTACGGCGCAATGAATTCAAGCAAGACCGCGAATGCGCTCATGGTCAAATATAACTATGAGGAGCAGGGGCAGTCTGTCATCATCACAAAGCCGGCCGTTGACACAAGGAACGGCGAACACAGGGTCTATTCGCGCTGCGGACTTGAAAGCGAGTGTGTGCTTTTTCATGAGCTTAAAGAGGAGGACATCAAAAAAACCGATTGCCTCATTGTTGATGAGGCGCAGTTTCTCACCAAAGAGGAATGTGAATTCCTTGTCCACGTTGTTGATGACCTCGGCGTTCCGGTGATTTGCTATGGCCTGAGGGCAGATTTCAAAGGTGACCTTTTCCCCGGCAGCCACTGGCTGCTTGCATGGGCAGACACCATTGAGGAAGTTAAAACCATCTGCTGGTGCGGAAAAAAAGCAACCTGCAATGCAAGATTTGATGAAAACGGAATCATCAAGCACGGAGAACAGGTCGTTCTCGGCGCGAATGAAAAATATACGAGCCTTTGCCGCAAGCATTGGCGCGAGGGAAATTTAGGAGATAAAAAATGAGCTTCATTGAATTTGAGTCCGTATACAAAAGATATCAGACCGGAGAAATTGTTATCCCGGCCGCGGACGGCGTTAATTTTGCGATTGAAAAGGGTGAATTTTGCCTCATTGTCGGCGCAAGCGGCGCCGGAAAATCCACCGTGCTCAATCTGCTCGGGGGAATGGACACCGTTGACGACGGGAAAATCCGCGTTGCCGGCCGACCCATCACAAAGCTTACGCCGGAGCAGCTCATTGATTACCGCCGCTTTGACGTTGGCTTTGTTTTTCAGTTCTATAACCTCATTCCGAACTTGACGGCGCTTGAAAATGTTGAGCTTGCCTCGCAGATTGCAAAAAAGCCGCTCTCTCCGGAAACGCTGCTCAAAAAGGTTGGCCTTGCCCAAAGGATGGATAACTTTCCCTCTCAGCTCTCCGGCGGTGAGCAGCAGCGCGTTTCAATCGCGCGTGCGCTGGCCAAAAACCCGAAGCTTCTTCTCTGCGACGAGCCGACGGGCGCCCTTGACTATAAAACGGGAAAGCAGATTCTCAAACTCCTTCACCGCACCTGCCGCGAGACGGGAACAACCGTTGTTGTTATCACCCACAACTCGGCGCTTGCGGACATGGCGGACAGGATAATCACCATGCGCAGCGGACGTGTAATTCAGATTGCCGTTAACGACAGACCCGTTCCCGTTGACCTTCTTGAATGGTGATTTTTGAGGTGATTGTTAAAAATGACTAAGGCTTTGCTTAAAGACACTTTGCGGACGATTGAACGCACACGCTCAAGATTTTTTTCAATAGTTGCAATCGTTGCGCTCGGAATCAGCTTCTTTGCCGGAATGAACGCAACCGCTCCCGATATGCTTGAAACCGCCGGACAGTATCTTCATGACACAAACGCAATGGACATCTCTCTGACCTCAACGGTCGGACTTTCAAACGATGACCTTGCAACTCTTTCAACAATAAGCGGCGTTGAGTCCGTTATCGGAGAAAAGTTTTTTGACGGTGTGCTCAAAATCAATGGACAGAACGCCGTTGACCTTGACGGTTCCCAGCTCACCGTGCGTGCGCTTGCGCTTGATTTGAACAAGCTTGCCGCCTACTCCCAAGGGCAGAACGATCCCTCCTTCCTCAATCGGCCTCAGCTTATTGAGGGCGCGTGGCCAACGGGTTCGGATCAGTGCGTTGTTGACCGCAGCGCACTTTCAACGCCGGACGGCTTTGAAATCGGGAATGTTGTTTCCATTGAGGGCGACGGTGCCGATGCGTCCGCCTCGCTCAAAAACACGCAGTTCACAATAACGGGTATCATCCGTTCACCGCGATATATCTCATATGAGCGCGGCTACACGAACATTGGAACGGGAAAGCTCGGAACCTTCATATATGTTTCCGCAGATAATTTCACTTCAGAATATTTCAACAGCTTTTCAATCAAGGTTGCCGGTTCGGATAATTACGATCCGTTTTCCGCCGAATATAAAAATTATATTGCCCCGTTTGTCTCCTATCTCAACTCCATTGCGCAGGAGAGAATTGACATCAGGGTGAACGCAATCAAAGAAAAATATTCAAGCGAGGTTGCCGCTCAGGAGCAGAAATACGCCGAGGCGAAGTCTGAGGCGGAAACAAAGCTCACCGAAGGCGAGGCGAAGGTTAAGGAGATTCTTGACCTTGCCGAAAACGGCGATAAAAAGCTTGCTCAGTATAAAGAGGAATACAACAAAAAGGCGAGCGAGGCCTCCTCAAAAATTGACCAAAGCAAGCTTCAGCATTCCGCCCAGTATAAAAAATGGGAGGAAAAGCGGGACAAGTATAACGAGGCCAAGGCCGTTGTTGATAAATACGCCAACGCCGAAACCGATTACAAAAACGCACAGTCGCAGTATAATGTTGCAAACACGCAGGTTAACAGCCTGCTCACAACGGTTTCATATCTTGAAAACCTTGTTGCAACAACGCGCTCGGCAATGAACAAGTTTGACCAGACTCAGGACAACAATGTTGACGCAATGCTTGAGCGTTTCAAGGAGTCCGGCCTTGTTGGTGCCGAGGTTGACAAAATCATGAGCACAATCAACAGCCTCACCGCCGTTGGAACGGCTGAGGAGATGGCGGCATACATGGAGCCGCAGCTTCAGGAGGTTGAGGCAAAGCTTGCCGCCTCAAAAAAAGAACTGAGTGACGCAAAAACTCAGCTTGCCGCAAAGAAGGCCGAGCTTGAAAAAGCCGCTGAGCTTGTTAAAACGCTCAAAGAGGTTGAATCTCAGCTCACCGTTGCCGAAACCGAACTCAAAGAGGCGGAAAAGGAGCTGACAAGCGCGAACTATGACATTCAGTTCGGTGAGCTTGAAACGCTCAATCAGCTTTCAGACTCCAAAAACCAGATAACAAACTTTGAAACAAACCTCCAGCTTGCAAAGGAAAAGGCCAAAACCGTTGAGGCTGACTTTGCCGCGCAAAAGGAGGAAATTAACAAAAAGCTTGAGCTTGCAAAAGCGCAGCTTGACGAGGCCAAGAGCTTTCTTTTGAACCTCGACACCGGAAAATGGTACGTTCAAAACCGCGATGATGCGCTTCTCGGCTTTGAAGAGCTTGAACAGACGGCGGCAAGAACGGCCGCAATCTCCAAAGTTTTTCCGTGGATATTCTTCCTTGTTGCCGCGCTTGTCTGCTTGAACACAATGACGCGCATGGTTGAGGACGACCGCACACAGCTCGGAACGCTTAAGGCGCTCGGTTTCCATAGCGGCGAGATAGTCGGAAAATACCTTATCTACTCCCTTGCGGCGAGCGCTATCGGCTCCTTTGCCGGAACAATGCTCGGCTTTGCTCTTTTTCCGTATGCAATTTCAAAGGCATATTCAATCCTCTTTGCGCTGCCTGCCGTTGAGGTGAAGTATCGCTTGGGTTACGCAATTCCGGCAATGATAATTTCAATCGGCGCAACCGTTCTTTCCTCATATCTTGCCTGCCGCAGGAGCCTTGCAACAAGCGCCTCCTCCCTCATGAGGCCGAAAGCACCCAAGGGCGGAAAGCGCATCTTCCTTGAAAAATTCCCGTCGCTTTGGAAAAAGTTCAGCTTCACAACAAAGGTTACGTTCCGCAATGTTTTCCGGAACAAAAAACGCTTTGTGATGGCCGTCCTCGGTGTTATGGGCTGCACGGCGCTGATGGTTGCCGCCTTCGGCCTTCAGAATTCAATCAACACAATGCTCAAAAGGCAGTTCGCGGACAGTGACAGCATTGTTTCCTATGATATGCAGGTTGTTCTCAACGGTTCATATGACACTCTTGTTGCCGCGCCGGACGCGCAGAAAACCGTTTCCGAGCGTGCGGAGATTGCCGCTTCAACCCTCAATTATATGAAAGTCACCAACACCGGAAGCGCAAACAGCAGCAAGCGCTTTGAAACCTACATCATGGTTCCGGAAAACGCAGATATGCTTCCGAATTATATCAGGCTCAGAGACCCCTCAACCGGGGGCGCAATTTCTCTGCCGCAAAACGGCGCGGTTATCACCAAAAAGCTTGCGGATTCTCTTGACCTTTCCGTTGGAGACAGCATCAATGTTTTTGTCAGTGATTCATATGTTGTTCAGGTACCGGTTGCCGCCATTGCGGAGAATTATGTTTTTCATTATGTTTTCATGACGAAAGAGGTTTATACCGCCCTCTTCGGCGCAAACCCGGGATATAATTACATCATGGCAACATTTAAATCACCACTTTCCGGAACTCAGAAGGAGCAGCTTTCAAAAGACCTCATGAATGAATATGACATCACCGCCGTTTCATACGCCGAGGAGTCACAGCAGACCTTTGAGCATATTCTGGATTCGCTCGGCTATGTTGTCATTATTCTTGTTATTTCCGCCGGACTTCTTTCTTTCATCGTTCTTTATAATCTGTCCTCAATCAACATTAATGAGCGCATAAAGGAGATTGCAACGATAAAGGTTCTCGGCTTCAGGAAGCGCGAGGTCACCGCGTATATCTTCAGAGAAAACTTGATGCTCAGCGTTTTCGGAACGGTACTCGGCTTGATTTTCGGCCTTGCACTGCACCGGATGATAATCGCCGTTGGTGAGGTTGACATTCTCATGTTTGCAAGGAGTGTCGGCTTTTTGAGCCTTGTTTACTCGGCGGTGCTTTCAATGGCGTTCTCCCTTTGCGTTAACATTGTTCTGCGGCGCAACCTTGAGCGCATTGACATTGTTGAAGCGCTCAAATCAATCGAATAAGGTGATTTGTATGAACTTCAAAAAAGATGCACTCTATGACCTTGTTTCCCTCGGAGAGGTTATGCTGCGCCTTGACCCGGGTGAGAGCCGGGTCAAGAATGCCCGTTCCTTCACCGTTTGGGAGGGCGGCGGTGAGTATAATGTTGCAAGAGCGCTTTCAAAGTGCTTCAAAAAGAAAACCGCCGTTGCAACCGCACTTTGCAAAAACGATGTCGGATTGCTCATTGAGGATCTCATCATGCAGGGCGGCGTTGACACATCGCTGATTCGGTGGGAGCCGTTTGACAAAATCGGCAAAGATTGCCGCAACGGGCTGAACTTTGTTGAGCGCGGATTCGGTCTCAGGGGCGCAAAAAGCACCTCGGACAGGGGACACACCGCCGTTTCAAAAATTAAAGAGGGTGATTTTGACTGGGACGGAATTTTTTCAAAGGGTGTTCGTGTTTTTCATACCGGTGGAATTTTCTGCGCCCTTTCTCAAAGCACGGCAAAGGCGGCGCTTGAAGCGGTGAAAAAGGCTAAGGAACACAAAGCTCTTGTCTCCTTTGACTTCAATTACCGCCCGTCACTGTGGGCTTGCCTTGAAAACCCGGCTGAAGTCAAAAAAACAATCGGAGAAATTTTAAAGTATGTCGATATCGTTTTTGGCAACGAGTTTGACTTTGTGAATGTTCTTGGCTTTGCGGCGGAAAGCGGAGCAGACCTTGATGTCCATGATGATGAGCGCTATCTGCGTTTTATGAACGGCGTTACGGAAAAATATCCGAACATAAAGCTCATTGCTTCAACCGTGAGAACGGTTCACTCGGCGTCCTGCAACAGCTTGCGTGCGGTCTGTGTCAAGGATAAAAAGCTCGTTCTGACTGATACTTTTGAAAATCTCTCCGTTCTTGACCGCATCGGAAGCGGAGACAGCTTTGCCTCCGGACTTCTGTTTGCTCTCCTTTCAAAGAAGGATATCAAATATGCTCTTGAGTTTGCTCTTGCCCACGCGGCGTTTGCAATGACAACTCCGGGCGACACTTCAATGGCAACAGAAGAGGACATTGAAAATATTGTGAACAAAAAATCTGCAAAGGTTGTGAGATAAAATGCTTGTTAATATGAAAGACCTGCTTCTTGACGCGCAGAAGCGTAACTATGCGGTCGGCTCATTCAGCATTGCAAACATGGAAATGGTTCTTGGCGTGATTAAGGCGGCCGAGGAGACCCGCTCTCCGATTATTCTTCAGATTGCCGAGGTTCGGCTCAACCATTCGCCCCTGGCTCTCATCGGGCCGCTGATGGTTGCGGCGGCTGAGGAGGCGGACGTTCCCGTTGCCGTTCACCTTGACCACGGAAAAACGCCTTGCTGCATTGAGCAGGCGCTTGACATCGGCTTCACGTCAGTCATGTTTGACGGCTCCCACCTTCCGGTTGAGGAGAACATTGAAATCACCAAGGGCATTGTTGAAATTGCAAAGGAATACGGCGCGGCCGTTGAGGCGGAAATCGGCTGTGTTGGCGGAAGCGAGGACGGAAGCGAGGACATTGCAATCAACTGCACGTCTCCCGAACAGGCGAAGCGCTTTGCAGAGGAAACAAATGTTGACGCGCTTGCAATCGCCATTGGCAACGCCCACGGAAATTACAAGGAAGAGCCGCACTTGCGTTTTGACATCCTTGAAAAGGTTCATGAGCTGGTTTCAATTCCGCTTGTTCTTCACGGCGGAACAGGCATCAGTGAAAAGGACTTCATTCGCTGCCACCAAAACGGAATCAAAAAAATCAACATTGCAACCGCAACCTTTGACTCAGTTGAGCGCACAGTCCGCGAAAGCTATGAAAGCGGAAAAATCAGCGGATATTATGACCTCCATCAGGCAGAGATTGACGGCGCTTATAACAACGCAAAAAAGCACATGGAAATTTTTTATTCGGTCAACAAGGCCGACGACATAAATTTATTTTAAAGGAGACTGAACAATGAAATACGTTGAATTTGACCAAAGCCGTCCTCTGGACGTTATCCCCATCGGAAGAATTGCGATTGACTTCAATCCCACAGACATGAACCGTCCGCTTTCTGAAAGCTGCAACTTCAATAAGTATGTCGGCGGTTCACCGGCGAACATTGCCGTTGGTCTTGCAAGGCTCGGAAAAAAGGTTGGCTTCATTGGAAAGGTTTCTGATGATCAGCACGGCGATTATGTTATCGACTACTTCAAAAAGGATGGAATTGACACCTCAAATGTTGTCCGCGCAAAGAACGGGGAAAAAATCGGCCTGACCTTTACCGAAATCAAAAGCCCGACCGAAAGCAGCATTCTCATGTATCGTGACGGCGTTGCTGACCTTATGCTTGAACCGGGCGAGGTCAGCGAGGATTACATAAAAAGCGCAAAGGCGATTGTCATTTCCGGAACGGCGCTTTCTCAGTCACCCTCAAGGGAGGCGGTTCTTAAAGCAATGATGCTTGCAAAAAAGAACGGAACCGTTGTGATTTTTGACATTGACTACCGCCCGTACACCTGGAAAAGCAAGGACGAAATTTCCGTATACTATTCAATGGTTGCCGAAAACAGCGACATCATTCTCGGCTCACGCGAGGAATATGACCTCACCGAGGCCATTATGGGTGTTTGCAAAACGGACGAGGAGAGCGCAAAACGCTGGCATTCCCACGGCGCAAAAATTGTCATCATCAAGCACGGAAAGGAAGGCTCAACCGCATACACAAATGACGGAAAGAGCTATTCAATCAAGCCTTTCCCGGTCAAGGCGATGAAGGGCTTCGGCGGCGGCGATGGATATGCCTCGGCGTTCATCCGCTGCCTGCTTGAGGGTTGGGACGTTATTGATGCGCTTGAGTTTGGAACGGCGTCCGCTTCAATGCTCATTTCCGCCCATAGCTGTTCGGCCGCTATGCCCACGGTTGAAGCGGTTGAAAAATTCATCAAAGAAGAAAAAGAACTTTACGGCGAAATGGTCGCAAGAGTATAACAAAAGGAGCTGCCCGCAGCAGGGCAGCTCCTTTTTTTGTGCGGTTTTGAAAAAAGGGGGGTGTGATGTTTTTTCAGTGCGCTTGATTTATTTCCCATGCGCCGGAAGTTCAAAGCGAACGCCGGCGGTGAAAACTCCGTTTTCGTTTTCGGTGCTGAGGGCGCCGTTATATTTTTTCAGTGCGAGCTCAACATTTTTCAGGCCTATTCCGTGATTGCGGCGGTCGTTTTTGGTGGTTTTGAGCTTTGGATTTTTTGCGCCGGAGGTCGGATTTGAAATGTTCAAGATGAAGTAACCGGCAACCTTCCTCGCCTCAACGTCAATCGTTTTTTCTCCGGGCAGCTTTTCGCAAGCCTCGGCGGCGTTGTCAATGAGGTTTGCAAGAACGGTGCAAAGATCCTCGCTTTCAATCCCGTTCTGAGGAATAATTCCGGAGAAGGAAATTTTTGTTCCGTTTCCGGCGGCGGAAACGGCCTTGCTGTTGAGAATGGCATCGGAAACAAAGTTTCCGGTTTTGATTTTGTTGACGGTACCGCCGATGCCGCTTGAAATTGAGTTGAGATATTCACGCGCCTCGTCAATCTTTCCGCTTTCAAGGTATGCGTTGACAACTATCATGTGGTTTTTGTAATCATGACGGAAGCGGCGCAGCTCTTCGTCTGAAAGTATTGTTTTTTCTCCAAAGTCCTTTTGAACGGCAAGCTGATTGAGAATTTCATTTTGCCTGTGTGCCATGTGAAAAATTCTGAAAACAAGGAACAGTGCGCAAAACACAACGCCAACAGAAGAAATAATGTATAAAACGCCGTACCAGCCCTCTGAAAGGCCGAATTCTTTGTAATAGCACGTTAAGTCAAAGAGCATTATCACAAAGTATATCCAACGCGGAATTTCCTCAAAAACACCGGGGAGGAAGTTGATTTGCAGCCTTTTGACCGCAGCGTTGATTAAAATTGTGATAAAAGCAAAAAGAACAATGCTGAAAATGCACTCGGTGTAAAGCTTGTCTCCGATATACGGCGTTGCAAGCGAGTAAAGCATTTCAACGGTAAAGGCGGTGAAAAAGACCGTCATAATGTTCTTCAAAAGGCCGCGGCTTCCGGCAAAAACACGCAGAACAACAAGATAAAGCACGGTTGAAACAAGGTCGCTCACCGCGCGGCCGTATTCCCCAATGTGTTCCTGAAGGAAGAATACGGAGAAAAACGAGTTAAAAATTATTGCTCCGGCAAGAAGAACAGCCGGAATTTTTTTGATTTTGATGTCGCAGAGAAAAAAGCAGTGCATTATTGAAAGCAGTGCGGAAACGGCTGCAGCGTCCTTAAAAACATAAAGAAGCGCCGTAACGGTGTTTATCATGCGCCTGACCTCACTTTAAGCGGATGCTTGAAAAATTTAACGGCTCAAAGGTTCCGGAGGAACTCGGTGTATTTTTTGTTGAAGTCTGAAACATTTCTGCGGCTGATTTCCGCGTTTTCTCCGTTGATAAAGACAATCACATTCTCGTTGACTTTTGAAATATATTTCATATTGACAATGAAGCGGCGGTGAGTCTGAAAAAAAGATTCCGAAAGCTCACTGATAAGCTCACGATAATATGAAATTGGCTTAACGGATTTATAAAAGCTGTTGTTAATGCTTCTGACTATGGAATATTTTCCGTCAGCTTCAATATACACTATTTCGCTGAGATTTACAATATTGTTTTTTCTTGCCGTTGGAACATTGATCTGGTGGTTTTCGCTCCTATGGGAGGAGAGGAAGCTTTGAAGCGCTTTTTCAATTTTTTCCTCCTCAACGGGCTTGAGTATGTATCGGAAGGCGTCAACCTCAAAGCTTTCATAAACATAGTCTGCATAGGCGGTGACAAAAATGATGGTTGTTTCCTTTTTCTCTTCTCTGAGCTTTTTTGCAATGTCCATTCCGCCGATATCCGGAAGCTGGAAGTCAAGAAGCAAAAGGTCATAGACCCCTTCTGCGTTAAGAAAGTCAAGGCCGCACAAAAACACGTCAACGGAAAACAGCGTTTTTGTTGTTTTCATGAAGCTTTCAACGCAGGAAAGGAGCTTCTGCGCAATGTTTTTTTCGTCCTCGCAAATTGCAATTTTCATATATCTCTCTGCACCTTTATCAAAAAAAAATCAAAAAAGGGCGTTCCAAAGAAGCCTTTAAAACGCCCCTGAAAAGCAGTTAACTTTAAGAAATAATCTTTGAAAGAATAGCGATATCACCCAGGAACTTAAACAGCGGAGCAAGCGCCGCACCCACTATAATGCTGCTGAGCGTTTCCCAAAAGAAGTTTGATATTTTTTCCATTGTCAATACCTCCGATTATATTTCGTCGCCGTAAAGGAACATAAAAAACGGCACTGTTGTGATGCACATGATGTAAAAATCAGCAAACAGCGTTGCAGCAAGGGGAAAGGCAAATATTCTGAACACTGCGCCATAGACGGAACTGCGGATGTCTTCAAGTTTTTCTTTGCTCATAAGTTTACCTCCAATTTTTTCTGCGCGGCAAGAGCTTTTCGGTGCCGCAATATTTTGTATATATAATTTATCACTTTGAAAGTCATTTTTCAACTATAACGGAACAAACGGCAAAGAAAAAGGAACGAACGGTAACGGATTTTGTAAAAGCAGATAAAAAACTGTTGATTTTTACCGGAAATAATATTAAAATATAGATTAACAGTTTTTAAAAGGGGAATGGAAAAAAATGAAAACTTCAAAAAACATACTGCGCTTATTTTTGGTTTTAAGCTTGCTTTTTGCTTTTGGCCTGCTTTTCACTGCCGCGGCCGCCGATGAGCTGACAGAGGGAATTTTTACCTATACTGTTGACGAAACAGCAAAAACGGCAACAATAACGAAGGCAGACTGCACCGGGCTTTCGCGGCTCGACATTCCTGAAACTCTCGGCGGATATGAGGTTAAAAGCCTCGGAAACAAATTTATAAACAGAGCTATTGATGTTTATGTTCCAAAAACCGTAAGATATCTTAACTACGAATCATTTTGGAGCGGAGGAAAAAGAGTATTTGTTGATGAAGAAAACCCATATTATTCAAGTACCGAAGAGGGTTATGTTTTAAGTAAAGATAAAACTAAATTCATCCTTGTTCCGCGCTATGTTTCCGGAAAAGTGGTTGTTCCTTACGGTATTAAGGAAATCGGAGTTTTTGCCATGGCAAACTCGAATAAAAGCGAGATTGTTTTGCCGGATACGGTTGAAATTATAAATACTCAGGCATTTTCTTTTTTAGGGGGACTTCAAAAAATTAATTTGCCGGATTCAATAACAGAAATAGGGCAAATGGCTTTTGCACGTTGCAACGGATTAAAAGAAGTTATCATTCCACCAAAAGTCAAAATAATAAGAAACAGCAGCTTTACGGAATGCAATAATCTTAAAAAAGTTGTTATTTCCGAAGGCGTTACCAAAATTATGTTTTATGCTTTTGAAGATGATAAAGCCCTCGATACGGTCTACTTGCCGTCCACACTTAAGAAAATAGAGTCAGGCGCTTTCGGAAACTGTACTTCTCTCACCGAAATCAACTACGCCGGAAGTGAGGAGGACTGGAAAAAAATCAATATCGACATGAACGAGTACGCCGACGGAAGAAAGGTTGTCATTGACACTGTGACAGTTAATTTCAACACCACGGTCAATTCAAACGACGGACTGGACTTTGACCTGCAGAATAATGTCCTTATCATCACCGGAAACGGCGCAGTCACAAAGCTTGAAAAAAGCAGATGGAACTATTTCCCCGGTGAAAAAGCGGAAATCAACACCGTTATCCTTGACGGCAACATCAACGCTGTTGGAGCAGACTTTTTTGCCGATATGCCGCAGCTCGGTTCGGTCATTGTTAAAACGCCGTCCGTGACTTTTGATGAGGGCGCATTTGTCAACTGTCCCCAGCTTGAAAATGTTGTCCTTTTCAATGACAGCAGCTTTGACGAAAGCGCATTTTCAGATTGTGCGGAAACGGTGAATATTTTTGAAAGCCGCGGCTCTTCACATGAATTTTCCGAAGCAGCGGAGGGTTTCAATGTGGTTTTCTATGACTTTGAAAACGGAACTCTCGGCTTTTCCGGCGCGCTCACGCTTGATACATATAAGCTTCTTGACCTTACGGCCGCATTTGGCCTTGAGTATGGAAACATCTCAAAAGTACGCTTTGAAAAGCTCACTCTTGACGGAATGCGCCTTTATTATTACGCCGAGGACGGGCTGCGCTCCGTTCCGGAAAACACACTTGAAAGCTGTGAAATTTATCCCTCGCTGACAAGGGAAAAGGACGGCGCTGTCACGTTCAACAAGCTTGGCGAGGCCGTTGCAGACAAGAGTGTTACAGACTTCTTTTTGATTATGACCTCTGAAAGCCACGGAGACATTAACGATCCGCCGATTCAGGTCAAAGACGATGATGAAAATCCCATCATTTCAACAATTAAAAAGGCTCTGCGGTGGATTGTTACACTGATGAACATTCTTTTCAAGCTGTTCGGCCGCCGATAAAACAAAATTAACCCCCGTGCAAAAAGAGCCTGCACGGGGGTTTGTGCGTTTTGAACAAAATTTTTCTTGACTTTTATTATCTGTCATGATATATTAAACATGAAAGTGAGAAAATGACATTAAAAGGAGAAAAGAGTATGAATCAATATCCGCCGCCGCAAGCTCCGATTAATCCGGAGCCGGTTTCCGTTTTGAAGAAAAAATCAGCTGTTTTTGAAACGAGCCTTTCAAGGCTTATCCTTGCAATGCTGATACCGGGCATCATCTCCGGCGTTTTGAAGGAGCTGCTGCCGCTTTTATACAGCAACGAGCTCGGCTCCACGCTTATTGACTTTCTGCGCTTTATACCCATTCCGCTGGTTACTGCCGTTTTAAACTTCATTTTTGCTTTTACGCTTTGCAAAAACAAAAAGGATGGCATAATGCTTATCGGACTTAATTACATCATAGGCTATGTTTTTGAAATTCCAAATACGGCTGTTGACGTTTTCAAAGCAATCAAAGGTAATGATGTCAATCATTGGTTCTTTACTGTTTCAAAATATCTGATTCCGGTTTTGGCTTTCATTGCTTTTGTTCTTCTTGCCTCATATCTGACAAAGCACGGTGAAAAGCGTGAGATGCCTGAGCCTGAGAACGGATATTTCCTGACGCCGGGGAAGAATTTGCTCCTTGCCGCGGTCACAATTCCGGCAATTTGCCAAGTTATCCAGTATGCTGCTTATTTCCTTGCTGGCGACCGCTTGCGTCAAATCGTTCATTCTGCTTTTGGAAATCAGGATGATTATTATTACTCCAGTCAAGCCACCCAGACAATTTTTTTGGGTAGTGTCAGCATAGTATTAAGCATTGTGTTTGTGGCGTTGCTGTTCATCTTCTGCTTTGTGCGGCTTAAATATCGCAGTGAGATTCTCCTCTTCCTTGGTGCGTTCGGCATTGGCGGACTTGTTACGGGCGTTGTTTCCGGAATATGTTCATTCTTCACATACATGAGCGCGTTTGCAAACGCCATATATATCATCAATTCCGTTGCTGTCGTAGGTATTGATGTTTTGTTCGTTTGGCTTCTGATGCGTGAAAAGAACCCGGAAAAGGGGCGCAGCAGGTCATAATCCAATCAGAAGGTTAAAAAATTGGAGCTGTCCGTTACCGGGCGGCTCCTTTGTTATATGCGGTACACATTTTCCGAGGGAAATTTTCAGACCTGAGCACACTTTGCGGACATCTGCTCAAATTTCACCGTACTCAATCCTCACAAGCTTTTTGTCTCCGACCTTGTCCGTGCCGGAGGAGAACGCCATGTGACCGACAAATCCGATGTAATTTATTGTCATGTCGTCATTGAGGGCAAAAATGCTGTCGGTGTCCCGTTCTGTTGGCTTCACGCCGTCACCGAAGGTGAAGCCCTTGGCCTCTGCGTCAGCAAGGAAACGGCGGGCAAGCTCATGAGTTTTGCAATGCACAAAAATTCTGCATTCCGGATAAGCTTTTAATAAATTTTTGAGTTTTGACATTGAAAAAACCTCTCTTTAAAATTTTTCCGCAAAGAGAGGCAAAAAGAAAACACCCATCGTTACCAATGAGTGTCAAATAGCTTATACTTTTTCACCATCGGTCAGACTTTGGCACCTTGCGCTTTTGCAGGTTGCCGGGCGGTCAACGGGTCTGTCCCGTGTGCTGCGGAACACCTGAAACTTTGCAAGCATTGCGGCGTCTGATTACGTTTAACTGCGTCTTCAAACTTGACAGGCGTCAGCCTGCCTGCGTTTTCGTCCTTGTTAAACACAACCATACTTGCAATCAGATGCAAACTTTCAGATATTCCGTAGCACTCGCGCCACTCTTTATGGTGGGTATATGATATCAGATAATGAAGAAAAAGTCAAGTATTGAAAATCTCCCGTGCATTGAATAGTGGGGATGAATTTATTGATATGCCAACGGAAACCGCGTGGGTACTCATCGTGGCAGATGGCTGGCTTTACATCAACTGTCTGTGGGTATGAAAGGACACGGATATTCGAACGACCTTTTAGATGAGTGCATTCGGGACGCCAAGGCACAAAGGAAGAAAGGAGTTTGTATTCTATGCGCCGAGGGGCGGAAACGAGAATTTCTTGCAACCCGAAGTTTTTGAATTATAAGGGCTTCAAGACCGCAGACATATCCGATTGCGAAATCAACCTGATGTGTTTGCCTCTTGTGCTCAATGCTGAGATTCCAAGATTCAAAGAATGTGGGACAGCGGCGATGGTATTGATACGGCGTTTGCGGACATTGAAGAACTGTCTCGCGCGTGTAAATATACCGATTGCACCCACACTGCAGAGCCGGGCTGCGCAGTCCTGAGAGCGCTTACGAATGGAACTTTGGACGCCGCACGCCTTGCATCCTATCGAAAACTGAAAACCGAAAACGACTATGCGGCAAACAACAGCAGATATCTTGAAGCCAAGAGGGCGAAATTCAAAGAAATTGCCAAAATCAACAAATCAGGCAGAAAGAACAGATATTGAAATTATAGCGTGATTATATGAAAACACCCCCGTGACATTGAGCCACGGGGGTGAATTTATTGATTTGACGAAAATTATTTTTTTGCAACAGATTCGGCAAGGTTTTTAAACTCCGCTAATGAGTAAGCTTTTGCCTGCACCAAACCGCTTGAAACGTCTGATTCCTTGATCCGATAATGTGAATCGCTTTTGCTTGCTTCGCTTTCAAGCTCATATTCGGGAACATAGGGAACATAGGCGTCATATTTTTCATTATACAACAACTTTCCTTGCCACATTCTTATGAGATCATAGCAACCGTTTTTAAACTCATCAAGCTCGGACTGATTAATGGGAACCAGAAACAGTATAACTTCTTCACCGGTTTCCATAACTTTGAAGTCCTCTATACGGACATCCAAAGTTTTTCGATCGGTATGGTTTTCGGTATCAACGCCTACACCATACTTTTCAACGCTAATTGCATTGCTATACACATCTGACGGAATAAAACCACCGAGTTCTCTGACAAAAACAGTCTCTCCTTTTGCCAAGTTTCCTTGATAGCAATCAATTATTTTGACTTCAGATTTTGTATATACCGTGCTGCCATCGAGAACATAATTTGAATTTATGACTTTGCCTCTCAGAACTACTGAGTCTGCAATCGCAAATTTTTCAGCATCTGTTCCAATGGGGCTTGACATGCTTACATCACCCATGTCAACCTTGATTGCTTTGTTGTTTTTTGCGGCCACCGGTGACGAAACATCAATGAAGTTGTTTTGCACCGGCGATGTGGAAACAGTTTTGTCATGCATCAATGATATAGCAGCATTTTTACCATCATGGTTATTCAGGGAAAAAAATGTGAATATAATTGCCAGTGCACAGATTGAAGAAATTATAATTTTTTTCATGGGTTATAACCTCCATATAATGAATTAATACCGTTGCATTCATATTTTGTAGGCCTTGAGGCTGTACATTCATCAGCATAAGGATACATTAGTCTGCTTTTTGCTTTTGTAACATGTGCTAAACCAAAAGCGTGTCCTATTTCGTGCTCGACCATAGCCCTTTTTTGGGTTGCAGTCAAAGCATAATCTTCGCTATTACAGGTTGAAGCACTTATTTGAATTTTTGCCCAAACCCAATTAATTGGCGAAGATGAAGTTGGATAGACTCTTTTGGAAGAGCTTCCAGTACCTGTATATAATGAAGTCAGACCATATACGCCGGTAGGTAAGCTACTTGTCTCATAAAAGTCAATCACAGAATTTGATTTTGTTGTCGTACGAGTGAACCAAACGCTAGTGTATACTCCACATCCTTGAGAACCGGTATTACACCATGCAGTCATACTGGTATCTATCCTGTTTCGCTAGCTTGTGTTTAATGAGTCTGTATCATACCAGTAGCAGCGTGTATAATTGCCGGATTGGCCAACACCACCAGTCATTTTACTAGATCCCCAAGTTGAATAAGCATTTGCGCTTGGGTAGGAAATAGCAGCAATAGTAATAGCAGAAACTGCTGCTATTAGGATGAAAAACATTTTTTTAAACGTACATATTGCTTTGTGAAAACCTTTCATTGACTATGTCCTTTCTAAATAAATTGATTGCATCGTATATATGGTCATAATTCTATCACCTCCTTTTCTATTGAATAATTCTGCGCAGAATATTATTAATTCAAAACGAATTCAATTTTTAGAAAAGCAAAGGAAATCTTTATAACGATATTTGGGTAATTGGCAATTTAGCGATGCCGGAATGTATTCCTCTTTAAATTGAATGAATTTTCCTTGACATGACCCTGCAATTAAATATGTTTCTTTATTGTGAAAGTCGAGAGATGTTTCCTCAAGGAAAACTACTATTTTGTCTCCGACTTTTGAATTTGTATACATATTATATATAATTGAAAATCCTTTTGAAAAGTCATCTTTGCAAGTATTAATGTAAAGACTGTATCTAATTCTATTGATATATTGAGAAAAAAATATATTTGAAGCGGACTTATCTATGGTTCCGCCAAGCTCGATGAAGGATATTGTGTCATTTGAGGTCGTGCTGCCCTTGAGAGTGTCTTGGATTTGCAAGACAACTTCGCTGTATATAAGGCTTTTATATATGTGTGTGTTGACACTTTCTACTGTTCCTGAAATAATAAGTGCTATTTTGTCACTATTAAACATCTCGAGGGCACTGCAGTATAAGTGTTTCATCGGAATTTCTTCAATCGATACGTTTATGGGGGTGTTCGCATGATCACACATTCTAATATTAGGTATTATTTCGTCAAATTCACTGTAATTTGAACTGTTAGGTAAGGATACATCAGAACTGTTTGTCAATTCTTTATTTGCATTGTTTTCCATACCAAATTGTACAAGCAAAAAACCAAAAACAAAAATGAATGACGCTGCCATGGCGGCAAGAACGGTTGCCTTGCTTCTTTTGCTAAAGTGTTTTATATTATTGTGAGCTTTAGCCTTTGTGTCCAAAATTAAGTTCTTCTCTGGCCTTACTATTGAATTAATTACGGAAATTGTTTCTTTATTCATTGAGAGCGTCCCTTTCGAGCATAGTTTTAAGCTTTTCTCTGCCTCGTTTCATTTGGCTTCTTACTGTTGACGGCTTAACCTCAAGCATATTGCTAATCTCTTCAAGCGAAAACCCTTCGTAATAATACAGATATATTGGATTTCTGTATTTTCGGGGTAAAGACTGAACGGCGGCATAAAGCTCATATTCATTATCATTCAACTCACTGCGCAGTTGAGGAAACTCATCTGATAAGTCAACCTTTTTATACCACGAAGATGAATGAACTTTTTTGCAGTATTTTAATGTTACATTAATGAGCCAATTACGCCGGTGTTCTTCACTTTCAAATGATAAGTTTTTCTTGAAGTACAACAGAAAAACCTCCTGAAATATATCATCAGCATCGGTTTTAATGTGTACATTTGCAAATGCTATGCGATAAACCATGTTAGAATACTTGTCAACTATCTCATCAAAACAATCGTCCGTACGCAGCGATTGATTTTTCATCTTCAACCCCCTTTCACTTATAGTTCCGATAATATCAGGATAATGTTGCATCAAAAATAAAAAAATTACAAAACACCCCCGTGACATTGAGCCACGGGGGTGAATTTATTGCCAATCTGAAAATTATTTCTCAGCGATTGCAGCCTGAGCAGCAGCAAGTCTTGCGATGGGAACTCTGAACGGTGAGCATGAAACGTAGTCAAGGCCAATCTTGTGGCAGAACTCAACGGACGAGGGATCGCCGCCGTGCTCGCCGCAGATTCCGCAGTGGAGAGCGGGATTGACCGGCTTGCCGAGGTCAAGAGTCATCTTCATGAGCTTGCCAACGCCGTTCTGGTCAAGCTTTGCGAACGGATCGTTCTCAAAGATCTTTGCGTCATAGTAAGCGTCAAGGAACTTACCGGCATCGTCACGGCTGAAGCCGAAGGTCATCTGAGTGAGGTCATTGGTTCCGAAGCAGAAGAAGTCAGCTTCCTTTGCAATCTCATCAGCGGTGAGAGCAGCTCTCGGAATTTCAATCATTGTGCCAACTTCATACTTGAGGTCAGCGCCTGCTGCAGCAATTTCTGCGTCGGCGGTTTCAACAACGAACTTCTTAACATACTTAAGCTCTTTAACTTCACCAACGAGCGGAATCATGATTTCCGGAACGATGTTCCAGTCCGGATGAGCCTTTGAAACATTGATTGCGGCGCGGATAACAGCCTTTGTCTGCATCTTTGCAATTTCCGGATAGGTAACTGCAAGACGGCAGCCTCTGTGACCCATCATCGGGTTGAACTCGTGGAGAGAAGCGATGATAGTCTTGATTGCTTCAACGCTCTTGCCCTGAGCCTTTGCAAGGGCTTCAATGTCGGCTTCCTCGGTGGGAACGAACTCATGAAGCGGCGGATCAAGGAAACGGATGGTAACCGGGCAGCCTTCAAGGGCTTCATAAAGCTTTTCAAAGTCAGCCTGCTGCATCGGGAGGATCTTGTCAAGAGCAGCCACTCTTTCCTCAACGGTGTCTGAGCAGATCATCTCACGGAAAGCGGCAATTCTGTCAGCCTCAAAGAACATATGCTCGGTTCTGCAAAGGCCGATACCTTCTGCGCCGAGTTCACGGGCTTTCTTTGCGTCTGCCGGAGTGTCGGCATTGGTTCTAACCTTGAGCTTTCTGTACTTGTCAGCCCAGGACATGATTCTTCCGAATTCGCCTGCGATTGTTGCGTCAACGGTCGGGATGGCACCGTCATAGATGTTGCCGGTTGAACCGTCGATGGAGATAACATCGCCTTCGTGGAAGGTCTTTCCTGCGAGGGTGAACTTCTTGCCTGCTTCATCCATTGCAATGTCTGAGCAACCGGAAACGCAGCAGGTACCCATTCCGCGGGCAACAACGGCTGCGTGTGAGGTCATGCCGCCGCGAACGGTGAGAATACCCTGAGAGGCCTTCATGCCTGTGATGTCCTCCGGTGAGGTTTCAAGGCGAACAAGAACAACCTTCTTGCCCTGTGCCTTCCAAGCAGCGGCATCGTCAGCGGTGAAAACGATCTGGCCGCAGGCAGCACCCGGTGATGCACCGAGACCCTTGCCGATGGGAGTTGCAGCCTTGAGTGCTTTTGCGTCAAACTGCGGGTGAAGGAGGGTGTCAAGGTTTCTCGGGTCAATCATTGCAACGGCTTCTTCTTCCGTTCTCATGCCTTCGTCAACAAGGTCGCAAGCGATCTTGAGAGCGGCCTGAGCGGTTCTCTTGCCGTTTCTGGTCTGGAGCATGAAGAGCTTTCCGTGTTCAACGGTGAACTCCATGTCCTGCATATCTCTATAGTGATTTTCAAGAGTTGAGCAAACCTTCTGGAACTGTTCAAAAGCCTCGGGGAACTTCTGAGCCATTTCCTGAATGTGCATCGGGGTACGAACGCCTGCAACAACGTCCTCGCCCTGAGCGTTGGTGAGGAATTCACCGAAGAGACCCTTTGCGCCGGTTGCCGGGTCACGGGTGAAAGCAACGCCAGTTCCGCAGTCATCGCCCATGTTTCCGAACGCCATTGACTGAACATTAACGGCGGTACCCCATGAATACGGGATATCGTTGTCACGGCGATAAACATTTGCACGCGGGTTGTCCCATGAACGGAAAACGGCCTTGATTGCGCCGAAAAGCTGCTCTTTCGGATCGGTCGGGAAATCGGAGCCGATCTTTGCTTTGTATTCAGCCTTAAACTGTGAAGCGAGCTCCTTGAGGTCGTCAGCGTCAAGCTCAACGTCCTGGGTAACGCCCTTCTTCTTCTTCATTTCATCAATGAGTTCCTCAAAGTACTTCTTGCCGACTTCCATAACAACATCGGAGTACATCTGAATGAAACGTCTGTAGCAGTCCCACGCCCAACGGGGATTGTTTGATTTCTCTGCGATGACGGCAACAACGTCCTCGTTAAGACCGAGGTTAAGGATTGTGTCCATCATGCCGGGCATTGAAGCTCTTGCGCCGGAACGGACGGAAACAAGAAGCGGATTCTCCTTATCACCGAACTTCTTGCCGGTGGTTTCCTCAAGAATGTCAATGTTCTTCATGATTTCGGCGCGGATTTCGTCGTTGATCTGTCTGCCGTCCTCATAATACTGTGTGCAGGCTTCGGTTGAGATGGTGAAACCCTGGGGAACGGGGAGACCGAGAGAGGTCATCTCCGCAAGGTTTGCACCCTTACCGCCAAGGAGCTCACGCATGTTCGCGTTGCCTTCCTTGAACTGGTATACATATTTTTTGCTCATCGGAATCATCCTCCTACAAATAAATTAACAAGCTTAGTTTTGACAGCAAAAAGAGCAGAAAAACACACTTTTCACTATTCAAAAAATTTTATCAAATTTTGAAGCTAAAATCTATTGATTTTTTATATATAGATTGAGCGGATATTTTGTAAATTTTGTAAAAATTTGCACAACTTGCGCCAAATTTTGCAGACAAGCACAAATTCCGGGAAAAAACAAGTCTTGTTTTTTTCTCTTTTAGGGTGTATTAAATATATAGAGCCTCGGCCGAGGGCTACTGATTTGTTTATACATGAAAGGAAAAAACACAGATGGATAACAACACAAGCATGACCGCCCTTGTTTCGCTTTTTGCGCGCGCATATCACACAAAGCGCAGCGCAGCCCCGGTTTATGAAGATGAGCTCGCCGAGCGTCTGATGACAAAGCAGGAGTATGAAAAGGTTGCCTCCTCAATGGAAAACGGCGCCTCCTTTTTCTTTCCGGGTTTTTCCGGAACGCCTCGGGAGGCTCTTGATAAAATTGTCAATACCCGCCTTGCGCCTGCGGTTGTTTCGCGCAGTGCGTTTTGTTTGGACGCGCTCAGAAACGCCGTAATGCTTGGCGCAAGGCAGCTTGTTCTGCTCGGCTCCGGCTATGATTCCTTGCCATACAGAGCTGAGCTTTACGGAAAGCTCAGCACTTTTGAGCTTGACCGCGAGGAGATGATTAAAGACAAAATCCGCCGCCTTGAGGAGGGGAAAATTGAACACGCAAAGGTTTCCTTTGCTTCCTGCGATCTTTCGGCCGATTTTGAAAACAGCTTGATCTCGGCCGGATTCAAAAGGAATGAGCGCACTTTTGTCTGCGCCCTCGGCCTTTGCCATTATCTTAATAAGGAGGAGTTTTCATCGCTTTTGAAAAAAATTGCTTTTCTTGTTCCGGCATACAGCGAGGTTGTTTTTGATTATCCGCTGAAAACCGCCGACGGCGCAACCACCGTTCAAAAGCTTGCGTCCGGTGCCGGAGAACGGATGAAGGCGGAGTACTCTTTTTCGGAGCTTGAAAGGCTCTTGCAGGAAAGCGGCTTCTTGATTTATGAAAACCTTTCAAAAAAGGAGGTTGATGAGCGCTTTTTTGCGCCGCATAATGCATTCACGGACGGAACCGGCCTGATGGAAGCACCCGGCGATTTTGCGCTCTGCCGCGCTGTCCTTTCAAAGAAAGCATAAAAAAGAAAGCACAAAAGTGAAAATGTTCTTTTCGGAGTTTTTTGTTTTCAATTCAATCGGTGTCCGGTGAACATACCGCAGCAGCCTTTTGAATAGTATATCATATATCATCACGGATAACGGAGGTATGTCTACTATGAAAATTGCGGTTGCGGGATACGGAAATCTCGGAAAAGCGGCGGTGTGCGCAGTGCTTGATTCAAAAGAGGATGAACTTGTTGGCGTGTTCAGCCGCAGAAGCACAGAAACGCTTGATGCTCCGGAAAATGTCCGCGTTTTTCCCTTTGAACTGATTCAACTCTTTGATGAAAGCATTGACGTTGTTCTCAACTGCATGGGCAGCGCACATGACCTTCCGGAAACAACGCCGTTCATTGCGTCATATTTTAATGTTGTTGATTCGTTCGATACCCACGCAAAAATTCCGGAGCATTTTGAAAATGTTAACAAGGCCGCGCTAATGAGCGGAAAAACCGCCGTGATAAGCACCGGCTGGGATCCGGGACTTTTCTCTCTCGCACGCATATATATGGAAAGCGTGATGCCCTTTTGCAAAACCTACACCTTCTGGGGCAGGGGAGTCAGTCAGGGACACACGGACGCAATAAGAAGCATTGACGGCGTTCTGTTTGCGCGTGAATATACCGTTCCCGTCAAGGGCGCAAGGGAAAGCGTCCGCAGAGGTGAAATTTCCGAGCTCTCGCCCGAAAAGCTGCACCGGAGAATTTGCTATGTTGTTGCAAAGGAAAACGCAGACAAAGAGAAAATCCGCAAAGAGATTGTCAATATGCCGGAATACTTCAAAGGCTATGAAACCGAGGTCAATTTCATCAGCCTTGATGCTTTTTTGCTTGAGCATAAAAGCATGGCTCACGCCGGAAACGTGATTGCTCTGCGCAAAGGTGAAAGCGGAACGGACCGGCTGGAGTTTTCCCTTTCAAGTCCGTCCAATCCGCAGATTACGGCCGGTATAATTTTTGCATACGCAAAAGCGTGCGTGCGCATGAACGCGCGCAAAGAGAGCGGCTGCAAGACCGTTTTTGACGTTCGTCCGGCCGATCTTTTCGGCGGCGGAAAGGGTAATGAAATCAATCTTTTGTGACGAGCGGACGGTGAGCGGAAATTCACCGCGGCCGAGTCAAACGGGTGAATCCTTGCTCACCGCAAAAAAGCGAGTAAAAATACAAATTTGTTGAATAATTAAACATTTGGCTTTGTTGAAAATTGTCATAATGAGGGGCAAAATGTGAAAAATATAGTAAACAATTCATAAAATCCGCCTGTTTTGCGAAAAAAGCAACGCATATTATTGAAAATATGCGCGCTTTAGTATATAATTTAACAGTCTAAATCCACGCATACGCAGTGTGTTTGCGTTGACTTTTGGCACAGCCAACAGAAAAGCGGCCGCAAAAATATCCGGCCGAAAAAAGAATGGAGGAATAATCATGAAAAAACTGTTAGCTATCGTACTTGCTGCTCTTCTTGTTTTCTCGCTCGTTGCTTGCGGCGGCGGAAACTCCGATGACCAGACCTCTGCTCCGGCTTCTTCCGGCGAAAGCAAGGACAGCTCCACCGGCAACGATGTTGTCAAAATCGGCGTTTTTGAGCCTCAGTCAGGTGACAACGGCGCAGGCGGAAAGCAGGAGATTCTTGGTATGCAGTATGCAAACCATGTTGCTCCCACCGTTGAAATCGGCGGAAAAACCTATGACGTAAAGCTTGAAATCGTTGATAACGAATCTTCAACAGACAAGGCTCCGACCGCTGCCCAGACTCTTGTTTCGGCCGGCGTTTCCGTTGTTCTCGGCTCATACGGCTCAAGCGTTGCAATCGCAGGCTCACCCGTTTTCCAGAACGCAGGAATTCCCGCAATCGGCGTCACCTGCACCAACCCGCAGGTTACCGAAGGCAACAGCCACTACTTCCGCATCTGCTTCCTTGATCCGTTCCAGGGCACAGTTCTTGCAAACTATGCTTTCAAGGAGCTTAAGGCTAAGAAGGCATACATCCTCGCTCAGCTCGGAAACGACTATGACCAGGGTCTTGCAAATTACTTCACCAAGGCTTTTGAAGCTCTCGGCGGAACCGTTGTTAAGGAAGACTTCCCGGAAGGAAACTCAGACTTCACTTCATACCTCACCAATGCCAAGAACGAAAATTGCGAGGTAATCTTCTCACCGACCTCAATTTCATATGCTCAGCTTATTGTTGAACAGTCAACCTCTCAGGGCACCGGACTTCCCCTCCTTGCAAGCGACACATGGGATTCAAATGTTATCCTCAAGGCCGCAAAGGGAACCGATGCAAAGATTTATGTTACAACCTTCTATCAGGAAGGCGGCAACAAGGAATTTGATGAAGGCATCAAGAAATGGATCAATGAGGACAGCCAGGCAAAGACCAACAACGGCGGAGATGACACCGTTGCAGCAGTTACCGCAATGGGATATGACGCATACTTTGTTGCTCTTGAGGCGCTCAAAAAGGCCGGCTCAACCGCACCCGCAGACGTTATGAAGACTCTTCCCTCAGTAACATATAACGGCGTTTCCGGAAAGATTGAATTCAATGAAACCGGTGACGCAAAGAGAGATACCGCATTCGTTAAGAACGCAAACACCGAAACCGGTGCGTGGGACTTTGTTGCAGAACAGGGTGTTTAATTCAAAGCAAGTTTAAGATATTTCTGAATTTTATTTATTGATATTTTTGCTTGTATCGGTTTGCCGGGGCTTCACTCGGCAAACCGTTTTATAGATTTTGGATATATGGCCTAATTTTTAAATCAACGCTCATTTTCTTCAAATATATTCGAAAAGAGCCGAATGATGCAGCATTATGCTCGGCTTTAAGTCTGGTTTTTCGACTCTCTTCGGTTGTATTTGAAAGAGTGAGAATTTTTCCACTTGCGGCGGATGCCGTCAATCTGAAAACGGAGGAAAAAAATGGACATTGCAGGATTTTTTCAAAAGAACTTGCCGCATATTCTTGCCGGTATATCAGTCGGCGGTCAGTATGCACTGATTGCAATCGGATACACAATGGTGTACGGCATTTTACGCCTTATCAACTTTGCTCATGGTGATATCTTCATGGTGGCCGGTCTCATAATGGTTTATCTTTCGGCCTCGCTTCCGGTTTATATCGCAATCCCGATTGTTCTTGTTGCAACGGTAATTCTCGGTGTACTTGTTGAAAAGCTCGCCTATAAGCCGCTGCGTGCGGCGCCGAGGATGTCTGTCATGATTTCCGCAATCGGTGTTTCATATCTTATTCAGAACCTTGCGCTTTATGTCACCGGCGGACTTCCGCAGACATATCCGAAAATTCCGTATATTTCTGACACAATCAGTGTTTTCGGCGCGGCAACAAAGCGAGTAACCGTTATCACGCCGATTCTGACGATTGTTCTCATTGTTGTTTTGGTGCTTCTCATCAAGTATACCAAAATCGGCATTGCAATGCGCGCCGTTTCAAAAGACTTTGAAACAAGCCAGCTCATGGGCGTTAAAATCAACAAGGTCATTTCAATGACCTTTGTCATCGGTTCGTTCCTTGCGGCCGTTGGCTCGTTTCTTTATTTCACAAATTACACGTCCGTTATGCCGACCTCCGGCGCGATGCCGGGACTCAAGGCGTTTGTTGCGGCTGTTTTCGGCGGAATCGGCTCAATTCCGGGAGCGGTTGTTGGTGCGTTCATCATCGGCATTTGCGAAAACATCATCAAAGGCGCCGGACTGACAACATTCTCCGATGCATTCACCTTTGCTCTTCTCATCGTTATTCTCTGCGTCAAGCCCACGGGAATTTTCGGCGAAAAGAACATTGACAAAGTCTAAGGGAGGGGAAAGCAATGCTTAACAAGAAGAATAAAAAAATTGATGTTATTGCTCTTTTCGTGATTGTTGCCCTCCTTTTTGCGGTTGACATCATTGCCGAAATGGTTGCGCCGAGAACGTCTCTCTTCTTCTCGGTTGTTAAAAAGAGCTGCGTATATGCGCTTGTTGCCGTTTCAATGAACCTTCTCAACGGCTTCACCGGCCTTTTCTCGCTCGGCCAGGCGGGCTTCATGCTCATTGGCGCATACACCTATGCCATCCTCACAATCCCTGCCGAAATGCGCAACAGCGTTTACCAGTATTTTGACGGCGGACTTGTTAAAAGTCCGATTCCCTGGCCGCTTGCGCTCATTATTGCCGGTGTTATTGCCGGAGTTTTTGCGTTCCTTATCGGCCTGCCGGTGCTGAGACTCAAGAGCGATTATCTTGCGATTGCAACGCTCGGTTTTGCAGAAATTATCCGTGCTTTTGTTCAGTGGGATAAGTTCGGCCCGCTCACCAACGGCTCAAACCTTCTGAGGGGTTATCCGACCTTTGACTCGCTTGCAGCGCAGTGGTTCGGCTCAACGAAGTTTTCAAGCACCATCGCGCTTGCAATAACCGTGCTTTGCATTTTGTTCATTGTGCTTTTTATCAACTCAACTTACGGACGCGCCCTCAAGGCCATCCGCGACGATGAAATTGCCGCTGAAGCCATGGGTATCAACCTTGCTTCCCACAAGCAGATTTCATTTATTATCAGCTCATTCTTTGCCGGAATCGGCGGTGCGCTTCTTGCAATGCACCAGAGCACAATTCAGGCAACCGCCTTCAAATCCGCAATGACATATGAGATTTTGCTCATTGTTGTTGTTGGCGGAATCGGTTCAATCAGCGGAAGCTGCATTGCCTCGTTCCTTTATATCGCGGCGAGCGAATGGTGGCTGCGCGGTCTTGACAGCGGCTCCTTCCTCGGCATTGAATCATCGCTGTTCCGCGGCGGCTTCAGAAAGGTTATTTTCTCGGTTATTATCATGATAATCGTTCTCTTCTTCCGCCAGGGCATTATGGGTGACAAGGAGTTCTCTCTTTCGCGAATAATTGAAAAATTCAGCCGCAAAAAGAAAACACCCGCAAAGGAAGAGAAAAAGGAGGCCGCAGCAAAATGAGTGAAAAAAAGAATGTTCTTCGTCTGAGCGATATCACAATGCAGTTCGGCGGAGTTGTTGCCGTCAATGACCTTTCCCTTGAAATCAATGAGGGTGAAATTGTTTCAATCATCGGTCCCAACGGCGCCGGAAAAACAACGGCGTTCAATGTTATAACCGGCGTTTATGAGCCGACTAACGGCGAGGTGGACTTCCTTGGAAAGCCCATTGCAAGAAACCATCCCCACGGAAAGATGAAAAAGCTTTATGCCGGTGAGGACAAAGAAAAGTATCTTTCAAAGCCGAAACACGGAAAAACGGTTGTCACGCTCAAGCCGGACGCCATTGCCAAAAAGGGCATTGCAAGGACGTTCCAAAACATCCGCCTGTTCAAGTCAATGACGGTTTTTGAAAATGTTCTCATTGCAAAACACATGAGAAGAAAGAGCAACCTTTTCACTGCAACATTCAAGCTCAACGCCAAGGAAGAAAGAAAAATGAAGGAGGAATGTCTTGAACTCCTCAAAATTCTCGGCCTTGACGATGTTATGGACGAAAAGGCAACCTCGCTGCCATACGGAAAGCAGCGTCACCTTGAAATTGCCCGTGCTCTTGCAACAAAGCCGAAGCTCCTCCTTCTTGACGAACCGGCGGCCGGAATGAATCCGCAGGAGACGGATGAGCTGACCGCTTTCATCAGAAAAATACGCGATGATTTCGGCCTCACAATTTTTGTTATTGAGCACCACATGAACCTTGTTATGGACATTTCCGACCGCATTTATGTTATCGACTTCGGAAAGCTCATTGCAAAGGGTACTCCGGCGGAGATTCAGAACGATCAGCGTGTTATTGACGCATACCTGGGGGTGACGGAAGATGAGTGAAAATATTCTTCAGATTAAAGACCTTGTTGTTTCATACGGCGGAATTGAAGCCGTTAAGGGCATTTCCTTTGACGTTCCAAAAGGTGATATCGTTACTCTCATCGGTGCGAACGGAGCCGGAAAAAGCACCGTTCTCAAAACAATTTCAGGAGTTGTCAAGCCGAAGAGCGCTTCAATCACTTTTGAAGGAACAGAAATCAGCGGAAAAACGCCGGACTTCATTGTTTCAAAGGGCGTGACTCTTGTTCCCGAGGGCAGACGTGTTTTTCCGAACCTCACCGTCCTTGAAAACCTTAAAATCGGCGCATATCTCAGGAAAGATAAAAAAGAAATTCAAAAGGACACCGAGCACGTTTATGAGCTGTTTCCGCGTCTTAAGGAGCGTTCGTGGCAGCTTGCCGGAACTCTTTCCGGCGGCGAGCAGCAGATGCTTGCGGTCGGCAGGGCGCTGATGAGCGCACCGAAGCTTATTATGATGGACGAACCGTCGCTCGGTCTTGCTCCGCTTGTTGTTCAGGATATTTTCTCAATCATCCGCCAGATCAACAGCGAGGGAATCACGGTTTTGCTCATTGAGCAGAACGCAAACATGGCGCTCAAAATTGCAGACAAGGCCTATGTTATGGAAACTGGCCGCATCACAATGGAGGGCACCGGAGCCGAGCTTCTTGCTGATGAAACCATTAAGGAAGCATATCTTGGAAAAACGAAAAATTGAATCTTTGCTTGAAAGCAGTCGCGGCCGGGCGCCGCGGCTGCTTTTTAATTTATCTCTTGGCTTTGTGAAATGCCCGTGAAAAAAGGGGCTGCCCTGATGCGGCAGACCCCTGAACTTATTTGTGCTTACGATATTTCAAGAAGCTTTTTGCTGACCTTTGCCTGGACATCAATGTAATATGCCATTTCCTCGGTGCTGAGGTCATCATCTTCCCACTCAGCAAATTTTTCGTCCATTTCAGAGCATTTTTTCGTAAATTTTGCATAATCGGAAATGAGCTTCAAGTCCGAACCGTCAGATTCTTCAAATCTTTTCATGAATTCAACATATTCGTCTATGAACTCCACATAGCTGTCCATTGCCTCCTTGAACTCTTTACGGATACCGGAGGTGCTGCTCTTGCTTGACTTGGGAGAAGTTGTTTTTGGGGCGGTTGTTGATTTTTTTGTTTCCTTTTCGGTTGTCTCGTTTTCCTCGTCCTCGTCCCAATCGTCATCATCGTCAATATCTTTATCATCGTCCGGAGCGGAGATATATATTTTCATGAGATTATTTCCTTCATATCTTACCTCAAGACTGAAGCCCTGTTTGTTTTCGGCGTGATAATATACAGCGTCTTTTCCGTAATCAATATTAAAGCCCTTGTCCGCGCAGGTGTCTATGTATTCGTTATAGTCATCTTTTGAGGTGTCTGTAATATAAACGGAAAAGGTATCCTCGGATTCACTGATAACATTGCCTTTCAATGTTTTCGGTTTCGGCAGGGCTTTTCCGATTTTGCTTTTCGGCCAGCTTATGGCGGAAAAGCTCATTGGTGCGTTAAGATAGATTTTCATTTCATTATCATAATAATGAATTTCAAGCTTATATCCGTCCTGATTGTAAGCACTGAAATTGCTTCCCGAGGATTCGGAATCAACAGTGAAGCCCTTTTCCTTGCACTCGGAAACATATTTTTTATAGCTTTCATCGGATACTTTGAAAACATTAACATTCAGTTCATCTTCCGAATCGGATATTATCTCTCCTCTTTTTGAATCCGGCTTTGGCAAAACATCGCAAAGCTCGGTTTTTGACCAGTCAAGCCTTTGCTTGACACTTGTTTTTATTGAGCTGATTGCAATAATGGCAGCAATGATTATTGCCGCAATAAACCACCATCTTTTGTAAACAGGCTTTTTCTTTTTGGTTTTCTTTTTTCCGGAATTTTGCGGTTGCTGAATTGTGCTTTGAAAAGGCGCAGTCTGTTTTCCGCATCGGGGGCAAAACGCTCCCTCAAATTCTGCGCCGCAGTTTGAACACTTCATGATAGAACCTAAACTTCCCAAGAAT
>DJPI01000063.1 GCA_002438505.1 Ruminococcaceae bacterium UBA6416 | reverse complement strand
ACCGGTGCGCCTACTTCATCACTCCTGCAAAATCCCCCTCACATTCGGACAAATCCGCTTCCTGCAGTCTACAAGGTATGTGCCTTTCCCAATGTTTTATTTAGGCGTTAAGCCGTGCCAATTTTTTTCTCGCGGATTTTTTGCGGAAGGGGTCAAGCTCAGCCTTTCTCAAGGCTTAATGCAAAGATGGCACAAACCCAACCTTTTGCAGAACATTAAAAATTTCGCAAAATCTAACATCCAACATCTAACATCCAACATCTAACATAGCAGCCTTAACAATAAGAACTCCGGCGCATAGAATGTATTAAACACAAAGCACCAAGGGGGAGTTTTTAATGAAAGGAATATTGATTCTCGGCGGCGATGAAAGGCAAAAAAGCCTTGCCCGCCTTTTTGAAAAGGAGAATGTCCGCGTTTTTTCCGCCTTTGATGATGCCGGGCTTGAGAACCTCAGACCGATTTCAAAATATGAAACCATTATTCTTCCTGTTCCGTGTTCAAAAAACAAAAAGCACGTTTTCAGCGAGGGAAAGGCTCTTTCGCTTTCCTTGGACGCAATCGCCGCCGCAGCCAAAAACACAACTCTTTTAATCGGCGGAGGCTTTCCGGACGGCTTTTGCGCCGCCGCTCAGGAAAACGGAGCAACCCTTTTTGACCTGCTTGGCGAAAAGGACTTTGCCCTTTTTAACGCACATCTGACGGCGCAGGGTGCAGTGAGGCTGCTTCTTGAAAACACAAAGCAGTATGTTGTTTCAAAAAAAGCGCTTATCACCGGCTTTGGAAAAGTTGCAAGGCCAACGGCGTTTTTCCTGCGTGCGCTCGGCCTTGACGTCTATGTTGCCGCGCGGCGGAGGGAGAGCAGAACCGAATGCGCCGCCCTGGGCTTCAAAACGCTTGATGTTTCTTCCGTTCCGGCCGCAGTCAGGCTTTTTGACTTTGTTTTCAACACCGTTCCGGCGCGGCTTTTTTCAAGGAGCGATGTTCACCGCATGAAGGAGGGCGCCGTTTATTTTGAGCTTGCAAGCAGCCCGTTCGGAACTCAGGAGGACTTTTTTGAAAACGCAAAGGCAAGCTTTGTTTTCGGCGGCGGACTTCCGGGAAGATTTTGCCCCGACTCCTGCGCGGAAAAAATCAAAGAGGAAATTGAAGAATACCTTGAAAAGCGGGGTGAAACCATTGAGTAAACCGACAATCGGATATGCGCTCACGGGCTCGTTTTGTACCTTTGAAAAGTCCGTTTCCGTGCTTGAAAAGCTCAGCAGAGAGGACATCAGCCTGATTCCGATAATGTCCTTCAACGCCTTTTCAACGGATACCAGATTCGGAAAAGCGGCGGACTTTTGCGCACGGATTGAAAAAATCTGCCAGCATGAGATTATTGCGGACATCGCCTCAGCCGAACCGATAGGCCCGAAAAAGCTTCTTGACCTGCTGATAATTTCTCCCTGCACGGGAAACACACTTTCAAAGCTTGCAAACTCGATTGCCGATACACCCGTTACCCTCGCGGCAAAATCTCACCTGAGGAACGGCAGACCGATACTTTTGGGCGTTTCCTCCAACGATTCGCTCGCCGCCGCGGCAAAGAATATCGGACTGCTTATGGCAAGAAAGCACATTTACATGATTCCAATGCGCCAGGATGACGCAACAGGCAAGCCGTTTTCCCTTGTCTGTGACTTTGAAAAAACAAAAGAAGCGGCAGAGGCCGCCCTTGAGGAACAGCAGATTCAGCCGCTGTTTATATGACATTAATAGCGCAGTAGTTTAACAGGCTGCTGCGCTATTTTTATACAAGCAATGTATGATTAATAAAAAAACGTGGAAAGTTTAACATACATCTATATGCAGCTATACATTAACCTTAAATATTGAAAGTGTTTATAAAATTATTAATCTATCATTTATATGTGCCAAGACACGATAAGATGTATAAAAATATTTAGAAAAATATTTTGAAAAAAATTATATAAAAATTTTTGAAATTTTGCAGAAAAAATATTGACATTAATGGATATATATGGTATCCTCATTACAGAATATATATATCTAAATACTACATTTAAGAATGGCGGTGTAACAATGTTAAAAAAAATAACCAGTACTAGTCAAAAACCATCCACATTTAAAATTTATGGCAAAAGACTTATTGCAATACTCGTTTGCGTGCTTACTATAACATGCTCAATACTTGTTCCCACCAATGCAAGTTCGTTGACAACTACTAGATATGTAGATTGTGCAGACACTTTAACGGATGTAGATCTAAACCTTGCTATTCAAACAACCGTTCCGCGTGCATTATATGCGTTAGTTGAGTTGCCAGCAGATTGGTGGGGATGGAATTATACCCCCGAACAACTTCGTAAAGCATATTTGGGTGCACCAATAAATTATGTTGGGCTTTTAGATAACGGAGTAGCACAGGCAGTTGGCAACAAGGTTGTATTCCCGGTTGTTTACAATGGAATGATCATCGCAACTATTTTGATTGGTAAATATGACGGTCAAATATATTCAACATATGGAAATGCGATCGAGTTAGGTGAGGCTATTGCAAAAAATCCGGGGGAAGATTTTGTTTTACTATCAGAAAATCAAGGGGCTTTTGTTGTTACTAAGGAAGACGATATAATACCATTACAGCAATATCCATCAACACCTACGTTTTCAGTTGCAATGCAAGAAAGAAGATCGAACAAGTCAGGATCGGCTTTTGAGCTACTCTCCACAGCGGAAACAACAATAAGTCAGCACGAACTTTTCAGCAATACAATATCTGTTCAGGAAGCTCAAAGCTTCTATTCCGTTGAAGCCAATGAAGCGCGTAAGTCGCTTGAAACAAAGGGAAAAGCGGCTCCTGAGACAGTGCTTACTGTGGGCGAAAATATTATGGCTAAGTTTGACGGAAACATCGAGAAAATTTCATATATTGAAGAAACTTCAAGCGCGAATTTTACGTTAGATTTTAATGGATAACCTGCCATACGGCCAACAGCTGCAAATAATCATGGTACGGCTGCGGGAGATTACCTTGATTCATATCAAGTCGTTTTACAAGGGAACTTTAAGATCTGTTGGGCGGCAACAATAGCATCTGTACTCAGATGGGAAATGCCAAACCGGCATGGTCGAATTACGGCTGTTGATGTTGTTGAAAACACTTCACATGCGAGCAAATACAGGAACTCGAATTATACCGGTGCAACTCAATCATTCACTCGCACAACCTTAGACGGCTATCTTCCGGCGTCATATATAGTCAATAGCTCAAGCTCTGCTAGAACTAGAGCGCAAATACGCACAGCAATTAACAATGAAGATCCCATATGCATGATGCTTAAAAGTGGTAGTATAGGGCATGCTGTAGCAAACTGTGGGTACTTGGATTGGACTGACGGTTCGTTTACCATACGAATTATGGATCCGAATTATACTTCTTTTAAGATGTCAGAGTATCAATCGTATGGTTCAAGCTATTATTATACCACTCCGGCCGGAACGCGGTATAAATGGAATGGTTCAATATACTTTACTTATTAAGGAGGAAGTTCACCATGAAACGACCAAAAACGAAGAAATCCGCGCGTATTGTAATCATTGCGGCCGTGGTGCTGTGCCTTGCGGCGGCGTCAGCAGCCGTTTGGTGTTTCTCCGGCGGTGAAACTCCGCTTTCCCTTGAAAGAAGCCGCATTTCCGGAATTTACTTTGAAGGTAATTCGCAATCGCGCAATTTAACCGAGGTTGAAACGGATGAATTTGTCCGCAGGTTCAACCTTTTCGATGTCCGCAGGCAAAACAAAAAATGCTTTTCTGTTCCGGCGGACTCCGTTCTTTTCGGCACTCCCGTAACATACACCGTTTCCTTTGATGACGGAACAAAGCTGACGGTTTCTTCCTTTGCCGAGGGCACATACAACCTCGGAGGCGAAACTAAGGATTGGTTCGGAAGAATCTTTTGCTCTGCCGCCGGAGTTGTCAAAAATACCGCCGCTTATGAAGAATATCAGGGAATGCTGCTTAATTAAGGGTTTTGAAACAATAAAACCAAGGCTGCAATGAAGCTTTTTGCCTCATTGCAGCCCTTTTTGATGTCTTTTACTTTCCGGTTCTTACCTTCAAAACCGAGGAATAATCGCCGTAAATATTGACCTTTGAAACGGTCTTGTATGCTCTGACCTTGAACTTGTAATTCGTGTTCTTTTTGAGTCCTTTTTTGACGGTGGCGGTGTTCTTTTTAACGGCCGAAACCTTGACCCACTTCTTGCCGTTTGACATCCAGACCTCATATCTCTTTGCGCCGGAAACCTTGTTCCATTTGAGAGTGACGGAGGAGGAGGTCTTTTTTGCCGCCTTGAGCTTTGTCACCTTTGCAAGGCCGGAAAGTACCTTGAGAACGGCTGAATATTCGCCGTATCCGCCGGCGCCGACGGCTCTGACGCGGAATGAATAGGCGGAGTTTGCTTTGATATACTTCTTGCCGATTACGGCCGAGTTCTTTGAAACCGAGGCAACGGTGACCCATTTTCCGTTTCTTAAAAGCTGAACCTCATATTTCTTTGCTCCGGCAACCCTGTTCCAAGTGAGGGTGACTGAATTTGAAGTCCTTCCTTTGAGCTTGAGTCCGGTGACCTTTGCCGGTTTTGTTGAAGCGGAAATTGTTGCAGCCGCGCCGCTGAATGACCCTGAAACGGCTTTAACGCTGAATGTGTATGCCGTTCCTGCGGAAAGTCCGGTGACGGCAAGGGAGGTTGAGAAAACGGTTTTTGAAACCTTCCTTCCCTTGACGGTGTATTCAACAACATAGGCCTTTGCGCCGGTAACTTTGTTCCAGGAGAGATTCAGAGCGGTTGTTCCCGCGGCGGAAGCCTTGAGGCCGGAAACCTTTCCGAGGACAATGTTAAAACGAACGCCAACGGAAGCGTTTTTGACCGCGCCGTCAAGAGTGACGGTTCCGCTTGCGGTGCCGAGTTTGGTGTTGTTCACAAGGTCGGCCTTGAAGTGATATGACGGAACCTTAATCTTTTTGCCGTTGACCGTGACATAAACGCAGGAGGGAACAATTTCCTTTCCGGTGTATATCTGATTGGAGACGGCGGAACCGGAGACGGTAACGGGCGTTTTTTCCTTTCCGAAAAGCTCAAGCGCAAGCGCTCCGGCAAAAAGGAACGGAGGAAGGATGGCGGCCTTTTTCTCATTGAGCTTTGTGAACATTTTTTCAACGGGAACCTTGAGCGACTTGTTTTCAAAACCGGTCTGGAACGGGGCCTTTGTGTTGCAGGCAACAATCACGGGAGTTCCGAACCAGTTTGAAAGGAAGCTATACGCAATGTTATAAAGAAGAACGGAAAGGTTGAGCGAGCCAAAGTCGTCCGAAAAGCGGACAACGGTGAGGTCAAGCGCTTTTTCAATGTCAAAGCTCAAAAGCGAGTCAAGGAAGCCCTTGATGAATTCCTCGCTCTTATACTGCCTTTTTGTTCCAGTCATGCTCCAGATTTTTGTTGTTGCAATAATTTTGTCAAGCTTAACAAAGAGTGAGTCCGTCTTTTTAACATTCAGGTTGAACGCCTTTGCAAAGCCCTTGTCAATGAGATAGATGTTGAGAATGTCATTGAAAACGGTCCAAACGCTTTTTCCGCTTCCGGCGTTATAACCGAGGTCGGTGAATTTGTTTGCGTAATATGCAAGATAGTCGCCGAGGACGTTTTCATATCCGGCGGCCTTTTCGTTAACGGGGATTCCGTTTTCCTTTGCGCCGAAGATGAGCAGGGCTTTGACTGCGTCCTTGAGGCTCTTTGAGCCTGAAACCGCTGTGGAGTATCCGGCAACGGAGGAATCCGGGTTCGCCTCGGCAATGCTTGAAAGAATATACTTGAGGATATCAACCGGCTTTGCGTTCTCGTTTTTGAAAAAGTGCTTTGAGGCATATTTCAAAAAGCTTGAATAGTTCTTTCCGAGCAGCTTGATGTCACTGCCCTTTACCCAGCCGTCAAAATGGGGGAAGAACTGACAGATAACATAGCCGTGGATGTTGTTGAGCTGGGCTTTGAGACCCTTTGAGGAGTCAAGCGGAAGGTTGTTTGTGTCAATGTTCTCTCCGTCAAACTCCATGATTTCAGAGAGCTTTTCAAGCGCGGCGCCCTCTTTGTTAATTTTGATGCTTTTGATGTCCTCAACAAAGTAATCCTTCCAGCCACACTCAAGAAGAACGGAGAAAAGGCGGTCAATGTTCATGCTCTTGCTGAGGTTGAAGCCGGGGAGCTTGTCCTTGAGAAGAAGGGGAATCAAGTCTTCAAAAACAAAGGAGTCAAAGTCTGTTTTTGCCTTTGCATAAGCCGCTTTGTACTCTGCGGAGTCCTTGTCATCATAAATTTTGCTGACGAGCCAGCCTTTAACAAAGCCGGAGACTCCGTCCTCACCGAGAAGATCATCAAGGCTGAAAGCGTATTTGAAGGCGCCGAGGTCAAAGGACTTGTCAACAACCTTTGAAAAAAGCTTTGCGTTTTCGCCGAGTATTGAAACAAGGCAGTTGATGATTTCCGTGTCATTCTTTGTCCGGCTCATTCCGGTTTTCCACGTTTTGAGCGAGAAGTTGTAAACATCGCCGAGAATGGCTTTTGCGGCGGCGCCGAACGTGAAATTGAAAACGGCGTTATCCTTAACGTCAAGAACCTTTGTTTTGAGGGAATCAAGCGTTTTGCAAATTCCGTTAACGCTGTTGAGGTCAATGACAAGGCCAATGCGGTTCAGCGTCTTTTTGGGGTTGATTTTGAGGATACTGTTCTGGCTTCCAAGGGATATTTCCTTGTCAAGATTTTCATCAATTTTTGCGTTAAGATTCTGTTTTGCAAGTTCCTTGTCCGCTGCGTCAAGAACGAACTTTGAGTTTTCCGCGTTAGTTGTTGAAAGGAAGTATTGCGCACCGAGGGAGGATACGGCTTCCTCTGAGTCAGCTGCGAATGCAACAGTTGCTCCCGAAAGCGCCATAAGGACGCAAAGGACAAGACTGAGCACTCTTTGCAATGTTTTGTTCATATGCATTGCCTCCTGAAAAAAATATTTGCGCCGGAAAAATTCTCCGTTCCGGCAGTGAGCGTGACATTGGCGGTGATTTGCGCCTTTTTGCTTTGCTCATAATGCCATGATACAACATTTTTACTCGCTTAGTCAACAATATCCGACCAAAAGAACCGGAATTTTTAAAGATTTGTTAATTGAGCAACAATGTTAACATTTCTGTCGCATTATTGGAAGAGCTTGGAAGCTGTTCGGCAAATACCAGATGATGAGCAATTTTAAATTCAAAATCAACAGCGCCCCAGACCTCCCCGAAATTCCGCAGGAATTGAGGGAGTGGTATTGTTTGGTTTCTTTTTGTTTTGTCTTGTTTTGTTTTGTATTGTATTGTTTGTGGCGTTTTCCGAACGGTTTTGAGAAATGAAGATTCTTCTTTTAAGAATACCGAAAAAGCATTGACCGAAGTTTCACCACAGGTCAGTCGGCATTCTTTGATAATATTGCGCACTCATGCTTTCTTGAATGCTTGATGAGGTCAATATGCCTAACACATTAGAAATTCCTCTGAACGTCTAACACATCGCTCAATGATCCTCTTAATAAAGTCCGGCGAGCAACCATCACAAACATCCTCAGACATAAGCTGACAGTTTCACCGATTCATTTCATAATTCATTTTCTCATCAGAACTTTTCAAATTCCGTTCGATACACACCGAACAAATGTTCTATAATTAATTGTAGACGGAAAACAACAGCTTGTCAAAGGCTTTGCGGATATTTTGCAAGCAAAAATTTTTGAAAGCCGTGGGGAAAGTTGCAAGTTGGATTTTAGAGGTTGGATGTTGCGGAAATTTTTTATGTTCTGCAAAA
>DJPI01000073.1 GCA_002438505.1 Ruminococcaceae bacterium UBA6416 | reverse complement strand
CTAGACGCTGGATGCTAGATTTTGCGGAATTTTTTATGTTCTGCAAAAGGCAAGGTCATTGACACTCCGAGCTGACCATAATGCACATTATTTCCCACTTTGAAAAATCCAACATCCAACATCTAAAATCCAAAATCCAATTTGACTCTTTTATTCGTCTGTGCTATCATGTTAAAGAAAAACTTTTCCTATATTATCATGACGGAGAATTCTTCTGAGGTCATTATGAAACTGTTTTACGATCTTCATCTTCACTCGTGCCTGTCGCCGTGCGGCGATAACGAGATGACCCCGTATAACCTTGTGAATATGGCGAAGGTTCTGGGCTTTGATATCATTGCTCTCACCGATCACAACAGCACAAAAAACTGCCGCGCTGCCGTTGAAGCCGGAAAAAAGGCTGGCTTAACCGTTGTTCCCGGGATGGAACTTTGCACAAGCGAGGAAATCCACGTTGTCTGCCTTTTCAAAACCGTTGAAGGCGCGGAAAGCTTTGGTTCTTTTGTCCGCGAAAACATCCCGGAAATTAAAAACCGACCGCATATTTTCGGCGAACAGTTTGTTATGGACAGCGAGGATACCGTTCTTGAAAGCGAGGAGCTGCTGCTCACGGCGGCAAGCTTTTTGAGCGTTGACGCCGTTCCCGGGGCTGTTAAAAAGTTCGGCGGTGTGTGCTTTCCGGCGCATATTGACCGCTCGTCATACAGCATTATTTCCGCCCTCGGTGCGTTTCCCGAGGAGCTTTGCGTCTCCTGCTTTGAACTGACACCGGATGCGGATGAAGCCGTTTTCTTTGAAAAATATCCGGTGACGAAGCACAAACTGCTTTTGCGCAATTCGGACGCGCATTACCTTGAAAATATGCGTTTTCCGGAAAATACGCTCGACCTTCCGGAAAACAGCGCAAAGGCACTTGTTGAATATCTTGAAAATCAAGAAAACACCGACTGAGCAAAAAAATTCGATGGTGCTTTTGCACTCTCAATTTAATCGCACTTACTCAAAGTTTTTAACACGCTGAGGTGACAATGTTGAAAAAATCAGAAAAAGCAAAGGAGCTTTTCAAAACGGGTCTCAACTGCTCCCAATCGGTCGTTGCTGCATTTGCCGATGTGCTCGGCCTTTCACAGCAAACGGCAGCAAGACTTTCCGCCGGACTTGGCGGCGGAGTCGGAAGACAGCGTGAGGTCTGCGGAGCCGTCTCCGGCGCGGCAATGGTGCTCGGCTTTGTTTTTGGCGGAGAGGACGGAAAGGACAAAAAGCGCGCCTATGAAAAAGTGCGTGAATTTTCCGATGAATTCAAAAAACGCAACCGCTTTATAGTTTGCCGCGAGCTTCTCGGTCTTGACGAAAAGAAAAAGGAGGGCGCAGCTCCGGCTGAACGCACCGCTGAGTATTACAAAAAGCGCCCTTGCGCCGACCTTGTTTTTGATGCGGCGGAAATTCTGGAGGCGATGCTCGGTGAACAAAAAGCGTAATTTTCAGCTTGAACTTGAAAAGATAATTGAAGAAAACCGAAAGAACAGCGTTGTCCCCTCGCTGCTGCTCCATTCCTGCTGCGCACCGTGCAGCAGCTACTGCCTTGAATATCTCTCGCAATATTTCAAAATCACCGTGCTTTACTATAACCCGAATCTTTATCCGCCCGAGGAGTATGACCGCAGAGTTTTTGAACAAAGGAGGCTTGTTGCCTCTCTCCCGGTGAAGCATCCCGTCTCGCTTGCGGAAATTAAGGGAGAACCGGCGGAGTTTTATTCTGCAGTCAAGGGTCTTGAAGGCGTAAAAGAGGGCGGTGAGCGCTGCTTTGCCTGCTTCAGACTGAGGCTTGAAAAGACTGCGGAATACGCAAAGGAGAACGGCTTTGATTTTTTCACAACCACGCTCACAATAAGCCCGCTCAAAAACGCGCAGAAGCTCAACGAGATTGGCGAAAAGGCCGGGGAAAAATTCGGCGTTCGCCACCTTCCGTCCGATTTCAAAAAGAAGAACGGTTATCTCCGTTCCGTTGAGCTTTCAAAAGTCTATGGCCTTTACAGGCAGGATTACTGCGGCTGCGTTTTTTCAAAACGCGAGCGGGAGGAGGCTGCAAAAGCGGCAGGCGCCGGTCTTTAATGTTGACAGGTGCTGCTCAAAAAGTATATAATAGCAAGGAAAGATTTAACAGCCTCTTTCATGAAGGCTGCAAGGAGGAAATACATATGACATTCTATGACGTACTTTCCGAAAAAAGGAAGGCCGTTCCCACCCCGGACAATGTTGTTGACGCAAACGGAAACGCTTATTTTGGAACATTTGAAAAGGAATTTCCGCGCATGGACTTCCTCAAGGTTAACAAGCCCTCAAAGTTTCCGAATGCGCTGAACAAAATGAAGCTCACCCTCTGGGAGGCCATTGAGCTGAACCTCAAGGACATTATTGTTCTTACTGCGGTTTGCGACATGGGAATTTTCGGAACCGGGTTGACCCTCGTCTATGACAAAAAGACAAAAAAGGTCACCAAGTTCCAGGATATGTTCCCGAAAAGCTGTGCCGTAATTTCAAAAACACTCCTGAACGGAGACACCACCGAGTCTCGCGGAAAGAATGTTGTTCTCAAATGCGTTAACCATTTTGAAAAAGGACAGGCGCTTGTTACCGGCCACGCAAAAGACGAAAAAGGCGGAAATTCCGTCAGCTATGATGTTGAGCTCAACCGCGTCTCTCTTCCGAGCATTGTTTCAATCCCGTTCGGCGCAAACCGTCCGCTCTATTCCCAGAAGGACCTTTTCAAGCTCACCGGCTGGGTTGAGTTCAACGGCGTCAGATATGAAACGGACGAGGAAAGCACCGCAATCGTCGACGACCACAGAGGTTACTACCCCTATGTTGCCCACTATGACTGGGTAACAACAATGGGCAAGATGGAAATTGGCGGCGAGAGGAAGTTCTTCGGCTTCAACCTCACAAGGAACCAATCCACCAACCAGAACGATTACAACGAAAACCTTATTTGGTTTGAAGGAAAAACAACGCTCCTCACACCGGTTCGCTTTGAACACCCGGAATATAACAAATGGCACATCCGTGACGTTTACGGAATGGTGGACATTACGTTCGATATCGGCGACCGCTTCATTATGCGCGTCCCCGGCGGAGTTATTGACATCAACTATCACGTTACGTTCGGAACTCTTTCCGGCTATGTCTGCGACCCTGACGGAAACAAGTATATCCTTGACGGAATGAGCGGTATCGGCGAGGACAAGAGCCTGCGCTTCTGATTTGAATAATAACATAAAAGCTGCCGTGGCGTTGTTCCAGGGCAGCTTTTTGATAGATGGTTGATTTTACTTGCGCTCTTTTTTCAGCGCAAAAGCTCATTGCTTTGCAGGCGGCTCACGCCTCAGCGGATCTTGAGCAATGCTCTCAGTCTGTCTGAAAGTCTTGCGGCGCCTTCCGCAAGTCTTGCAAAGAAGTCACGGATCTGCGCGGTGATTTTTTCGCCGAAGGCCATGATTTTGTTGATATCATTGTTTTTTCCAACGTCAACAAGGTCATCTCCGGCAACCCTTGAGATAATGTCCTCAATGGGACCCTTGCTTTCAAGCGTGGTGTCCGCAGTCGGCTCAACATAGGAAAAGTCCTCAGGATTCTTTGAAGGAACGCAGGAGGAACAGTCACAGCCGCTCGGATGGGTCGAACCGGTGTTTTCAGCAAAGCCGATAACCGTGACCGAACCGAGGAGAACAAGAACGCAAAGGAAAGCGCAAAGTGATTTTTTCATTGGTATCATTCCTCTCTTAATTAAGCGCCGAACAAGGTAAAAACAAAAACTCCGAAAAAATATTCGGCACTTGTCTAACTTTGAACAGTTTGTTAACTTTATTATAGCAATGAAAATTTCATTTTGCAACCGTTTTTTTGAAAAAACAGATTAAATTTGATAAATTGTTGCCGTTGTTTAATGCCCAAAGCGCACAAAGAGCGCACATTCATGGCCAGTAGGCGGCTGTTTTTCATCAAAGCAATTCAAAAAGCCTGAAAAGGATGTCCGTCAGACAGCTTTCCGCCCGGTTGTTCATGTCTCTGTAATCCTCGCCTGAGGAATCGTCCGCGTCATCGCTGATTTTTCTGACGGAGAGGAAGGGCACCGCGCATTTATCGCAGACGCAGGCAATCGCCGCCGTCTCCATGTCAAACGCACCGATTTTGAACTTTTCCTTAAAAAGCTTTTTCTTTCCGCTGTCAGAAAGGAAAATGTCTCCCGTTCCGAACCTTGCGCTTTTGATGTCTCCGAGCGAGAGCAGCTTTTTGAGCAGCTCTTCGTCCGCCGTATGAACGGAAGCATCTCCGTCCGGCTTTGCGCCAAGGTCATATCCGATTGCCGTCAGGTCAAAGTCACATTCGGTGAAGCTTTCTCCGGCAACAATGTCTCCGCGGCAAAGGCGGCTTATTGCTCCGGAAAGTCCGGCGTTGAGAATCACCTGCGCGCCCTTGTTCAAAATGAGGCTTGCTGCGGCAAAGGCGGCGTTGGCTTTTCCGATTCCGCTTTCAACAGCAATAATTTCAAGGTTCTTAAAATCAAAGGAAAGGCAGTTTTGGGAAAAAAGCTTTTCCGTTTTTGCACCGAGACTTTTTGCCGCTTTTTCAAAGGGCTTGTATTCCATTTCATCGGCGAAAACAATTCCGATGGTTTTTTTCATATTGATTTTCCTCTTTCAAAAATATTGATTTTTTCCGCACAAGGCAGGTTTTTGTCTTGTGCGGCGCCTTTTTATTATATTACGTTTTTTCCACCGCTGTCAACAGAAAAAATCGGACATAAAATGAAGTGACCGCTTCTGCCGGAAAACTGCATTCTTAATCTGTTTGCACTTGCCCTGAGGCAGCTGTCCGGACTCAAAAGCGCTTTCGCGGTGCAGGTTATCGGTGGCAAAAAAAGCCTTCAAAAAAGCCGGTTCTGCCGCCCGGCTCTTTTTTCGGGTGCGCCCTCACCGCTTCGGATAAAAGCAACCGCCGATTGGCTTGAACGCATAATTTTGCTTCTCAATTCAATCGGCGGTTAGCGTGAAAGTTCTGACGCTTTATTAAGACTTTCATAAAAAGAACCGGGCCGCCTGACAAGCAGCCCGGTGTGAATTGATTTTAAGCTTTAAAAAATTACTTCTTTTTGCCGAATCTTTTCGGCTTTTTTTCTTTTTCTTCCGGCGCTTTTTCTTTTTCGTCCGGTTCGGCGCCAAGCCCAGCTTTAACCTTGGCTGGAGACTTCCAAACGCTGATGATGCCCTCATCGTTAAGCAGCTTGAGCATGATGACAAGAATCGGTGTGACAAACATTCCCAAAACGCCGAAAACCTTCAGTCCGAGATACAGCGCCGCAATGGTAACGATGGGTGAAAGGCCAAGCTGACCGGCAACAAGCTTCGGCTCAACAATCTGGCGAACAACGGTGATAACGCCGTAAAGAACAAGAAGCCCGATGCCAAGCCCGATGTTTCCGGTGATGAGCGAATATGCCGCCCAGGGGATGAGCACCGTGCCCGTTCCGAGAACGGGAAGAATGTCAACAACGGCAGTGCCTGCCGCAATGAGCATGATGTATGCCGAGGAAAAGACACCGAGAAGCTTGAGCACCGTCAGGCCGATTGAAGTCTCAATGAAGGTGACAAGCATGATGAGAAGATACGCCTTGCCCATTTTTCCGAGCGAGGAGCGCAGAATGTGCTTTGCTCTTGAAAGATCCTTGCGCCTGTGCTCCGGAAACTGGCAGACGATGAACGCCTTGATTTCGGCAAATTCGGAAGTTATGAAGCAGCACGCAATGATTGAAATGAGGACGGAGAGAAGAATGTTCGGAAGCTGCTTTGCGGTTGAAATAACGCCGGAAAGCGGGCCTGTTATCCAGGAAAACTGGAACTTGCTTCCAATGCTTGAGGTGATGGAGCTTGAAAGTGTGTCATTTTCTCCGGCCATGTATTCACGGATGTTTGAAAAAAGGTCGGACGCGCTCTCCTTGAGTGTTTTTGAAAGGAACTCCGGAAGCGAGGAAATGAGGTTCATCAGCCAGGTTTCAATGTTGTTGACAACCTCATCAAGGTTTTTGAGCTGGGCGGAGATGTAAGCGGCAAAGCCTTTGATTTCATCAAAAACGCGGACACCGACGAGCGAAACGAGCGCAACCACAATGAAAATTGCCAAAAGGACGCACAGCCCTGCGGCTATGCCGTTTTTGAAGTGAGCTTTTTTGATGAGGAAATTCTTCGGCCTTTGGAGAATAGCAGCAAAAACAAACGCGATTGCAAACGGGAGGCAGACGCTCAAAGCGTATCTAACAACCAAAAAACCAATGGCGGCAATCAATGCAAAATACACTATGTTGATTATCGCTCTTCTTCTTTTTTCAACTTCTTGCATAAGTTTCGTACCCTCTTCCTATGTAGATTCTTTATATCCGGCGCCGCGGAACATTCAAAGAAGAAAAAGGCGGCGCTTTGTTTGTAAATAATATATATTATATTAACCTAATCCGTGCATTAAAATCAATGAATTTTACAAAATTGTTGAAAATCTTTAACAGCTCTTTCACTGAGCGACAAAATGTGATATTATGTTCCTGTTGTTTTGCCGGACAAGCCGCTTTTGGGCTCGGCAAATTTTTGAACGCAAAGGGTGAATGAAAAATGAAAATTGCAATCATGGGCTTCGGTGTTGTTGGCTCCGGCGTTGCCGAGCTTATCAAAAAGAACGCTTCCGTTATCAAAGAAAACACCGGCGCTTCTCTTGAAGTCAAAAGAATTCTTGACATCCGGGATTTTGAAAACAGCGCCTTTGCGCCTTTAATGACCAAGGACTTTACAGATATTGAAAACGATGATGAAATTGATGTTGTTGTTGAAACAATGGGCGGCCTGAACCCGGCGTTCGATTTTGTTTCAAGATGTCTCAAAAAGAAAAAGCACGTTGTTTCCTCAAACAAGGAGCTTGTTGCCGAAAAGGGCTGTGAGCTGCTTTCTCTCGCAAGGGAGATGGGGGTCAACTTCCTTTTTGAAGCCTCAGTCGGCGGCGGTATCCCGATCATCCGCCCGATAAGCCGCTGCCTCGCCGGGAACCGCATTGATGCCATTGCCGGAATATTAAACGGAACAACAAACTTCATTATGACTAAAATGATAATGGAAAGGACTGATTTTTCGTCCGCTCTTGCTCTTGCGCAAAAGCTCGGATACGCCGAAAAGGATCCAACGGCGGACGTTGAGGGACTTGACGCCTGCCGGAAAATCTGCATCCTTGCTTCTCTTGCCTTTGGCAATCATGTCTATCCCGAAAAGGTTCACACCGAGGGCATTACAAAAATTACACTTGCGGACGTTGAGTTCGCCGAACGCTTCGGCTATGTCATCAAGCTTATTGCTCAGGCAAAAAAGCTTGACAACGGAAAGATTTACATCATCGTTTCGCCCGCGCTGGTTCGCCGTGAGAGTATGCTCGCCGGAGTGAACGATGTTTTCAATGCCTGTCTTGTTCGGGGCGATATGACCGGAGACATCCTTCTTTACGGAAAGGGAGCCGGTTCAAGCGCAACCGCGTCTGCCGTTGTCGGCGATATCATCGACTGCGCGGACAATATGGATAAGCGCAAATTCTTCGGCTGGAAAGCGGAAAAGGAAAATGAGATTGAGCCCTATCTTGACGTTCCCGTTTCACTCTTTGTCCGGGTGAAGAAAACGGACAAAGCAAATGAAACAGCGGAAAGGCTCTTCTCTTGTGAAAAAACAGAGGAAAACGCAGACGAGCTTGCTTTCATCACCAAAGAGGAGCCGGAGGGTAAGCTCCGAGAAAAGCTCTCCGCCTCAGGCCTGGAGGTTCTTTCTTCAATCAGAGTAACGGCTTATTGATTAAGCATCAAATATTGATACCACTGTCGGAGGTATACTATGGCACTTATTGTTCAGAAATTCGGCGGTTCATCCGTTGCAAACGCCGAAAGAGTTAATAATGTTGCCCGTATTGTGACGGACACATATAAAGAAGGCAATGATGTTATTGTTGTTGTTTCCGCCCAGGGAGACACAACGGACGATCTCATTGAAAAAGCAAAGGAAATCAACCCCAACGCTTCAAAGCGGGAGATGGATATGCTCCTCACCGCAGGCGAACAGATGTCCATTGCGCTGCTTGCAATGGCGATTGAAAAAATCGGCTGTCCGGTTGTTTCCCTGCTCGGCTGGCAGGCCGGCTTCAGAACAAGCCGGACGTTCGGCGCGGCAAGGATTGAGCGCATCAAAACCGAACGCATTCAGTCCGAGCTTGACAAAAGAAAAATTGTTGTTGTTGCCGGTTTCCAGGGTCTCAACAAGTCTGACGACCTGACAACACTCGGCCGCGGCGGTTCGGACACCTCGGCGGTTGCGATTGCGGCGGCGCTCCACGCAGACCGCTGCCAGATTTTCACCGATGTTACAGGTGTTTTCACCGCCGACCCGAGAAAGGTTGCCGGCGCAATGAAGCTTCAGGAAATTACCTATGACGAGATGCTTGAGCTTGCAACGCTCGGCGCCCAGGTTCTCAACAACCGCTCGGTTGAAATGGCCAAAAAATACGGCGTTGAGCTTGAGGTTCTTTCAAGCCTTGTCAGAGAAAGCGGAACAATAGTCAAGGAGGTTGTAAAAATGGAGAAAATGCTCATCAGAGGAGTCACAAAGGACACGGACGTTGCACAGATTTCCGTTGTCGGAATGAAGAATATACCAGGTAACGCCTTCAAAATGTTTTCAAGGCTTGCCGCCAAAAAAATCAACATTGACGTCATTTTGCAGTCTATCGGCCGCGATGGAACAAAGGATATCTCCTTCACCTGCAGCATGGGCGATGCAAAAACCGCCGTTGAAATTCTTGAGGAAATGTTCTCCGCCCCGGGCACGTCAATAACCTGCAACACCTCGGTTGCAAAGGTTTCAATCGTTGGCGCGGGAATGCAGACACACTCCGGCGCGGCCTCAAAAATGTTCGGTGCGCTTTATGAAGCCGGAATCAACATCAGCATGATTTCAACAAGCGAGATAACAATCTCCGTTCTCATTGAAAAAGAGCTTGCAGACAAGGCGGTTGCCGCCGTCCACAGCGCTTTCTTTGACAGGTAAGGGCAGGATTTAAAAGCCGCCTTGACAAATTTCCGGCGGCTGTGTATAATATAAATATTAAAAGGCTCCGCAGCAAACGGTTGCCCTCGTGTGATTAAAAAATAACCGTCACTTCCGAGCGTTGGGACGGTTATTTTTATTGCACTTTTTAGCCTTATTAAAAAATGAAGCAGCCCGTTTAAGCGAGCAAAAACCCTCTGCCGGGTTGAAAACTTAAAATTTTTATTAAAACAGTTGACAAACCATTCAACCGGAAGTATAATGCGAATCGTTAAGAAACACGTGTTTCCCATTGTGACAAAATTGTAAGATTTCTTTTCACGGAGTTGTAATAAATGGATAATATTATTGAAATTAAAAATCTCTCAAAATCCTTCGGCGATGTCAAAGCCGTTCGGAGCCTTTCTTTCCGCGTCAAAAGGGGTGAGCTTTTTGCTTTCCTCGGCGTGAACGGAGCCGGAAAAAGCACAACAATTTCAATCATGTGCGGCTTGCTCAAAAAGGACGGTGGAAGCGTTTCCCTTTGCGGTGAACAGGTCGGAGAGGGAAAAAGCGCGGCAGCTTCAAAGCTTGGTGTTGTTTTCCAAAGCAGTGTTCTTGACAAGGCTCTGAGCGTTAAGGATAACCTTGAAAGCCGCGCTGCTCTCTACGGAATAACCGGAAAAAGCTTCAAGAACCGCCTGCTTGAGCTTGCAAAAACGCTGGACTTTGAGCCGCTGCTCGGCCGAACGGTCGGAAAGCTTTCCGGCGGCCAGCGCAGGCGCATTGACGTTGCGCGCGCCCTTTTCCACAGGCCGGAAATTCTCATTCTTGATGAACCGACAACCGGCCTCGACCCCCAAACAAGAAAGCTCCTTTGGAGCGCGGTGAGAGATTTGCAAAAGAAAGAGAACATGACCGTTTTCCTCACCACGCATTACATGGAGGAGGCCGCCGATGCCGACTATGTTGTTATCGTTGACAGCGGAAGCATTTCCGCCGAGGGAACGCCGCTCGAGCTCAAAAACAGGTTTGCCGGTGACTTCATCACGTTCTATTCTCTTGACGAAAGCCGGGTCAAAGAGCTCTCACTGCCATATGAAAAGATTGGCGAAAGCTTCCGCGTTGAGGTTGAAAGCACCGAGCAGGCAACAAAGCTCATTTTGAAGCATCCGAGCCTTTTCATCGATTATGAAATTACAAAGGGAAAGATGGACGATGTTTTCCTTTCCGCAACGGGAAAGAAGCTCACGGGAGGTGAAGAAAAATGAAAACATATTTTTCACTTGTAAAGCGCAACACAAAGCTCTTTTTTAAGGATAAGGGGATGTTTTTCACCTCGCTCATCACGCCGCTCATTCTGCTTGTGCTTTACGCAACATTTCTTGCGAATGTTTATCGGGACAGCTTTTCCTCGGCGATACCTGAGATTTTGAAGCTTGACTCAAAGGTTCTTGAAGGCGCGGTTGCTTCCCAGCTTGTTTCCTCGCTTCTTGCGGTGAGCTGCGTCACGGTTGCGTTTTGCTCAAATTTGCTCATGGTTCAGGACAAGGTCAACGGCGCGCGGCGTGATTTCCGTGTCTCTCCGGTCAGGCGGTCAACACTTGCGGCAGCATATTTTTCTTCAAGCTCGCTTTCAACTCTGATAATCACCTTCACGGCGCTTGGCGTCTGTCTTTTGTATCAGCTCAAAAAGGGCTGGTATCTTTCCGGAACGGATGTTATGATGCTTGCGCTTGACGTTTTTCTGCTGACGCTTTTCGGCGTTGCGCTGTCATCCTGCGTGAATTTTTTCCTTTCCACCAACGGCCAAAGCTCGGCTGTCGGAACAATCGTCAGCGCAGGCTATGGCTTTGTTTGCGGCGCATATATGCCGATAAGCAGCTTTTCTCCGGCGCTTCAAAGGATACTCTCGTTTCTTCCGGGAACCTACGCAACAAGTCTCATCAGAAACCATGCAATGCGCGGAGCGTTTTCTGCAATGGAGAACGCAGGCTTCCCTCCTGAGGCAATAAAAACAATTCGTGACGCGTTTGACTGCAATTTATATTTCTTTGAAAAAAGCGTGAGCGAGGGTGCAATGTTTGCCGTTCTCGGCGGCAGCACAGCCGTTCTTGTCCTTGTGTACATACTGTTCAACATACTGTCTAAAAAGGAAAGCTGAGTGACCTCGATAATGAAATCAAGATTCAAAACGGCAAGACGTCTGCTCGTTTTCTGGACGCTGTTTGTCGGCATCGGGGCTGTTGCCGGAGCGGCCGGAATGCTCCTTGACACAACGGGAAAGGCAATGGGAATGGACGCAATGCTTCCCTATTTTCAAAAGCTCCCGTTTGCAGACGTGCTTTTTCAAAGCTTCCTTTTTCCGGGCATAGCGCTGCTTATCGTTAACGGCATCAGCAATCTCACCGCGGCGGTTCTTCTTTTGCTGAAGAAAAAAAGCGGCGTTGTTCTTGGCGGCGTGTTTGGCGTAACACTCATGCTTTGGATCTGCATTCAGTTTTATATGTTTCCGGCGAACTTTATGTCAACGGCATTCTTCATCATTGGCTTCTTTCAGGCCGTCACGGGCTATGCCGCGTGGGTATTTTTAAAGCAGGAAAGCTTCAAGGTGGACGAAAGTGATTACAAAAACATTGGAACAAACAAAAAAAGGCTTGTTGTCTTTTTTTCGCGCATGGGATACGTCAGAAAGGCCGCACTTGAAGAAGCGGAGAGAACCGGCGCGGAAATTTATGAGGTGAAATCAACCGAACGGACAGAGGGCACCCTCGGCTTTTGGTGGTGCGGAAGGTTCGGTATGCGCAGATGGGAGATGCCGATTGAAAAAATCAAAGTCAATCTGTCCGGCTATGACCATGTGACAATTTGCTCACCGATTTGGGTCTTTTCACTCTGTGCGCCGATGAGGGCGTTCTGCAAGGCAGCAAGCGGAAAAATCAAGGAAGCTGATTACATAATTGTTCACCACATGAAGGACAGCTTTGAATCCGCTGCCAAGGAGATGGACTCTCTCCTCGGCCTTAAGCACACCGGCTTCAAAAGCATATGCTGCCGGGAGGGCAAAACCAAGGTTGTTAAAGACTCAGGAAAAGAGACTCTTAAAAAATGAAAACCGAAGGAATTTAACAAAGCGGTGGAGAAATTTTTGAATGAGCAAATATCAAAAGCTTTGGGTATATATTGAAAGAACGGATAAAGAGGAGCTGACGCTCTCTTTTGAAGAAATTGAAAAACTCCTCGGCTTTCCGGTTGACCACAGCCTTCTGAGCTTCAAAAAGGAACTTTCCGCCTTTGGCTTTCAGGTTGGGAAAATTTCAATGAAGAACAAGATTATTAGCTTCATCAAGACGAGATGAACATTGCTTTTAGATAAAAAAATATAAACAACAGAATTTTCATGGAGGAAAAAACCATGCTTGAAATCAAAAACCTTACAAAAACATACGGAGACAAAAAAGCGGTTGATTCGCTCTCGCTTTCCATCGCTCCGGGTGAAATTTACGGCTTCATCGGCCACAACGGCGCCGGAAAAACAACAACCCTCAAGGCCGTTGCCGGTATCCTTCAATTTGATGAGGGGGAAATCAAAATTGACGGCGTCTCCGTTAAGGACGACCCCATTGCCTGCAAAAAGAAAATTGCATACATTCCCGACAACCCGGACATCTATGAGTTCATGACCGGCATCAAGTATCTCAACTTCATTGCGGACATTTTTGCCGTTGGCGAAAAGGAGAGGCAGGAGCGCATCAAAAAATACGCCGACCTTTTTGAGCTGACGCAGGATCTTGCCGAACCCATCAGCGCCTATTCCCACGGAATGAAGCAAAAGCTTGCGGTCATCTCCGCGTGGCTGCATGAGCCGCAGCTTATCATCATGGACGAACCGTTCGTTGGCCTTGACCCCAAGGCGGCGCACATTCTCAAAGAAATGATGCGTGAATTCTGCGATAAGGGCAACGCAATCTTTTTCTCAACCCACGTTCTTGAGGTTGCGCAAAAGCTTTGTGACAAGGTTGCAATCATCAAAAACGGAAAGCTCATCCGCTCCGGAACAATGGAAGAGGTTCGCGGCGATGACAGCCTTGAGGAAGTTTTCCTTGAATTGGAGGAAGAGTAAATGCTGAAAGTCCTTCTCAAAAAACAGCTTTTTCAGCTCAATCAGAGCTTTTTCTATGACGCAAAAAAAGGAAAGATGCGCTCAAAGGGCAGCGCGATAGCGTTCATTGCTTCATTTGTTGTTTTGGTGGTGGGTCTGCTCGGCGGAATGTTCACATATTTTTCGCTGATGCTTTGCGAGCCGCTCACCACAGCCGGCTTTTCATGGCTTTATTTTGCGCTCATCTCCCTCGTTTCAATAATGATGGGTGTTTTCGGCTCGGTTTTTAACACATATTCAAGCCTTTATCAGGCTAAGGATAATGACCTTCTTCTTTCAATGCCGATACCGGTCAGGGATTTGCTTGTTTCCCGTTTGCTTGGGGTTTATCTCATGGGAACGATGTATAGCGTTATTGTCATTCTTCCCGCCGTTATTGTAAACCTTGTTGTTAACGGCTTTTCTTTGAAGGTTCTTTTCGGCTCGCTTGTGCTTGTGTTGGCCGTCACGGTGATTGTTTTTGTTCTTTCCTGTGCGCTTGGTTTGCTTGTTGCAAAAATCAGCCTGAAGCTTAAAAACAAGAGCGCAATCACAACCGTTTTCTCCCTTGTTTTTCTTGCGCTTTATTATTATGCATATTCAAACGCATTCCGGCTTCTTCAGTCCGTTATTCAAAATGTTCAAACGATTGGCGAAAAGGTGAAGGGTGCGGCGTATCCGCTGTATATCTTTGGAAAAACGGGCGAGGGAGATCTTTTTTCGCTTGCCGTTACTGTCCTTTTTTCCGCGGTCATTCTTTTTGCAACATATATCCTTATGGAAAGAAGCTTCCTTAAGATTGCAACCTCAAGCGCAAAGACTGCGCGCAAAAAGTACCGCGAAAAGCGCACAAAGCTTAAAAGCGCAGACGCCGCTCTTTTTTCAAAGGAGCTTTCGCGTTTCCTTTCAAGCCCAACATATATGCTCAACTGCGGACTTGGCGTTGTTTTTCTTCTTGGCGCCGGTGTTGCGGTTCTCATCAAAGGCTCATATCTTGTGAACCTGTTCGTTCATGAAATGGGCTTCGGCATTGATTTGCTTGCGGTTCTTGCGGTTCTTGTTCTTTGCGCGGTGGCGGCGATGAATGACATCACCGCCGCGTCCGTTTCGCTTGAGGGAAAAACGGTTTGGCTTTCCCGGTCGCTTCCGGTTTCCGCGTGGCAGGCGTTGAGGGCAAAGCTTTATCTTCACATTCTCCTGACGGGAATACCGGCGCTGTTTTGCTCGTCATGTCTGTGCGTTGTTTTGCGTCCGGGCTTTGCAATGACGGCTTTTATTGTGATAACGCCGCTTTTGTTCACGGCACTTGTTGCTGCGTTCGGCCTTGCTTTGAACCTTAAAATTCCGAACCTCAACTGGACAAGTGAGACCGCCGCCGTTAAGCAGAGCTTCAGCGTTCTTATTACGCTTTTTTCCGGCTGGATTCTTCCGGCTGTGTTCGGTGTGATATACTATCTTTTGTTCATGCAGCTTAATGCGTTGTGGTTCTTTATCGTTTTTTCGGCGGTTATCACCGTTCTTTGCGCCGCCTGTCTGAAATGGCTCAAAAAGCGCGGAACGCTGATTTATAAAAGCCTTTAACCGAGGTGAAAAGCTATGTGGTGGCTCTTTGCGGTTCTTTCATCCGTTTTTGCGGCGCTGACAAGCGTTCTTGCAAAGGTCGGCGTTGAAAACGTCAATTCAAATCTTGCAACAGCAATAAGAACGGTTGTTGTTCTTGTAATGTCATGGCTGATGGTTTTTGTTACAAACAGCCAGAGCGGAATCACGGAAATCAGCAAAAAAAGCTGGCTGTTTCTGATTCTTTCAGGTCTTGCAACGGGCGCATCATGGCTGTGCTATTACAAGGCGCTGCAAATTGGAGACGTTTCAAAGGTTGTTCCCATTGACAAGATGAGCGTTGTTTTGACACTTATCATGGCGTTCGTTTTTCTCCGCGAAAAATTCACGCCGAAGTCGCTTATCGGCTGTCTGCTCATTGCGGCCGGAACGCTTGTCATGGCGCTGTGATAAAAGCGGAGGAATGAAGATGAAAAAAAGATGTTTTGTTTTTTGCGCCCTTACGCTCGCTTTTATATTTGTTCTTTCCGGCTGCAACGCGGACTTTGTCGGCAACAAAATCAAAGCCGGAAACAAATATACCCTCTCCTTCTCCGTCCTCAACCGAACGGAAAAGGAGACGCTGAGCCTCAAAAAGGGGCAGGAGCTGAAAGTTTTGCTGACTCTTGAGGAGGGCACGCTCTCCCTTGAAATCGGCCAAAAGGATAAGGCGGCAATATATAGAGGTACCGACCTTGAAAGCGCGGAGTTTTCCGTTTCTGTTCCGGAGAGCGGAAGCTACACCGTTTCCGTCACCGGAAAGGGCGCAAAAGGGACGGCACGGTTTGAGGTGAATTGAAAATGGAATGGTTTAACCTGACGGGACTTGTGTTTGTAATAATCCTGCTTGTCCCAAACATAATTTTCGCAATGAAGCATAAGGACGGCTTTGAAAACAAGTATCACAACAAGGCCGTTGAAACGCTTGAGCAAATTGGGCGTTTCGGCTGTTTTCTGCTGATGTTCATAAACTTGCCGAAGGTTACGCTCGGCTTCTTTTTCGGCGCAGGAAAGGTGATATATACCGTTCTCGGCGGTGTGCTGTTGTTTTTGTACTGCCTCGGTTGGGTGCTTTTCAAGAACGAAAACTCGGTGCGCAAATCGCTTTATCTTTCAATAGTGCCGTCTTTGCTGTTTTTTGAAAGCGGAGTTTTAACTTTAAACATTCCGCTGATTGCGCTTTCGGTTGTTTTTGCTGTTTGCCACATAACAATAAGCTATAAAAATGCGGTGCTCTGATGGTCGATTCATAAAAAATTAATATTTTTACCTGATTTTTGAAAAATTTTAAGGTTGATTTAATGTAAGATTAATAAACTATGAACGCAATCAAAAAACACTTGATGTTTTCAACGGAGGTGAAACGTAATGGATAAGATTCTTGAATTCCTCAAGGGTATTGATTTTAAGAGCATCCTTGAAAAGCTCGGTGCTATCATCGACAAGTTCTTCGGCATTGACCTTCTTTAATCATTATTGATGATTCACTTTTCCCCTCTTTTTGCTCCGGAAGCTTCCCCGCTTCCGGGGCGCATTTTTTATTGAAGAAAAAAAGAGGTTGATTCAATCGGATAAAAAACGCTGCTTATTTTTTAATTGCGAAAGTAAAGCGTGATTTGTATATTATTAAGAAATATTCAACAAATTATGAATTTTTTTCCAAAAATTCGACCGTTTTTAAGGTTCATTTAAGGTTCGGCTTATACCATTTTTTCAGCTTAAAGTAATGGCCAAAATTTTGAAATTTATGTTGCTGTTTGGCGTCTTTTGGTGATATTGCATAATATCTTTTTACTCGTATTTCTCATTTAGCGTTAAAGATTGTGCTATATGACAAAACGACTCCGGCGGGCGGTCATTTGTTTCAAAGGTCGGGCGGTTGCTTGATAAGTGAATTTTATGCGAAAGGTGATTAACTATGGAAACTGCAAAAAAACTTGCTGAATTTTTCGCTGACTGCCTTAACAAATTCGGTTTTGAAGCTGCTTTCAAAAATCTTGAAACCGCTTATGCTAAGGTTGTTGAATTCTTCAAAATTCTTGGCGTAGCGAAATAATCGACCGATTTTAATGCCGCTTGGTGCGGCGCAAAATTTTCAGAAAGAAAAGGTGAATAACTATGGCAACAATCAAAGAGTTCTTCGTGTATTTCCTTCAGGGTCTTGACAAGGTTGACTTCGTTAAGCTCCTCAACAACATCATTGCTTTCTTCAAGAAGTATTTTGTTAAGGACGACGCTCCTGCCGGCACAACCGCTGCTGCGAAATAATTTTTGAACATAAAGATAATGAGCTGTCGCTTTTTGCGGCGGCTCTTATTTTTTTATCAAAGACTTTGAAATTCTGACTATAGTTCGGAGAATATTAAAAATAATTATCTCCGCATACAATCACTGCGTTTTCCTTGCTATTATTTTCACCATATGATAAAATGATTAAAGCATGAACTTTGTTAATAAATTGTAAGGAGAATCGTGATGAAGAAAAATCTGAAAAAAATTGTGTCACTCGCTCTTTCAATGCTGCTGGTTTTCTCAGCGGCCGTTCCCGCTTTTGCGGCAACTCCATCAAGAACAGGAAGCAAGGTTCCGGTCGTTATGATCGGCGGAGACGGAGACGTTCTTGTTGACAAGGACGGGAAAGACCTTCCGCGCTGGTCGGCCATTTTTGACAATCTTTCAAAGAAGAGCGAGGATGATGACGGAAACAAGGAGATTTATAAGTCCGTTGCCAATGTTCTTCTTCCGTTCCTCATTGACGGACTGCTCACAGGTAACTATGACCGCTATTACGAAAACTTCCAGAAGGAAGTTTCAGAAATGTTCGGCGAGCTTCTTCTTGACGAAAACGGCGAGGCCTCAAACGGCTCCGGCCTTGCTCAAAGAAGAAAGGATACGATGAAAAACGACCTTTCCCGTGATTCAAAAAGCTGGAGGGGTTATTACGGCTTTTATGACTATCAGTTCTATTATGACTGGCGCCTTGATCCGCTTGAAACCGCCGATAAGCTCAATGAATATATTCAGGGCGTTAAAAAGATTACCGGCGCGCCGAAGGTTGCAATCATCGGCCGCTGCCTCGGTTCGGTTATTGCAACGGCATATGTTGCAAAATACGGAACCGATGACCTTTACGGTCTGAGTCTTGACGGCTCCGTTGCCAACGGAGGAGAAATTCTCAGCGAGCCAATCAGCGGAAAGATTAAGCTTGACGGAAACGCAATTAACCGTTACTTCATTGATGCAAATTATACCGGCGACTTCAAAATGGACGCATTCATCAGCGAGACCGTTGAGCTTCTTGAAAAGTCCGGAGTTCTCAAAACCGTTGCCGGTGTAACAAAGGAAACGATATACTATGTTGTTATTAAAGGTGTAACGAGTGCGCTTGCTCTTTCAACATTCTGCACCTGGCCGGCATTCTGGGGCATTGTTAAAGAGGAAGATTTTGACAATGCAATGGACTATGTTTTCGGTCCGCAGGACAGCGAAAAGCGCACAACCTATGCCGGACTCATTGAAAAAATCAACAATTATGACTCGCTCGTAAGAAAGCATATTCCCGAAATCATGAACAAGGTCAACGATAACGCAAACCTTGCAATCTTTTCAAAATACGGCTATCAAATTAATCCCATCATTGAATCAAGAAATGCAATCGCCGACCAGTTTGTAACGGTCAATGCTTCCTCATACGGCGCAACAACCTCGGATATTTACACAACTCTTTCCGATGAGTATATTGCAAAGCGCGTGAGCGAGGGCAAGGGAAAATATATCTCACCGGATAAGCAGGTTGACGCATCAACCTGTATGTTCCCCGACCAGACGTGGTTCATCAAAGGCGCCGAGCACGGTGACTGGCAGGATATTGAAAGTGACGTTCTTTACACGGTTGCAACGGCTGACCGCCAGCTCACGGTTGATGATTTTGACTGCACTCAGTTTGTTGTCTATAGCTATGATACCGACTCCTCAGCCCCAATGACAGAGGAAAACTGCAACACCTATCAGTGGGAGGCCAACAAGCTTTCCGATGAGCCTGACTCAAAGGCCGGAAGGCTGCTCTCCTTCCTCACAATGCTTTTCAAATGGCTCAAGTCTCTCGGTGAAAAAATCAGAGCCAAAATGGCCGCCGCGTGACCGGAGAACGAACACGGTTTTTTTCCGAATCTTCCCGGTTGATATTGCGAAAAGACTTCAGCTGTGATAAAATTTAAATGCAAAAGTCCCTGCAATTTTTGCAGGGACTTTTTGATAGATTTTTGGAACAAAAAAACAAAAAGGAGAATGCATAAGATGAAAAAGTTCAAAAAAGCGCTGGCGCTGCTTCTTGCCGTGCTGATGCTTTCCTCGTGTCTTGTCTCGCCTGCATACGCCGGCAAGATTGACCCCAACAACAGCGCAAAGGAAAAGCTTGAAACCTATCTTTACAGAGCGCTTGACAAGATTGTTTCCGTTGCCGTTTCCGTTCTCAACCGGGTGATTCCGGGTCTTGAGAAAAACTGGCCGGAGATTGATTCTTTCAAGCCATCGGAGAATTTTTACCCCGGTGAAAAAAGCTTTGACCCGAGCGTTAAAGACGGCGCAAAATGGAGCGCAGGCTATGCCTCGGATTCGCTTTTGAAAGGTCTTGAAAAAAGCGGTGACGTCTATCTCATGAACGGAAAAAAGGTCTATATGGCAGGAACTCTTGAACCGCTTAAGGGCAGACAGCCAACGGAAATTATTGACGACCAGCGCGTTTGCACCTATGCCCTTTCAGACGGAACGCGCGGAACGGTTGTTCACGCTGTCATTGACGGCTACGGCATTGCCTCGGGCGATGTTCTTGAAATCAGAAGCCGCCTTGCTTCCTTTGCAAAGGAAAAGGGAATCACCTCAATCAACGTCTCCGTTCTTCACCAGCATTCCTGCATTGACATCCTCGGAATGGGTGCTCCGCTGCTTGCGGCGCTCGCCGTCAATCCTTTTTTGAGCTTTATCGGCGGAGAGAAGAAGGACTTTGTCGGCGGAAAGACTCCGGAGTTCATGGAAAATCTTTATAACACTGTCACCTCAACCGTTGTTGAAGCTGTTGACGATATGGAGACCGGCTCGCTTTATTACGGAAGCGCCGATATCTCCGAATACATTTATGACAAGCGCGATCCCAAGGTTATTGACCCGGACATTCACAGACTGCGCTTTGTTCCGGACAACAAGGATGAAAATGAAATCTGGATCTGCGAGGCCGGAATTCATGCCGTTGGCGCAGGCATTTCCGGAACACGCATTTGCGGCGACTACCCGTATTATCTCAGAAAAACGGTTAAAGAAAAGACCGGCGCGGATGCCGTTTTTGTTCAGGGTGCAGAGCTTGCGCTCACAGCCAATTACGGTCCTCTTGAGTATGACGATTCAAACCCGGCGGACAAGACCGGAAAAATGGGTGCAGCGCTGGCTGACAAGCTCATTTCAATCAGCAACGACACTCCTCTTGACCCGGTGCTCAACATTGCGGTGAGAAATGTTTATGTCAAGGCAACCAATGAAATTCTCAAGCTTGCGGTCAGAGAGGGTCTTGTCGGAACCGTACTGACAAAAAAAGGCTCGGATTACTACGCCGTCACAGAACTTGGATACATGGAGCTTGGAAACAAGGTTGGCGTTGTCATTGTTCCGGGTGAAATTTCACCGGAGCTCATTTGGGGCGGCGTTATTGAAAAGGACAAAACCTGGACGGGAAAGAGCTGGGACTATGAGCCGTTTTCAAAAACGGCAAAGGTTGAAAAGCTCATTTGTTTCGGTCTTGCCAATGACCAGATAGGTTACATTCTTCCGGACAATGACTTCCGCTCAATGTTCACGGAAAATGAGGAAATCAACGCAGCCTCGTCCGAGGCCGGTTCAACGCTCACAAAGGCGTTTGATTCTCTCATCAGCGAGGTTAAATAAACATTTGACGCACACAATTAAAGGGGTTGCCGCGGCAATCCCTTTTGTGCTTATTACAAGCCGTTTTGTTCGTCCTGATTTTGGTTTTCATTGGCCTTCACCGGCCTTTTTTCAAAAATAAAAACGCAGAAAAGGCAAGAGAGCGGAAACGCAAGAGTCAAAAGCAGCGGCGCGGAAAACGGAAGAAGAAAAATTAAACCGCCGCAAACAAGCCCAACGGCACCGAGACAAAGTCCGCAGCGCGGCAAAGACAGCACGAACGATTCAAGAAACGGCCTCCTTTTTTCTTGCAAAAGATACTGCGCAGCGAACGGAAAAAGAAGCGCAAGCAAAATCAAAACCGAAACGCTGACCGCTCCCGCGACTATAGAAAAGGCCGTGCCAAAGGAAAAGTATGTCTTTGCCGAATAAATTCCGGCCGAAAAGAGAAAAGTAAAAGCAAGAGACAAAAGCGCGGTTTTTTTGAAGCTTTTCTTGAACGCCGAAAAGAAAGCGGAAAACGCTTTCACCTCCTCACCGTTATAAAGCTTTTTGCAGACGGAAAAAAGCGCTGTCCATGAGCTTAAGGCAGTGAAAAGAGGAAGCGCAGAAAAGCAAAAAAGCAGCCCCAACGCCGCCTGCTTGTGAACGGTTGAAAAAAGGCAGGAGAGAAGCTTTTCCCACGGAGTGCTTGGAACGGAAAAAATGAGATTTTTTTTCACTTTGAATCACCAAAATAATTGTTGCCAAACGCAACGGAAAAAATTCATCGCTAAAAAACGGCCGGATTGCTGATTTATTAAAATATTTCTTGATTTTTGGTGAATATTGTGATATTATCAGAATATAAGAAAGGACGGTGGACACTATGCTTGGTGACAGACTCAGGACAATACGCAAAGAAAACAACCTTACTCAGAAGAATATCGCAGACGTTTTGGGCATTGATCGGACAACATACACTGTTTATGAGGGCGGCGCAATCACCCCTTCACCCTCAACACTCGTTAAACTTTCCAAGGTTTACAATGTGACTGTTGGATATCTCATCGGCGTTGAGGATAATCACCCGGAGCTGCGCAGGGATCCTGAAAACATCAAAGAGGAAAAGATTCTTGGCAGCGACCCTATTGCTCTTCTTAAAAAGGACGAAAAAGAGCTTCTTCTTTATTTCAGAGTTCTTTCTCCCGAGGAAAAGCTCAGGTGCATCAATGAAATGAAAGAAAAAGCACAAAAAGAAACGGTTCTTTAATCTGATTCCGGCAACCGGAAGGCGCCGCCTTTGGTCATTATGCCTTGTCAAGTTGCAAAAAAATTGTGAACTTTTTTGTGAACTTTTTTGTCGATTTTATTGACTTTGCTTAAGAAGTGTATTATCATTATATTAGTAACAGGAATGTCCCGTTGCTCAATTTTAATGCTGATATCGAAAGGAGTAAAGCTTATGTTCTTTTGGTTTGCAAAAATGTTTACAAAATTATTCCTCAAGCTTATATTCTGATTTTTAACCGTTTTTCCGGCGTTGACCGGATATCGAAAGGAGTGAATACGGATGCCCGAATGGCTCGAAGAACTTATCCCGCACCTTGAGTTTGTTTTTTCAAAGGTTTCAAAGAAACTTTTCATCAAATTATTACTTAAACTTATCTTCTGATTTCAACCGGACGGCCTTTGCGGCTGTCCGGTTTTCTTTTGAGTTCACAGGCTGTTAAAAAAATTTACACTTTTTAACAGCATTTTTAATTGACTTATGAAACAAAGTGTATTATTATTAGCTTAGACGTTTTGTGCTGCATTGCGTCAAAAAAACAAATATTTTGAGAAAGGAGTTATCACAATGAAAAAGGTTCTTGCAGTTCTTCTTGCAGTCATGATGCTTTTCTCGGTTGTTGCAATCGGTGTTGCTGCTGAAACTTCAGCCAACACAACTGCCGCTTCCGGTGATGCCGGTGACGATGTTAAGCTTCCTGAATGGCTCACCAACCTCATTGCACGCCTCAAGCAGGTTATTGCAAAGCTTCTCCTCAAGCTTGGAATCAAGCTTAATTGGAAAAATGGAATTTTTGCATAATCGGTCTTTGGCCTGTACTTAAAGCCGCCTTTTGGGGCGGCTTTTTTCTGTTGGTTTGATAATTTCCTTTTGCCTGTTTGACTTTTTCTTCTTTTGGTGATATACTTGTATTATTGAGTTACAGTGTCAGTGTGACACAACAAAAGGAGAAAATTATTATGGCTAAGCTTCAGAGTGAAGCGATTGAAAACCTCTTCAAGGCTGTTCTCTCGCTTGAAAGCATTGATGAATGCTATGACTTTTTCGGCGATCTCTGCACGGAAAAGGAACTTCTTGATATGTCGCAGCGGCTTGAGGTGGCCTCCCTTCTGCGCAAAAAGATGAACTATGTTGAAATCAGCAAAGCAACCGGTGCAAGCACAACAACCGTCAGCCGCGTCAACAAGTGTCTCACTTATGGAAACGATGGGTACGACCTTGTTTTTGGCCGAATGAAAAAATAAAACTGCGGAGATATTTTTAAATTTTTGCTGACAAATTGCAGTTTATGTGTTATACTTAATTGTATATCCAAATTCCTCTTAAAGGAGATTGAAAATGAGTATTGCAGTCGATAACATAAAAAGCGTGCTTGAGCTTCTTTCAGAAAGCCTTTCAAAGCTCGGCTTTGAAGAAAAGTCCGGCCTTGAAGTCAGTGATAACGGCGCTTTTGCCGTCTTTGCCGGAGAAAAGGGCGCGCTTAAAATACAATATGAAAATGAAATTGCCTCCGTGTATTTTGCCGATGACGAGACCGCCCTCAATGAAGGCGGAAAAAAGCTTGTTGCTTCTCTTCTTCCGGAGACCGGAGACAGCAGAGATGTCAAGTATGTTGCAAACGAGATTACTGACTGTTTGAACGAGCGTTTTTCAAAAAAAGCCGCAGCCAAAAAGCCCGGTGCGGCCAAAGCGCCTCAGACCGTTTCAAAAACTGCGGTCAAAAACGGCTCATACTATGACGCAAACACTCTTGCAAGCAAGCTTTGCCTTGTTTTTCCCGAGCTGCGCGAGCCGTATAAGCAAAACATTGCCGATTACGGCGAATTCCTTCCGGAAAAGTTTTTTGCCGATTACGGAAACGAGAAGGTTATTGCCGCAATTAAGCAGAACAACCCCCAGACAATGAAAAAGCTCTTTCAGATTCTTAATGAAATTTATGAGGACGGAACGAATGACACCCAGAGCCTCATTGCCGTAACCATTCTCGGCGGACTGAACAACGACCAGATTCTGCTTGCACGCTGCGTGGATTATATGAGCGAAACGCTTGCTCCTCCGGTCATTGAGGTCAACCGTTATCTTGCCTCGGCCGCAGGAAAAAAGGCGGTTAAAAAGCTTCTCAATCCTCCGCCGTATAAACCCAAGAAAAAGAAAAAGCCCGGCCTGCTTGCTCAAATGATGGCCGGAGGCGGCGGCATGAATCCGCCAATGTAAAAACAAAACCATGGCTGCCGCATAAACGGCAGCTGTTTTTGGTTATCCCGAAAGGAGAATTGCCATGATTAAAACGGCAAAAAAAGAGGACTTCCAAGAGTTGCTCAAGTTTGAAAACCGGGTGTTTAAAATCAACTTTGAAACCAAGGTTCCGAAGGTGTACCGCTTTCCGGAAAGCGCCGCGCTTCACGGTATTCACCGCGAAAACGGAAAAATTGCAGCCGGAATCTGTGTTCTTCCCGGTGAGCTTATAATCGGGGATGAAAGGCTGAAAGCCGCCGGAATCGGTTCCGTTGCCGTTTCAAAAAGCGTGCGCGGCCGCGGCCTCATGGGAGAGCTTATGAAGTACGCCGAAAAAAAGAGCCTTGAATGTTCGGCGGATTTCGGCTTCCTTTCCGGCTACCGTTTTCGCTATCAGCGCTTCGGCTATGTTCCGGCAGGAATTCAGTGCGTTTTTGAGGTTACTGATCACCTCATTGCTCACTCAAAGACAAGCGGAGAGCTTCTTGTTGCTCCGGTCAAAACAAAAGAGGATGAAACGGCTGTATATGAGCTTTATTCGGCTCAGGAGGTACGTTTCCTGCGTGAGAGGGAAAGGTTTGCGGAAATTCTTAAAACGTGGCACAGCGAGGCGTATCTTGTGAAAGACGGCGCCCAAAACGCCTGCGGATATCTGATATATAAAAAGGATGAGAATGTTGTTTCGGAGCTTATACTGAGCGATAATTCGGCGGCACGCGAGGTGCTTGTCCTTTTTGCAAGGAAGAAAAGGCGCAAGAACATCTTTGTCCGGTGCTGTGCGTTTCAGCGTGAGCTTTTGAAAGAGCTGCTCTCCTTTGGTGAGCATTACAGAACCGAGGCGGCGGTGAGCCTCAAAATTTTCAACTTCAAAAGCTTCATTCAAAAAATGCTTGCTCTCAAAGCAAGGCTCGGCGCGGTTCAAAGCGGCTCGCTCGTTCTCAAAATTGGAGATGAAGCGCTCAGAATCACCGTTGACGGAAAAAAAGCCGAGGTTGTTGAAACGGGCGAAAAGGCTGACCTTGCTTTTGACCGGACATATGCGGCTCTTGCTCTGACAAGGCCGGAGGCTGCCTCAACGGAGAATGCTCTTTTCAATGCATGGACGCCGCTTTGTCCGTTTTCAATTTTTTCCGTTGACACGGTTTGAAGCAAAGCAACAAAATACTGTCGAAAAACCGGGCGGTTCAATCCGCCCGGTTTATTAATCGTCACAGTGTTCATAGTAATAATCTTCCGCGTCATAATAATCAAAGAAGTCATCGTAATGGTCATCATAAAAGTCCTCCGGATCGTAATAATCAGCGGCATTATACGGATCACGGCGCTTTGTTGTTGTGTGCTTTTTTGTTGTGGTTGTTGTTCTTTTTGTTGTTGGAGTTCTGGCAAGGGTTTTTCCCTCGTCAATACCGCCGATATATCCGCCGCGGCGGCGCGTTGTTGTTGTTTTTCTTTTCTTTGTTGTTGTGACCTTTCTTTTCTTTTTTGTTGTTGTAACGGTCTTTTTCTTTTTGGTTGTCTTCTTTGCGCTCTTTTTTGTTGTGCGTTTTGTTGTTTGCGCTGCAGCTTTCTTTGTTGTTTTCCTCACGGTGGTACCGGCCGTTGTTGCCGTTGCGGTCATTGAGCTTAAATCAAATCCGTCCGTCACGGTATATGTGAACGCAACCGTTAAAGCAACAACGGGCAAAATGACCGCTGCTACAAAAGCAATTACTGCAGCATTTGCTTTTGAATCGCCGGATTTCTTTTCGTTATTATCCATTTTTTCATCTCCGTTTTTGTTTTTCGGTTCGCTGATTTAATATTAACACATTCACCGTCCCAAAAAACGTACTTTGCTATTTTATCCCTTTTTTACACAAAAAAGAGGCTGCCGCAAAACGACAGCCTCTGAATTTTTAATCTTACTTCTTTTTGCCAAAGCTGAAGATGCTCTTGAAAGCTTCAATAATGCTCTTGAAGAAGTCTGAGAAAATCTTTCCAAAGTTAAACTTTGAACCGCTTGAGGAGCTTGAACCTGATGAGCTTGAACCGCCGGAGGGCTTGGAGTCCTTCTTAACGGCAACTGACGGGTCGCAGGTCTTTACGAATGAATCGCTGAGAGTGAGCTCAACGGCGTCCTTATCGGTGTCAACAACAACGATTGACGGAGCGGAAACAACATTCTTGAAGGTGATGGTTCTTCCTGAGGTGGTGTCAACGCAGCCAAACTTCTTTCCAACAACTGCATAAGCGGTAGCTGTTCCTGCTGCACCGGAAAGAACAACGTCATAATCCGAGCCTTCTGCAAGATAGAAAGCCTTAACATATTCGCCAAGATCTTCATTGTAAACGCTGGCGTAAGCTGCGCTTTCGGTGATTGTTGCCGGAACTTCAATTTCACTTTCGATAACTGAAAGTGCATCGCTTTCACCTGCCGCCTTGAGGGCAACATTGGTGTTTCCGGTGACAACAACGCTCTGAGTATATCCAACGTCCTCGCCTTCCTTGAGGATGGCTTTTGCAACGTCAAGCTTTGCAAGCTCAGCGGCTGTTCTTATTTTGATTTCTGTTGAGTCATACTTTTTGATGAGATTGACAAGAGCGGTCTGCTTTGCGTTTGCAAGCTTTGCAAGGAGCTTTTCGCCGCAGGCTCTGACGGCGATAACGGTGCCGTCTGCAAAAGCAGCATATTCGGCAACGCCGCTGTCATAAGCGCCCTGCGCCCAATCACCGAAGCATTCTTCAATGTATCCGGTCTCTGCAAGGGAGAACATATACTCGGCTGCCTCATTTGTATTGAAAAGTTTGTCTGCAACGGACTTAACAACATTGTATCCGGTCTGGATAGCAGCAGTTACGCCGTATGCGTTGAGAGCCATGCTTGCGGCTGCACCGGCAGCGTCCTTGCCTGCGGATTCAACAAGATCCTTAACAAGCTCGTCAACGGCTTTCTGCATCTCCTGGTCGATTGTTGCGGCAATTTCCTTTGCAGCTTCACGAACGGCCTTGTTCTTGCAGTTTTCGGCGAGATATGTAAGGAAATCGCCGTAATATGCGCTGGCAGCCTTGATTGAAAGGATTCTTGCATAGCCGCGGGCATATGCTTCATAAGTGTCATTTGCAATGTTGGCAACCGTAATTGCGGTTCCGAGGTTGCCGATGGTGTTACCCCATGCTTCGGACTGAGTGAACTCAAGAGCATCGGTGAACTTTTCGGCAATCTTGCCGGCCTTTTCAACAAATTCCATGCCGGTCTTTGCGCCTTTGAGTGCAGCTATGATTTTTTCATAGGTTTCGTTGTTGTACTGAGCTTCAACCTGTTCAATGAGGCTGAGGAGAACGGCTTTTGCATAGCCGATGCCGGTGGTGTTGGTGAAATAACCGTACCATGCATCGTCATATACGCCGAGAGCGGTGTACCAGTTGAGGGTCTGCTTGAAGTAATCTTCCTTAACAACATAGTTGTAATGGTAATAATTACCGTTGTCAAGAAGTTCACTGCGGACATATCCGTCGTTTCCGGCGAAAGCGGCGAACGGGAGAGCGCACACGATCATCATGACCGCAAGGATAACTGAAAGAATCTTCTTTTTCATACCGGGGGTCTCCTTAATAAATAGATTTTTTTGATTGGCTCAACGCATTCCATGAGCCAGTAACGTAACCATTTTATAGAATTTAATAAAATAAGTCAATAGTTTTATTTGTTTTCGTGAATATCACACTAAAAAAATGAACAGTCTTTGTATAAAATTACTAATATATTGACAAGTTGTTAGCCTCCTTTAAATCAAGCTTCGTTGTTTTTTGCGTTTGGACAACAATTCTTTACACCGAATCCGCTTTCCGTTCCGGCTTTTTCGGCGATTGAACCAGGTGAGCGGATTTTTGCGGAAGAATTTTTATTGGCGGTTACTTTACGTTGACTTTAGCTCCCCCGTTATGATATTATAATAGATAACCGCCGAATATGTTCCGCAGCCGGAACCGGCTTTGAATTTCGGCGGCATATTTTCCGAAACGGAGAGTGAGCCTATGACCCTTGAAGAACTCAAAAAGCTTGAACCCCTTTTTGGCGAACGATATATTGAAAGCATTGTTGCGCGCGGAAAAAGCTCGGTTGTTTACCGCGTTTCAGCTCCGGACGCCTCCGGACAGAGCCTTGCGCTCAAGGTTGTCCGCTTTCCGCAGAGCGAGCAGGAGCTGACAAGGGCAATGAACAGCGGAAAATACGCTGATGTTGCCGCCTATCTTGACTTCATTGAAAGCACCGTGCGGGAAAACATGGACAAAATGATGTTCCTGCGCGCAAACAAAAACATTGTCCGCTTTGACAACTATGAAATTGTGCGCGAGGAAGGCGCGGTGAATGTTCTCATTCTTATGGAGCTGCTCACGCCGCTTTCCGGCTATCTTTCAAAAGAAAAATGCACCTGCGCCGAGGTTTCAAAACTCGGTCTTGACCTGTGCGGTGCGCTTGAGGGCTTCCGCAGCGTTGGCGTCATTCACCGTGAGGTTATGCCGGAAAACATTTTTGTTGACCCGTTCGGCAATTACCGGCTCGGTGATTTCGGCCTTTATTCCGCCCCGAACGCCGAAAGCGGAAAGTTTACCGATGCGGCATATCTTGCACCGGAGGTCATCAAGGGCACTTTTGCGGACTCGGCCGGTGATATTTATTCTCTCGGTCTTGTCATGTATAAGCTGCTCAACAACAGCCGCACACCGTTTCTTCCGGAGTTTCCGGCGCCGATTTCTCTTTCAGACAGAGAAGCTGCCTTTGAAAAGCGCCTGAGAGGCGATATGTTCCAAAAACCGGCCGGAGCGGACGTTCCGCTTTCAAGAATTATTTTCAAAGCAACGGCGTATAAACCGCAGGACAGATTCCAAACGCCTGCTGAGTTCAAAGCCGACCTTGAAAGCTATATAAACTATCTGAACAGCCCGAATTACAACAAGGACGGAGCCGTTCCGAGCGTTCAGACCGTTAAAAATTTCCGCATTGCTGAGGACGGAGACATTGCTTTCAGTACTTATAACGAAAAAGCACCGGACATTTCAAAAACAAGCAGCGAAAAAGAACAGTTCAAAGAGGCTTTCAGCGACAGCGACGAGGACGCGGAAGAGGAAAAGAAAGCTGCAAACAAAAAAATGTATATCCTCATTGCCGTGCTCGGCGTACTGGCCGTTATTGCGGTTGCGCTGGTTGTTAAAACCGTCTCTTCCTCAAAGGAAACAACAACCTCGCCTCCAACAACTCAAAGCACCACCGCAAGCACAACGGAAAGTACGACTGAGAGCACTACCGAGAGCACAACCGAAAGTACCACGGAAAGCACAACCGAAAGCACCACGGAGAGTACCACCGAAAGCACAACGGAAAGCACAACGGAAAGTACCACCGAGAGTACCACGGAAAGCACAACAAAGCCTGCGGACTCAAATCTGTTTTTCCATTCGGACAAAGCAGACGGAGATGACGCCGGAGACGGAAAAAAATATGTTTCAATCAAAAACGCCTCCGCCTCATTTGAAACGAATGACAGCGATGAAATTACGCGTGTCATCGTCAACATTTCCGATGATATCGGCCCTTCACCCCAAAGCAAAGGAAAGGCCTATCTCATCTGCACAACATTCGGCGGTTTCCAGCTCTCGCGTGAAGCGTTTGATTTCAAATGTGTCTATGACAGCGCGGACGAGGAAAGCGGCCTTGCCCTTGTTGTTGACATCGACCGTGAAATGTACTATGAAAAGGCAATGAATTATTATATCTGCTTTGACACAAGAGCCGTTGAAACGGACAGCGCGGTTTCGCTTCCGCTTGAAATTAAGCTTTAAAGGAGAGATAAATCATGAGCGTAACAAAAACACATTATGACACAATGCCGGACGGAAGAGATGTTTTTCTCTATACTATTGAAAACAACAACGGAGTTTCGGCCGGAATCATCACGCGCGGTGCAACGCTGAACTCATTTGTCTGCCCGGACAGAGACGGCGTTATGGGAGACATCATTGTCGGCTTTGACAACATTCTCGGCCACATCAATTCCGGAACCTATACCGGAGAAATTATCGGCCAATATGCAAACAGAATTGCCGGCGGAAAATTCACCCTCTCCGGAAAGGAATATAACGTCACCAAAAACGAAAAAGGAATAACCTGCCTTCACGGCGGCGGAGAATACAGCAGCGCACTTTGGAAAGCGATTATCGTTGATGATGACGCGGTTGAGTTTTCATATCACAGTCCGGACGGAGAACAGGGCTTCCCCGGAAATGTTGACGCAAAGGTCACATATGTCCTCACGGACAGAAATGAGCTTGAAATTCACTATGAAGCCGTGACGGACGCCGAAACGGTTATCAACATGACGAATCACGCCTATTTCAATCTTGGAACAACGGCGAACGGCACTATTCTTGACCACGAGCTTATGCTTAACTGTGACTTTTTCACTCCCACGGATGAAAACAGCATCCCCACCGGAGAGATAAGACCCGTTGAAAACACGGCCTTCGACTTCCGCGAGTTCAAAAAAATCGGCCGCGATATCGGCGAAAACGATCCCCAGCTTGTTCAGTGCCGCGGATATGACCACAACTTCTGCGTCAACGGTGAAAGCGGAACGCTGCGCCTTGTTGGAAAAGCAAGGGACGAAAAAAGCGGAAGGAAGCTTGAGGTTCTTTCCGACCTTCCCGGCGTTCAGCTTTACACCGGAAACTTCATGGACGGTGAACCGGGCAAGGGCGGAATCGGACTTGACAAAAACTTTGGCTTCTGCCTTGAAACTCAGTATTACCCCGACACGCCGAACCACCCCTCTTTTCCGCAGTGTATCTTCCAAAAAGGAGAAAAGTTCAAAAGCCTCACAATTTTCAAGGTTTGACAAAATTAATGCAAATTGTCGAATAACAGGCAGTTTTTTGGTGTACGCGGTTCGGATTCCGGTAATAGTGTTGAAAAATCCGTGTGCGGATATATACACAATTCACAAATTTAATTATTTTTTAATATTCACGTTGACAAACGCCGAAAAACGCGTTAAAATTAAATCAAGTTTATGGGTGGCATAGTCTGCCTGCTGTGTTTTTCAGAAAACCAATTTATTTCCCGAAAGGAGCTATTGTATGAACTGGAATACTCTTATTGATGTTTGCAAGGACGTTGTCCGTTTCTTTGACCGCGTTATGGGCTGGACGATGTTCGTCTGCGGAGCAGCCGATGATCCTTATAGCTATCATAACTTCTATAACGCTATCTGGGGCGGCGAAGCCCTTCCCGGACAGAACGACTGATATCTTTTGAAAGGAGAACTATGATATGGATGCTGCATCTAAAGGCTATCAGGCTCTGAGCAGAATTTTTCTGACTTTCGTCAGCTTTTTGAAAACCGTTTTTGAAAGACTCGGTTGGATTGACAACGAGGGCTGGATGGACTGATTCCCCCTCACGGTTTTTGTTTGAAGCGCCCCACGCCGAAAAGGCGCGGGGCTTTTTCTTAAAATTATTGCACCGCAATTTTTTCAGCGCAAAAAACGTCCGGACTCAAAGACGTTCTTTGCGCTTTTCGGGCGTTTCAAAAAGCTGAGAATGAATCTTTTTTCATTCTCAACAACTAAAATCTCAACATTTGAAATCAGGAGGACATATGTCCGGTTACACAAAAATTCTTCAAAAAAGCGGAGAATATCTCACAGTTAAAAAGTGCGTTGACGAGCGCAGACTGCCGATGGGCATCATCGGCCTCTCCTCAGCGTGCAAGGCGCATTACATCACCTCCCTTTGTGAACAAACAAAGAAAAAGGCTCTTGTTCTCTGCCCGGACGAGGCCGCGGCGCTCAAAACCGTTCAGGATCTTTCTGCGTTTTCTTCCGGTGCGCTGTTTTATCCGTCAAGGGACTTTCATTTCCGCTCGTCTGACAGCAGCTCAAAGGAATATGAGCAGCAGCGAATCGGCGTGCTTTCAAAAATGCTTTCCGGCGATTACAGCTTCATTGTTTGCAGCGTTCAGGCCGCAATGCAGTTCACCGTTCCGGAAAAAGAGCTTTCACGCCGCAGTGTGCTTGTCAAGGTCGGCGATGACCTTGAGGAAAGCGCACTGGTGAGTGCCCTTTCCTCCGCAGGCTATGTCCGCGCCGAGCAGGTTGACGGCGAGGGTCAGTTTTCCCTGCGCGGCGGAATAATCGACTTTTTCCCGCCCGGAAAAAGCGAGCCTGTCCGCGTTGAATTCTGGGGAGACAGCGTTGACTCAATCTCCTCCTTTGAAACGGAAAGCCAGCGCCGGACGGAAATGCTTTCCGAGGTTCTTGTTACCCCGTCCTGCGAGGTTCTTTTTGAGAGCGAGGATGTTCTTCTTGAAAAAATCAAAGACTTTGCCTCGCGCATCAGGGGCAAAGGGGCGCAAAAAATCAAAGCAACCCTCCTTGACGATGTTTCAAAAGTTGAAAGCGGCGTTCGCCTTTCCTGCCTTGACCGTTATCTTCCGCTTGCATATGAAAACCGGGAAACGGTTTTTGATTACGCCAAGGACTGCCTGCTCTTTGTCAGCGAAAGCTCGGCGGTGAAAAGCAGAGCCGAGTCCTCCTCAAAGCTTTTGCTTGAGGACATTAAGGCGATGGTTGAGGACGGATATCTCACAAAGGGACTTGACAGCTTCATGCTCACCGTTGCGGAGCTGTTCTCCCTCTATGAAAAGCGCGGCGCCGTTTTTGCTGATGACCTTGCGCGCGGAAGCTTTGACGTTCCGGTGAAAGAGCTTGTGAGCGTCAGCGCCTCCTCAACCCCCGGCTGGGACGGAACAATGTCATATCTTCTTGAGGACATTGAACCGTTTTTGAAAAGGAAGTTTGCCGTTGTTGTGATGGCCGGAACGGAAAAAAGCGCAAAGGAACTCGCTTATGACCTTGAAACCGAGGGCGTCAAAGCTCACTATTACCCGGTTGTTCCGGCCGAATTTCCGGAAGGCGCGGTCAGTGTTGTTTCCGGCTTTGTGAGCGCCGGCTTCGGCTATCAGTCGCTTTCTTTTATTGTCTTTTCAATTTCAAGGAAAACAAACATCTCTCAGCGCAAGATAAGAAAGCGCTTTTCCGGAGGAAAGGGCATTGCAAGCCTTGAGGAGCTCTCACGCGGAGATTATGTTGTCCACGCCGTTCACGGAATCGGAATTTTTGACGGCATCAAAACCATGAAGGTTGAGGGCAAAACCAAGGACTTCATCAAAATCAACTTCCGCGGAAACGATGTTCTCTATGTTCCGGTCACACAGCTTGACCTGATTTCAAAATATATCTCGCCCAAGGACACCGACCGCGCCGTCAAGCTCAACAGGCTCGGCTCGGATGAATGGAAAAAAACAAAAAACCGCGTCCGCGCAGCCGTTAAGGATATGGCGGCACAGCTTACAAAAATCTATGCAAAGCGGCTTGAAGCAAAGGGTTTTGCTTTTTCTGAAGATTTTTATATGCAAAACGACTTTGAGCGCCGCTTTGAGTTTGACGAAACGGACGACCAGCTCATTGCCATTGACGAGATAAAAAACGATATGCAAAGGCCGTATCCGATGGACAGACTCCTCTGCGGCGATGTCGGATTCGGAAAAACAGAGGTTGCTTTGCGTGCGGCGTTCAAGTGCGTTGCGGACGGAAAGCAGTGCGCAGTCCTTGTTCCAACAACAATTCTTGCTTTCCAGCATTATCAAACAATCAAAAAACGGTTTGACGGTTTCCCGATTGAAATTGAAATGCTCTCCCGTTTCCGCAGCGTTTCTCAGCGCGGAAAAATCAAAAAGGCTCTCAAGGCCGGAAGCATCGACCTCATAGTCGGCACCCATTCGCTCATTGCCCGAACGGTTGAGTTCAAGGACCTCGGGCTGCTCATTGTTGACGAGGAACAGCGCTTCGGCGTTGCTCAAAAGGAAAAGCTCAAGGAAAAGTTTCCGCTTGTTGACGTTCTCACCCTTTCCGCAACACCTATTCCGCGAACGCTCAACATGGCAATGACCGGAATACGCGATATGTCCGTTCTTGAGATGCCGCCGTCTGACCGCCAGCCGGTTCAAACCTATGTTATTCCGCATGACACCGAGCTTGTTTGCGAGGCGATTGAGCGTGAGCTGCGCCGCGGCGGACAGGTTTATTACCTCCACAACCGAACGGAAACGATTGACCGCACCGCCGCAAAGCTCAAAGAACGCCTTCCGGATGCGCGGATAGGAATAGGCCACGGAAAAATGAGCGAGGAAGAGCTTAGCGAGGTCTGGCGTCAGCTTCTTGAGGGAGAGATTGACATCCTTGTTTGCACAACAATCATTGAAACGGGTGTTGACGTTCCGAACGCAAACACACTCATCATTGAAAACGCAGACCGCCTTGGCCTTGCGCAGCTGCACCAGATAAGAGGCCGTGTCGGCCGCAGTGCGCGCCGCGCCTTCGCCTATCTCACATATAATCCGCAAAAGCAGCTTTCACCCGAGGCTGAGCGCAGGCTTTCCGCAATCCGCGAGTATACGGAGTTCGGCTCGGGCTTCCGCATTGCAATGCGGGATCTTGAGATAAGGGGCGCCGGAAACGTCCTCGGAGCCGAGCAGCACGGCCACATGGAGGCCGTCGGCTATGATATGTATCTCAAGCTTCTCTCCGAAGCGGTTGAAAATCAGAAAGGCGAGCTGAAGTCCCCCGTTCAGGACGAGGACAACGAATGTCTCATTGACATTGCCGTTGACGCCCATATTCCGGAAACCTACATTGAATCGGTCAAGAACCGCCTGTTCATGTATAAGCGCATTGCCTGCGTCAAAAACAAGGATGACGCCCAGGACGTTATTGACGAGTTCATTGACCGTTTCGGCGAGCCGCCGCAAAGCGTTCTCGGCCTCATTGAAATTGCTTTGATACGCAACCGCTGCAGCGGACTTGGTATCTATGAGATTTCTCAGCGCAAGGACATTTTGCTCATTTTTATGCAAAAAATCGACCCCGTTTCAATCGCAATGCTTTCAAAGCTGATGCGCGGAAGGGTGATGGTCAGCGCAGGAAAAACGCGGCCGTATCTTTCAGTAAAGCTTTCAAAATTCACCGCGCTTGAAACCTTGTCAGAAGTCCTTAAAATTCTTGAGACGGCAAAGGCTCAGAGTGAGGAAGCCGCCGAACATTAACATTGGAGCAGGCCTATGAAAATCAACATTATTCCCGAACCGCAGCAAACGGAAGTTCAAAGCGCAAACGCCGTTTTCACCCTTACGCGCCTTGCAGAAATTTCTGCGGACGAAAAAAGCGGAAAGGCTCTCAAGTCCTTTTTGAATTTTTGCGAAAAAGCCTTTGAACTTTCCTTTCTTGGAACGGGAAGGGAAAGCGTGACCTTCTGCGTGAACGGCAGCGTCAGTGAAAAAGAGGGCTACCGTTTAACCGTCCGTGAAAACAGCGTTCTTGTTGAAGGTGCGGATGAAGAGGGTGTATTCCGGGGCGTTCAAAGCCTTTGCTCCCTCCTTTTTCAAAACGACCGCTCGCTTTGTGCACTCACGATTTATGACTATCCGAAAACAAAAAGGCGCGCGTTTATGCTTGACTGTTCAAGCTGGTTTTTCACGCCGGAAGCGGTGAAGCTTTTTCTTGACGCAATGGCGTTTAACAAGCTGAATGTTTTTCTTTGGAAGCTTTCCGGCGACTGCGGTTTCCGGCTTGAGCTTTTTGAAAATTATCTTCTGACGCAAATCGGCGGCTTTCGGGCGTTCACCGGGCTTGGAAAAATTCCTCACGGAGGCTATTACACCCGTGAGGATACCTTGGAAATTCTGAGCTATGCAAAAGAGAGATGCATCACCGTAATTCCGGAAATTGACGTTCCGGACAAGGTGACCGCAGCCGTTTCCGCCTATCCGTTTTTGTCCTGCAATGAAAAACAGGTTTCCCCGTCAACCTCATTTTCCGATACGGACACGGTGTTCTGCCTTGGAAAGGAGAGCACATATGACTTCATGGTCTCCGTCATTGATGAAATGGGTGAGGTTTTCCCCGGCGGATACATTCACCTCGGCGGCGAAAGGAGCAAAAAAGCGAACCGCTCCTCCTGTCCGCACTGCGAAAAGAAACGCCTTTCCCTGCCGGTGCAAAACGAAAACAGCCTCTACTCATATTTTTTTGACCGCCTTGTGTGCCACGCACAAAAGCGGAAAATGAAAGCTGTTATCAGAGCGGACGGCTTTGAAGCGCCGGAAAAGGCGATTGCCGATTGCCGCACAAAGGAGGAAACGGCGGCGGCCGAAAAAAAAGGTCAGCCGCGGTTTGACTGCACCCTTGACCTTTCAAAGCCGTACGGCGTTCTTAGCGTTCAAGATTGCTATGAGCACGGTTACGACAACGAAAAGCTGTTTGCGGCCGGAGCGGTTCTTTCAACTCAAGACGCCTCAGACATGAAAAAAGCCGGAGTTCTTCTTTTTCCGCGGCTCGGCGCTTTTTCGGAAAATGTTTGGACAAAAGAGGAAGGGAAAAGCTTTTTGCGCTTTTGTGAAAAGCTTGAGGATTATAACCGTGCGCTGCGGCTCATTCCGCTTGACTTTGCAAAAAAAAGCACCGCTTTTCCCGGCGCGGCAAAAAGATTCGGTGCGCAGCTTAAAAAGCGGTTTTCAAAATAAGTACAAATAAAAACAACTCGGGACTGCATTGGATCAACAGCCCCGAGTTGTTTTATGTCGGTTAAACGGCAGTTTCTCAGCCGATGTAATTCATCGGATTTTGCTTTTCACCGTTGTAACGGATTTCAAAGTGGAGGTGCGGGCCGGTAACATTTCCGCTGTCTCCGGCGTTTGCAATGTGCTGACCCTTGCTGACTGACTGACCGGCGGAAACATACAGTGCGGAACAGTGGCCGTAAAGTGAGGTGTAACCGTCTCCGTGGTCAATAACAACATAGTTTCCGTAACCGGTGGTTCCGTAATTTGCGGCAATGACCGTTCCGCTCCTTGTTGCATAAATCGGTGTTCCGTAATATCCGCCGCCTGTGATGTCAACGCCGCCGTGGTAGCCCCAGCCGGAGATGCTGGCGTCTCTTACGCCGAATCCGGAGCTGACATATCCGCTTGCCGCCGGGAACGCCCAGTTTGCGGTTGAACCGGAGTTCGGCTTTGTTTCGCCCGTGCTACTGTCCTGCTGGGGAGCCGGATTGGTCTGCGCCCTCTGGCGGATGATTTTGTCAATTTCAGCATCCGCGGCCTGCTTTTGAGCGCTGAGGTTTTTGATGTAGCTTTGATAAAGGGCACTGCTCTTGTCAATTTCATCAATGAGCGACTGAACCTTTGTTTTGCTTTGAGAAAGCTGGGTCAGGGTTGCCTTGTGTTCAGACTGCTTTTTTTCAAGCTCGGTCTTTTTTTCAACGCTTTTCTGCTTTGTTTCGTTCACTTCGGTCTGCGTTTTGCTCAGCTCATCCTTTGAGGCTTTGAGCTGTTTTATTTTCGTGTTGAAGTTGTCAATAATGCGCTTTTCGTTTTCAGAAGTGCGCTTCATCATTTCAAGGTGAGTGAGGAAGCTTGCAAGGTCATGAGAACCCATGAAAATTTCAAGCGTTGACTGCTTTCCGTTGACATAGGAGTTGACCATGAGCGCGGAAAGCTCACCCTTGGCCTCATCAACGCCCTGCTGATTCTGCGTGATTTTTTTCTTTGTCAGCGTAATCTGCTGCGCAAGCTTTTTGAGCTGCTTGTTGAAGGCGGCAATCTCGCTGTCAATATCGTCAATCTGCGCCTGAAGTGTGTTCGCCTTTTCCTGAACGGCGGTGATTTGAGTTTCAAGGGTATTGAGATAGGCTTCATTCTTTTCTTTCTTGCTTTCAAGCTCACTGATTTTGCTTTTATTCTCGGAAATTTCACCGTTAAGGCGGTTAATTTTTTCCTCAAGCTCCTGCTGAGTTGCCGCGCGAACAACAAGCGTTGACGGCTTTGCAAAAGCAACGGATAAAAGCAAAAGAGCAAGGCTCAAAAAAAGAGCAACTGCTTTTTTCATAAAATTAACGTCCCTTCATTTTTTCTTTGCCGCCCGGACGGCGGCATATATATCGGTTAAGCCATTGTGAATTCAACGGGATTTGAACCCATAATTATTATTAGTATACACTTTAAAGCTAAACCGTACCTAAACATCATTTTCCAACACAGAAGTTTGAAAAAACCTCATCCAAAACGGCGTCAGACGCCTTTTCTCCCGTCAGCTCAAGAAGAGCGCCTATCGCGTCATCGATGCAGACATTCACCGCATCAAGAGTGACGCCGGAAGAAAGCGCAAAAAGAGCCTGCTCAACGCTTTCAAGCGCACTTTGCGCGTTTTTGCGTTGACGCTCGGTTGAAAGAATCGCCTCGCTTGTGTCAAGCTCCTTTGTGCAAAGGAGCCTTTCCGCTGTTTCCTCAAGAGACGAAAATCCGTTTCCGGAAAGGGCGCAAAGCTCAACCGTTTCCGGAAAAGAGGCTTCAATTCTTTTTCTGTCAAGCTCTTTTGAGAGGTCGTTTTTATTGAGCACGGCAATGACTCTTTTCCCCTTGCAAAGGGAAATAATCTCCTCATCCTCGGCGGTAAGCGGCCTTGAAAGGTCAAAGACAGCAAAAACAAGGCCGGCGCTTTCAAGCTGCTTTTTCGCTTTGTCAACGCCGATTTTTTCAACCGCGTCCTCAGCCTCTCTTATTCCGGCGGTGTCGGCAAGGCGCAGAACCAAGGCGCCGAGGTTGACGGTTTCCTCAACAACGTCCCGCGTTGTTCCCTCAATATCGGTAACGATTGAACGGTTGCGGCCGGAAAGGAGGTTCATCAGCGCCGATTTTCCAACATTGGGCTTTCCGACTATCGCCGTTTCAACGCCTCTTGTTATTGCGGCTCCGGCGTCATATTTTGAAAGCAGAGCCGCAAGTCCGCTTTGAACGCCTGAAAGGGTGTTTTCAAGCTCATCGTTTTCAAGCTCCGGAATTTCATCATCCGGATAGTCCACCCACGCGCCGAGCTGCGCGGACGCGGCAACAAGCTTTTTGCAAAGAGCACCGATTTTCTTGCTCAGCGAGCCCTCAAGAACGCCGAGCGAGGCTTTCACGCCCTGCTCGTTCTGCGCGTTAATGATACCCATCACGGCCTCGGCCTCGGCGAGGTCAAGCTTTCCGTTGAGAAAGGCACGCTTTGTGAATTCCCCGGCTGCGGCAGGTCTTGCTCCGGCGGCAAAAACGGCGCGCAAAACACGTCTGAGAACAAAAAGGCCGCCGTGGCAGGAAAGCTCAACAACATTTTCACCGGTGTAGCTTTTGGGCGCACGGAAAACAAGGGCAACGCATTCGTCAATTCTTTCTCCTCCGGAAACGGCAAAGCCGTGCGCCGCACGGTAGCCCTTGAGCGCGGTCAGACGCTTTTTTCCGCTCGGCTCAAAAACGCGGTCGGCAATCGTGATTGCATCCTCGCCCGAGATGCGGATAATTCCGATCGAGCCGGTGTTCTGCGGCGTTGCGATTGCGGCAACGGTATCGTTCAATGCGCTCATCCTTTCAAAATTTATAAATCAATTAATATATAATTATACCCCTTGCAGCGACAAATTGCAAGGGGTACGGTTTTCATTCGATTTTCTCAAAATCCTCCGCGCCGTGTTTGCAGAGCGGACAAATGAAGTCCGGCGGAAGCTTTTCGCCCTCATAGACATAGCCGCAGATTTTGCACCGCCAGCCCTTTGCGGCTGTTTTTTCCGGCTGCGGCTTAATATGCTCATGATAGTAAGCATAAGTCAGTGATTTTTCGTTTGAAAGCGTTTTTGCGTTCGTCACCTCGGCAACAAAAAGCGTGTGAGTTTTGTAATCATAAGTCTCACACACGCGGCAGGCAAAATATGCGTTGGTGCAGGAAGCAATGAACAGCACGCCGCTTTCATCGCGCGTTTCGTTTTCGTTTTTAAAAAACTTCCGTTCGGTTTTTCCGCTTTTAAAGCCGAAATGTTCAATCACGCCGAACGGAACGCTTTCGGTGAGTACCGAAACGCAGAAAACGCCGGTTGAAAGAATCATATCATGGGTGAGGTTCTGTTTGTTGAGCGTTACGCTCACGCGAAGCGGGTTTGAAGAAAGCTGAGAAAAGGTGTTGATAACGCAGCCGTTATCCCTTTCTTTTTCATGCGCCGTAATAACATACAGGCCGTAGCTGATTTTTTGGAGCGCGGCAGTGTCCATTCGTTTTTCCTCCCGATTAAAAGTCTTAATATATTATAGCCCGTTCATTGAAGGAAAATCAGTAAACCCATTTGATGTTATTAAGGTTGTACCAGCCCTCGATAAAGTAATTGATAAACAGCCATCTGCCGTTGATTTTTTTCATTTCATAAACAGTGTCAAACGGCTCGTATCCATAATCATAATAGCTTGTAACGGAGAATTTGCAATAAGAGGCAGTCTGCCGGAGAACCGTGAGCTTAAACTTTGACGGGGTTATGTCTCCACCCTGTCCAAGAGATTCAATGCCATACAGCTTTCCGTTGTGCATACGGTAGTATGTTTCAAGCCTGTCTTTATAAATTTCAGGTGAAAAATATTTATCCAAATTCTTTTTAAGCTCGGCAATCGAACGAACATTGCTGTTGGTTACTCTGTAAAATGAGACACCGTTTTGAGATATTCTGTCACTCCGGTCAAACTTAACATTCCAGCCGTGACACACCCAGCCGTCATACCAATCGTTTGCATTTGTTAAAATCTTAACAATCTCCTTTTTGCTCAGCTTGTTTTCGGCCTTTGTAACGGTGACGGCGCAGACATAGCTTTTTCCGCCGAGCTTTGCGGTGATTTTGACCTTTCCGGCCTTGAGCGCCTTAACAACGCCGGTCTTGCTCACCGAGGCAATTTTTTTGTCGCTCGTGCTCCAGCTTGCGGTGCGCTTTGTTCCGTTTAGTTTTAAAGCAAAGCTCGTTCCGGCTTTGACCGTTTTCTTGGTGAGTGAAATTTTCGGTTCTTCAACCGTGACGCGGCATTTATATGTTTTCTTTCCGAGTTTGGCCTGTATTGTTGCCGAGCCCTTTTTGAGCCCTTTGACAACGCCCTTTTTGCTGACAGAAGCAATCTTTTTGTCTGAACTTGACCACGCCGGGGTCTTTTTTGTTCCGTTCAGCTTCAGGGTGTATGCCTGGCTGACAACAAGAACAATTTTTGATTTGCTCAGTTTAACATTCGCCGCTGACGCCTCAAGCGCCGGAATGAACAAAGTTACAGTCATCACCGCAACAAACAAAGCAGCAACGAATGATTTCAAGATTTTTTTCATCAATACTCCTCCTGACGTTTGTTTGATTTTTTATGTGAATTAATTGTATCACGGCAAAATGTGCGCTGTCAATATTGATAAATGAAATTTGGCGCCTGCACCGCTTTGGTTTTAAAATTCGTCATAAAGTACACAAATAATTTTTGCTATAACTCTTGCACAATCATCACAAATATAATATAATACCCTTGTATTTTACTGAGCAACCGGCAAATGTCCGCCGATTGCCCGAAAATCGGCTGATGCCGTTACAGAAAGGAAAAAGTTATGGCAAAAGACAAAACTCAGGGCGAAAAAAGCAGCTTTGACCCCGAAATCAAAAAGGGTCTGATTATTGTGTTGGCAATCGTTCTCCTCTTTTCAAGCGGAAACTTCCTCGGCTCTCTCATGTCAGCCGAAAAAGCGATAAGCACCACAACCTCCGCAGCAACCACCAAGGCCGCAACACCGGCCGTTTCACAGACTCCGACCCCGGCACCGGCTCAAAGCACAACCGCCGCTCCCGCCGCATCTGAAAGCACACCGGCAGCTCCGGCGGACAGCACAACCGCCGCACCGGCCGGCTCAAAAACGGACAACAACGCTCCGGCAGGCGCTCCCTCCTCTCCGGCGGAGATCATTAAGCTTTATAACGAAAGCGCAAACAAAATTAAAACGAACGCCTCCAAGGTTACAAGAAACTTTGAGGATCTTCAGCATAACAGTGAATACACCGAAATGCCCGGCGCTCTCCAGTCAATCGGAACAGGCCTCATCAACCAGTTCCTTAAAAAGGATGAAACTCCCGTTGAGTACACCGGCGCGGACATTCAGGCAAACTTCCCCGTTAAGGGCGAAAGCTATGTCAGCAAAATCACCGAGGCAGACATTGCAAGCGCCACCTGCAACGATGACGGAACGAACTATAACATCACCCTCAAGTTCAACGAATGCACCGACCCCGAAGGTACCGGTTGCGCAGCCGCTTTCAATGTTATCAAGCCCGATGAAGTTTACAGCGCCGCAAAGGTTGTTAAAAACTTCAGCTGCAGATACTATGATGCGGTCATTGAATGCAAAATTGACAAGGCCAGCGGAAACATCACTTGGATCAAATTCACCCTTCCGATGGTTCTCAGCGTTACCGCTCAGGTTGTTGTTACTCTTGACGCAAAGGTCGGAATGACGTTCATTGACGATTACACCATCACTTACTAATTAAAAAGCGCAAAGCAGGGTTCTTTCCCTTCCGGAAGCCCTGCTTTTTCTTTTTCTTGCTTTATGAAGCGCGGCGATGTATAATAAAGCCGAAAGGGCGTGAACAAAATGAAGCGCTGCATTGCTTTTTCCGGAATCGTTTTTTAAAATAACAAAACAGGGAGGAAATTCCATGACGGTTCCGGATAAAAAAATATATCCAAGAACAAACGACACCCAAACGGTGTATCTTAAAAACGTAATTGATGACAGCAGCATTGAGGTTGGAGATTACACAATATATAATGATTTTGTCAATGACCCGCGTGATTTTCAAAAGAACAATGTTCTTTATCATTACCCGGTAAATCACGAAAAGCTCATTATCGGAAAATTCTGTTCGATAGCCTGCTCGGCAAAGTTCATTTTCAACTGTGCAAATCACACGCTTTCCTCGCTTTCAAGCTATACGTTCCCTCTCTTTTTTGAGGAATGGGGACTTGAAAAAAAGGACGTTGCCCGCGCGTGGGACAACAAGGGAAACATTACACTCGGGAACGACGTCTGGGTCGGCTTTGAGGCGGTCATTCTCTCCGGTGTAACAATCGGAGACGGCGCAATAATCGGCGCAAGGGCGGTTGTGACAAAGGACGTTGAACCGTACACGATAGTCGGCGGAGTTCCGGCTCGGGTGATAAGACGGCGCTTTGACGAGAAAACGATTGAAAAGCTTTTGCGCTTTCGCTGGTGGGATAAGGACAGAGATTTCATCAAAAGCCATCTTGCCGCAATTCAGGAAGGTGATGTTTCGGCTCTTTTGGGGGAATAAAACGCACATTTGCCGTTGACAACTCAGAGCGTGTATGATACAATGTATCGGTAAAAACAACAATGGAGGTAACGGAAATGAAACACATTAAAACTGTTGAAACCCGCAATCTTTGCGAAAGCGCAAAGAAGGGCGGCTGCGGCGAATGCCAGACTTCCTGCCAGTCCGCCTGCAAAACAAGCTGCGGCATTGCAAACCAGGCTTGCGAAAACAAGGACAATCACTGATTTGTTCTGAATTGTCAGTATAACAAAATGCCGTCCTTTGGGCGGCATTTTCAATATAACATGGAGAGATAAATAATGATTCATCAGTATAAACTTCTCGGCTATAACATTGTTCTTGACATCTGCTCCGGCAGCGTTCACGTTGTTGACGATGTTGCCTATGACATCATTTCCCTTTTTGAAGGAAACAGCAAGGAGACCGTGCTTTCAAAAATCAAGGAAAAATACTCCGGCAAAGACGGCTTTTCCGAAAGCGAGAGCGAAGAATGCTACAATCAGATTGAAGAACTCAAAAACGCCGGAAAGCTTTTTTCAAAAGACACCTTTGAGCCGATGGCCGGCGAGCTTAAGGCGCGAACCTCCGGCGTTGTCAAGGCGCTTTGCCTTCACATTGCCCACACCTGCAACCTCAACTGCTCATACTGCTTTGCCTCGCAAGGCAAGTATCACGGCGAACGCGCCCTCATGAGCTATGAGGTTGGAAAACGTGCGCTTGATTTCCTTGTTGAAAACTCCGGAACAAGGCGCAACCTTGAGGTGGACTTTTTCGGCGGAGAGCCGCTGATGAACTTTGACGTTGTGAAAAAGCTTGTTGAATATGCAAGAAGCATTGAAAAGGAAAAGGGAAAGAATTTTCGCTTTACTCTCACCACCAACGGCGTCCTCATTGACAGTGACGTGATTGACTTTGCAAACCGGGAGATGAGCAATGTTGTTCTGAGCCTTGACGGCCGGAAAGAGGTTCATGACCGCTACCGTGTTGATTACGCCGGAAACGGCAGCTTTGAAAAAATTGTTCCGAAGTTTCAGGAGCTTGTCAAAGCGCGCGGCGGAAAGAATTATTATATGCGCGGAACCTTCACCCACGCCAACCCGGATTTTCTTGAGGATATTAAGACGATGCTTGACCTCGGCTTCAATGAGCTTTCAATGGAGCCCGTTGTTGCCGCCGCGGATGACCCGTCCGCCCTCACCGAGGAGGACAAGGCCGTTGTCATGAAACAGTATGAGGAGCTTGCAAAGCTCATGATTGAGCGCGACAAGGCCGGAAAACCGTTCACGTTTTATCACTACATGATTGACCTGAAGGGCGGGCCGTGCATCTATAAACGCATTTCCGGCTGCGGCTCCGGAACGGAGTACATGGCTGTGACTCCGTGGGGAGACCTTTATCCATGCCACCAGTTTGTCGGCGATGAAAAATTCAAGCTCGGCGACATTTGGAACGGCGTTCAAAACAAAGAGGTTCAAAATGAGTTTGCCGCCTGCAATGTTTATGCAAGAGAGGAGTGCCATTCCTGCTGGGCAAGGCTTTACTGCTCCGGAGGCTGCGCGGCGAACGCATATCATTCAACGGGCTCTGTCACCGGCGTCTATAAATACGGCTGCGAGCTTTTCAAAAAGCGTATGGAATGCGCAATCGCCGTTGCCGTTTTCCGTGAATTCGGTGAAGAAGAATGAACACACCAATCTGTGATTTTGTGAAAGAATACGCCGAAAAAAACGTCGTGCGTTTTCATATGCCCGGCCACAAAGGAAAAAAGCTTCTCGGCTTTGAAGAATTTGACATCACCGAAATTGACGGAGCGGACAACCTTTTTGCGCCGCACGGAATCATTGCCGAAAGCGAGGAAAACGCCGGAAAGCTTTTCGGCTGCAAAACCTTTTACTCCGCCGGCGGTTCAACGCTTTGCATTCAGGCAATGCTGCATCTAACCGCGCTTCATGCCCTTTCAAAGGGAGAAACGCCGTTTATCCTTGCCGGGCGGAATGCACACAAGGCTTTTGTCAATGCCTGCGCTCTGCTCGAGATAGACATCGGCTGGCTTTTTCCTGAGGGCGGAGCATACTACTCCTGCGCCCTCACGCCGGAAAAAATCAATGAAGAAATTGAAAAAGCAAAGCGGAAAAAGAGCAATCCGACCGCTGTGTATATCACGAGTCCGGACTATCTTGGAAACATGGCGGACATTGAGGGAATTTCCGCCGTCTGCAAAAAGAACGGCGTTCTCCTTTGCGTTGACAACGCCCACGGGGCTTATCTGCGCTTTCTTCCAAAGTCCTGCCATCCGATTGACCTTGGGGCTGACATCTGCTGCGATTCGGCGCACAAAACCCTTCCTGCACTGACCGGTGCGGCGTATCTTCACATTGGAAAAACCGCGCCGCAAATGTTTTTTGAGCGCGCAGTGTCCTCCCTTTCACTTTTTGGCTCAAGCAGCCCGTCATACCTGATTTTGCAGTCGCTTGACGCCGTGAACGGATATCTTCCGGAGCTTCAAAAGCAGCTTTCTTTTTTTCTTCCGGAAGTTCAAAAACTCAAAGAGGCGCTGTTGACCCGTGGTTTTACCCTTGTTGGAGATGAGAAATTGAAGCTGACCGTTGCGCCGAAAAGCTTCGGCTACACCGGCCGTGAGCTTGCTTTGGCACTTGAAGAAGAGGGCATTTTTCCCGAGTTTTATGACCCGGACTTTCTTGTGCTGATGCTGTCGCCGCTTGGCGGAAAGGAAAGTCTTGAAAAGCTTGAAAATGTTCTGCTCTCTCTTTCAAAAAAGCCTGCAATCAAAGCTACTTTTCCACCGATACCGCGTCCGGAGCGTGTTCTTTCCGTCCGCGAGGCAATCTTCAAGGACAGCGAGGAGCTGCCCGTTTCAAAATGCGGCGGAAGAATCTGCGCCGGTGCGGCAATGAGCTGTCCTCCGGCCGTTTTGCTTGCCGTCTGTGGAGAAAGAATCGACTCGAATGTTATTGAAAGCTTTTGCTATTACGGCATTGAAAGCTGCCGTGTTGTGAAGGAAGGGTGAATGGGCACAAAAAAATAACCGCCCAGACGACCAAATCTAACGGTTATTTTTTAACTAATGATGAGGGCAACCGCTTAATGCAGAGCCTTTTTACATTTATATTATACTCACACACCGCTTGTTTGTCAAACGGTTATTTTATCTCTTGACAATTTTCGACAAATATGCTAAGATAGCCCAAAAGCTCTGCACCGGCCGAACAATCGGCATTGCGGCAAGGCGGCTGCCCTCTGTAAAGTTTTATCAAACTTTCAATAGGAGGGAACAATTTTTTATTATTCGTTGCCCTCCGGGAAGGAGGGTTGCCCATGGAATATTTTGCCATGCTTGCACTTATTCTTGTGCTCATGACGGGCTACATAATAGTAGTCTCGAAAGCAAGTGACCATGACGATAGAAATAATAAAAAATAACCGCCCAAACCCCTTTAATGTGACGGTTATTTTTTAATCATACATGAGGGCAACCGCTTAATGCAGAGCCTTTTTACAATTATATTATACACAACCGTTTGGCTTTTGTCAAGCGGTTTTTTTATCGCAGCAATGTACGGGGCTCGCAACCGCCCGGAGAACCCAGCCTCATGCAGAACATAAAAATAAACCTCGGCATTGTAGGGGAGTCGCTTGAGGCTCCCGTTTTCTTATCGCTCTCTTTTATTTAAATGTTTTTGTTTTCTTTATACGTTT
>DJPI01000058.1 GCA_002438505.1 Ruminococcaceae bacterium UBA6416 | reverse complement strand
TTTTTTGCGGAAGGGGTCAGGTTCAGCTTTTCTCAAAGCTTAATGCAAAGATGGCAAAAGCCTTTCCTCTTGCAGCACATAAAAATCGCCGCAAAATCCGGCGTCCGGATTGAGCCTTCCGGGCAAAGCTGAGGCATATTTTCATGCTCTGCCAAGGGCAGCAGCTATCATACAAAACTATCTTCAGCTTTTTTCCTGCCGTCATTATACCACAAACCCTCTCCCCTGTCATCAGTTTTTTCAACGCTTGACATAACAGCAAAAGGCTGTATAATTAGACTTGATTAATAAGGAGGCTTCTTCAATGGAACATTCAAAAGTTAAATTCACAATGGAAAAGGGCGGAGAGTTCGTTATTGAGCTTTATCCCGAATATGCACCCCAAACGGTTGAAAACTTTCTCTCGCTTGTCAATGACGGCTTTTATGACGGTGTGATTTTTCACAGGGTTGTCAAGGACTTCATGGCTCAGGGCGGCGACCCGACCGGCACGGGCATGGGCGGAAGCGAAAGAAAAATTAAGGGCGAATTTTCTTCAAACGGCTTTGCGCAAAACACCCTTTCTCACACCCGCGGCGTTGCCTCAATGGCTCGTTCGTTTGACAAAAACTCCGCTTCAAGTCAGTTCTTCATCTGCTATGCGGACAGCTGCTGCGCCCTTGACGGCGATTATGCCGCATTCGGAAAGGTCACCGAGGGGATGGACGTTGTTGACGCCTTTTGCGCCAATGAAATGACCTATAACTCAATGGGCGAAAAAGCGTCTCCGGTTGAGCCGATACGCATTGCGTCCGCCGTTGTTGTTGAATGAGCAGGATGGAAAAAAAGAGATATGAAATTGCGGTTTCCGCCTGCCTTTGCGGCTTCCCCTGCCGCTATGACGGAAAAAGCAAGCCGAACGAAAAAATCAAAGCGCTTTATGAAAGCGGAAAGGCTCTTCCCATCTGTCCGGAAAAGCTCGGCGGACTGAAAACACCGCGCACCCCGTGTGAAATCATCGGCGGAAAAATCATTTCATCCGATGGCGAGGACAGAACAAAGGAGTATCTCCTCGGCTCAAGGAAGGTTCTTGAGCTTTGTCAAAAGTATGGCATTAAAAAAGCGATACTTAAGCAAAACAGCCCCTCCTGCGGCTCAAGCCATGTTTATGACGGAACATTTTCCGGAACGCTCATCCCCGGCGAGGGCTGCACAACGGCTCTTCTGCGCAAAAACGGCATTGAGGTTATTGGTGAGAAATAATATAAAGGCAGTCCGCGCGGGCTGCCTTTTTTGAAAGTATTCATTAAAGATTCGTCTCATCAATAATATACATCGGCCGGTTTTTGACCTCGGTGTATATCCTTGCGAGATATTCGCCGATAATTCCGAGGCAGACAAGAATAAGACCGCCGACAATACATATGAGCGCATAGGTGAGCATCAGAGCAACACTGCCGCCGAAAGCAAAAAAACGAACAACAAAAACAAGGCCGAAAACAACTCCGAACGCAAAAATCAAAGCCCCGAGCCAGAAGGAAAGCTTCAGCGGTGCGTTTGAAAAGCCCAGAATTCCATCCATTGCATATTTGAAAAGCTTGATGAGATTCCACTTTGTTTCGCCTGCGGCGCGTTCGCGGTTCTCGTGGGCGAACCACTTTGTGTTGAAGCCGACAAAGCTGAAAATTCCCTTTGTGAATCTGTTGTGCTCCGTCATTGAAAGGATTGAAAGAACAACCTTGCGCTTCATGATTCTGAAGTCCTGCGCGCCGGGGTCAATTTCAACCTCGGTCAGTTTGTTTGCAACCTTGTAAAACGCACCGGAAAGGAAGCTTTTGAGCCCGTTTTCGCCCTTGCGGTCACTGCGCTTTGCGGCGGCAACGTCAAAGCCCCCCTCGGTAACGGCTTTGACCATCTCCGGGATGAGTGACGGGCTGTGCTGCAAATCCGCGTCAAGAATTCCAACATAATCGGCGCTGCTGTTTTTGAGTCCGGCGAGCATTGCGCTCTCCTTTCCGAAATTGCGGGAGAAGGAGATGTATTTGACATGGCTGTCCTTTTTTGCAAAGGACTTGAGAATTTCAAGCGTGTTATCGCGGCTTCCGTCATTGACAAAGATAAAAGAATAATCAAGCCCCTCAAGCGACTGCATAACGGGCGTGACTTCATTATAGAACAATTCAAGAACCGCGCTTTCATTAAAGCACGGAACAATCATTTCAATTCTTTTCATTTTTTCTGCTACCGGTCTTATTCAAAAGGCCGCCTTTCCGGTTGAAATATGAAGATATTATATTACGTTTTCCGGTTTTTTTCAACTTTTATTCAAAAAAATGCTGAACCGAAAGAAAAAATGTGATATAATTTTCCCGAAAATCTGACTATGGAGGACAGTATGGATCTTGTTATCGGAATTTCGCGGTACATTCTGCCGTTTCTTACTCTCCTGATTCTCATAAAATGTATGCTCACGCTGCTTCTTGGCCATCCGAAAGAAAAAACCTACGGCTATATCATTGACGCCGCGGACGGGGAGCGCTATGAGCTCAATATGTGGGAAACCTCAATCGGCCGCAGCAATTCCTGTGATATCGTCATCGGATATGACACGGTCTCACGTTTTCAGGCGGTTATCAGCCGCCGCATTGACGGCTGGTATATCTATGACCTTCTTTCAAAATCCGGAATCCTTGTTAACGGAGAAAAGATTGAAAAAAAAGCAATGATCTCCGGCGGAGACAAGCTGACCTTCGGCAATGCCGTTTTCAGCTTTCAAATTGCGGACGACCCCGTCTCCCTTGTTGGAAAAAAGAAAAAGCGCAAGGGCAAAAAAACTTCCGCCCTGGTCCTTTCACGCCGTGAAAAGCCGGATTATGACGATTATGACTTCCCGCCGGAAAAGCCATCGCCCGCGTCACGGCCGGATATTCAAAGCTCACCGAACAAAACCGGAACCGAGGCCGTCATTTATTACGATGATGAACACCGTCCTCAGCTTCATTTTGAAAAGAAGAACGGCAGCATTTTCACTCAAATGCCGTCTGAAAAGGAAAACGCCGGAAATGTTTACTCAAACAAGGTTGACCGCAAATTTGAAGGTCAGCAGGTTGTTTCAACGCCGAACAGTTCATCTCCGGAGCGCAGCTACACCTACTCGCGCCCGACCCTTTTCAACCGCGATACGGGCGAAAAATTTGTCCTTTCCGGGAACCGTGTGACCATCGGACGTTCACGCTCATGCGACATCTGTCTCAATTCTCCGACCGTTTCAAGGAAGCACGCGCAGCTCATTTTGTATGAGGACGGCTGGGCGATTGACGACTGCGGCTCCGTTTCCGGAACCTATCTTTCAGGCGAGCGGGTCACAGAGCCTCAGCTTCTTTTTGACGGTGACGTCATTGCACTCGGCGATGAGAGGCTATACTATTCTAGATTCTAGATGCTAGACACTAGACGCTAGATTTTTCAAATTGGAATAAACTATCCCCATAAAAATG
>DJPI01000036.1 GCA_002438505.1 Ruminococcaceae bacterium UBA6416 | reverse complement strand
GTTTTACTTTTTCCGTTTTTTATATCATACCATATTTGAGTTGAATTTTCTATTTTATTTGTCACCCATCAAGTGTACCATAACATTTTTAAAAATTTTACCTCGGTTTTTTCTTATTGCTTTCTGTATATTCCAAGAACAAATTCGAGCCTTGTTTTAAGCTCGGTCAAAACCTTTGCTCTTTCTATTCCCTCTTTTGATGTTCTGTAATAATATGGCGTCATTCTGAAAAGGCTCATTATGTCCTCGTTGTTATCAAGTTTTATATCGGCGCAGATCTTGACCGTCCGTTCAAGAGTGAGTGACCCCACGGTCGGCAAAGCCTCGTCATTTTCATACGGCGTATCATAAAGCACTTTTTTTAGCTCCCAGAGATGCTTTTTTCCGGGCACAGCCGTCACTAGAACTCCGCCCTTTTTGAGTATGCGCGCAAACTCCGAGGCGTGAAACGGCGCAAAAAGATGAAACGCAAAATCAACCGAACAGTCAAAAACCGGTATGTGAGAAAGATTGGCAACAAAAAAGACGGCATCCGTTTTCCTTTTTGCCGCAAGGCGCACCATGCTTTTTGAAATGTCAAACCCGAAAAGGCGGCAATTTACACGTTCGGCAATGTATTGGGAATAGTACCCCTCGCCGCAGCAGATGTCAAGAACGACCGGGCATTCTTTGTTTTCACTTTTAAGCAGGCCGCAAACCGCCTCTGCAAGCGATGAAAAATATCCTTTGTTTAAAAAGCTGCGGCGCGAAAGAGCCATGCTTTTGTTGTCTCCAACAAGCTCGCCTTGCTTATGCGCACCGGAAAGCAAATTGACATAATTTTCTTTGGCCTTGTCAAAGCAGTGTCCGTTTTTGCAGGAATATGTTTTTCCGCCGTCCGAAAGCTCATTCATACAGACCGGACAGCAGAGAACCGGTTCGCTTTTCATGTTTTATCACTCGCTTATATTTTATATTAATCTTGAAAAGGTTTCGCTGTTATGGTATTATAACTTATATTGACAAACAAGTCAAACAGCACACCGAATCGAAAGGAAAACGAGTAATTTTTGTATACTCGCGGTATCGAAAATGTCTAAAGACAAAAACCAGAAAACAAACGCCATGCGTATTCTTGATAAAAACAAAATTCCATACAAGGTCAATTACTATGAATGCGAGGAATTCATTGACGGAGTTCACATTGCAAGTATGCTCTCACAGCCGCTTGATTCAACATTCAAGACCCTTGTTACCAAAGGAAAAAGCGGAGGATACTTCGTTTTTGTTATTCCGATTGACAAGGAGCTTTCACTCAAAGCAGCTGCAAAATCAGTCGGAGAAAAAAGCATTGAAATGGTTCACGTTAAGGATATCCGAGCCATTACCGGATATATCCGCGGAGGCTGCACATCCGTTGGAATGAAAAAACGGTTTCCAACGGTTATTGACTCCTCTGCTCTGAATTTTGATGAAATCATTATCAGCGGCGGAGCACTCGGAACGCAGATTTTTATTGCTCCTTCCGACCTTATCAAAGTCACCGGCGCAAAAACGGAACACATCACAGTCTGATTCAAACCACCGTAAAGGACAGTTAAAAAAATGAAAAAAACATTTCTTTCTCTTTTTACTCTGCTTCTTATAATCGCCGCATTTTTTTGCGGCTGTTCAAAAAGTGAATACGCCGATGTCCGCATTTCCGAGGTTATGAGCAGCAATGTTTCCGTCCTTGCTGACGAAAACGGGAAATTCTGCGACTGGATCGAGCTTTACAATCCGACCGAAAGGGACATTGACCTTTCCGGCTACTCACTGACCGACAACGGAATGAAGGCAGACAAATTTATTTTCCCGTCCGTTGTTCTCAAAAGCGGTGAATGCCTTGTTGTTTTTGCTGACGGGAATTACAAAGCAGACGTTCAAAACCGCATTTTTCATGCACCGTTCAAAATAAGCAGCTCAAACGGCGAGGGAATCCGCCTTTACAACAAAGACCGCGTTCTCGTTTCCATATTAAACCTTCCTTTGCTTGAAAGCAACATCTCATTTGGAATTGACAGCAACGGCAAAGAGTGCGTTTTGGACACTCCTACTCCGGGAAAGCCGAATGAAAAAGAGATTGAAGCTTCATACAGCGAAAACAAGAGTTCAACAAAGTCAAATGCCAATCCCGCGGACAAAGTGCGAATCAATGAGTATTCAACAACAAAAACGCAAACCATCCTTGACTCGGACGGAGATTTTGAAAGCTGGGTCGAGCTTTATAATTCCGGCAAGAATGATGCAGACCTTTCCGGTCTTTTCCTTTCGGACGATGAAAACGACAAAGAAAAATGGAGCTTTCCGAGCGGAACAACAATAAAAAAGGGCGGCTATCTTCTTGTTTTCCTTTCCGGCAANNGACCTTTCCGGTCTTTTCCTTTCCGATGACGCCGCAGACAAGGAAAAATGGGCATTTCCGAACGGCTGCAAAATCAAGAGCGGCGGCTTCCTTCTTGTTTTCCTTTCCGGCAAAGAGAAGGAATGCAAAAGCGGCGGCGAGCTTCACGCCACATTCAGGCTGAACGGAAAGGAAGAAAAGCTCTATCTTTTTGACAAGAGCAAAAATGAACTCAGTTCAATCAAGGTTTTTGACCTTTTTTCAAATCTTTCCTGCGGTATTAACGCAAAAGGAAAGACCGTCTTTTTTTCAAACTCCACCCCGGGAGCCGAAAACAGCGCAACCGGCTTTGACAAAATTGAAAGCGCAGCAAAAACCAAAAGCAAGGAACTTGTTATTACCGAAGTCGCAGCAGTGAACACAACCGTTACTGCGCCGGACGGCAAAGCCCGTGACTACATTGAGCTTCTCAACAATTCAAAAAGCAAAATCAATTTGAAAAACTACAGACTCTCCGACTCCAAAAAAGCGGAGGGTTTTCATAAACTCCCCGATTACACGGTGTCTCCCGGCGAATACTGCGTAATTTTCTGCGGTGATGAAACAACGGTCAAAGGAAACAATGTTTATTGCAGCATCGGCCTCAACCGTTACGGTGAGACGGTATATCTTGCAGAGGAAAGCGGTGTTATTGCAGACAGTCTTGAATACGGCAGGCTTTTTGACGGCTATGTTTGCGGAAGAGATGTTTCAGGAAGTGATTCCCCGGTATACTTTGCTTCATACACACCTAAAAAAAAGAACAAGGGCGCTCCCCTTTCAAAAGCGCCCGCCGACCCTGTTTTTTCAAAAAGCAGTACCTATGTCAAAAAGGGTGAATCAATTTCTCTTTCCTGCACCGATGGCGTGATAAGATATACTCTTGATTCAAGCGTACCCACGGAAAAATCACCCGTATACAAAGAACCGCTTATAATAAACAAAACAACCGTTGTCCGCGCGCGCTGTTTTAAAAACGGTTCGGTTCCGTCCGGAACGGTCAGTGCAACCTATGTTGTCGGACGAAAAAGCAAGCTTGACGTTGTTTTTCTGACAACCGACAACAACAATCTTTATGGCAGCAAAAACGGCATTTGGGCGAACGGAAAGGGCTATACAAAGGAATTTCCCCATGTTGGCGCAAACTACTGGCAGGACTGGGAAAGACCGGTGACCTTTGAGTTCATGACGGCGGACGGCCGGTCACAAATTTGCTTTGATGCAGGCATCTCGGTATTCGGTCAATTCAGCCGCACACTCAAGCAAAAAAGTGTTGCAATCAAGCTGCGTGACAAATATGGTCCCGATGAAATCTGCTATCCGTTTTTTGAAAACAATGTCAATGTTTTCTCCTCCCTTGTTTTGCGCAACAGCGGCCAAGACTTTGAAATTGCCCATATTCGTGATGCGTTTTGCTCTCAGGTTATCAAGGGCAGTGTTGATGTTGATTTCATGGACTACAAGCCCGTTGTCTGTTATGTTAACGGAAAATATCACGGCATCTATGACTTGCGCGAAAAAATTGATGAGGACTACCTGAAAAACCATTACGGCGTTGACGAAAACAATGTTGACCTCATCAAAGGCAACAACATTGTTAGCGCCGGTTTTCTTGACGGATACAGAAAACTTCAAAAATATATTAAAACGCACGATGTTACAAAGGACGGCGTTTATGATTATATCTGCTCACAAATTGATATTGATGAGCTTATCTCATACTGGATGTGTGAATCCTTCTTTTCAAACACCGACACGGGCAACATCAGATTTTGGCGCGAAAACAAAAACGGAGCAAAATGGCGCTGGATTTTTTTTGACGCCGATTGGTCGCTGTTTCCTTCAACCTACAAACAAAGCTCCGTCAGCAACTATCTTGACCCAAACGGCCACGGCGTTTCGGACGCTTTTGACACAACAATAATGAGCAGCCTCATCAAAAACAAAAAGTTCAGAAAAAGACTTCTTGAAATCCACGCAAAGCATCTGAACACAACATTTTCAACAAAACGGCTGCTCGGTATCTTTGACGGCATGATTAATGAAATTGACGAGGAAATGAAGTATCACACAGAGCGCTGGGAATCTCTCGGCTACAACCGCTGGAAAAGCAATGTTGCACTTCTGCGCGGAATAATCAAGGAAAAGCGAGAAATTTTCATTGATGACCTCATTAACACACTGAAGCTTTCAAAAGATGAAATTGCTCTTCTCAAAGGAAATGAATAACCGGCTCTGATCTTTATCCGGTGGCCTTATGAAAACCAAAGTATAAAAAACCACCGCTCAAAAGGCGGCGTGACAAGAAATTCATGGTCTTTGCCGTGCGCCCTAGGGCGGTGACTTTTTGCTTAATTAAGAGTTTTTCATAACAACAGAGCCTATGCATTCACTGACATGCTCACAGGCATCGGCGCAAGCTTCAAAGCAATCGTAAATTTTATGCCATGAAACGGTTTCAAGAACAGGAAGCGCCTCTTTCGTGAGTGCACGCATTGAAGAAAGATAAATTCTGTCACACTCCTCCTCGGCGCTGTTGAGTTCAATAATGAGCGAGGCGAGTTTTTTTGACTTTTTGAAACCCGAAAGCTCCGCCGCCGCCGCGCAGATAAGCTCACAGGAAAGAACAATTTTTTCGGCAAATTCGATTGCATCCGGCCGGATTGACTGAATATCATAGATATAAAACTTTTGCAAAATCTCCTCAATTTTATCAATAACATCGTCAAGTCTCTGGCTGAGCATATCAAGATCTTCACGGTCAACCGGGGTCACAAACGCCTTGATTAATGCCGCACTCATCTCATGCTTCTTTTTATCTGCGCTGTGCTCAATCAAATGCATATCATCAAGCATTGGGACGATTTTCCGGGCATCATAGTTTTTCAGACAGTTAACAAGATATTCCGCTCCTTTTTTTAAAAAAGCCGAAGTCTGAATATAGTTTTCAAAGTAAAACTTATCGCCTTTTGCCATTGCGTTTAAGCTCCTTTCAGCTAAATCGGCAGTTTCCAGGCTATGCGTATCAATTAATCGGCATTACTTAGCAAATATAGCAATAAAAAGCTTTGTCATCAGAAAGCCGACAAGACCGCAGCCGGGAAAAGTCAACACCCAGGTCAAAACCATTTCCTTAACAACGCCAAAATTGATTGCCGAAACACGCTTCACCGCGGCAACACCCATTATTGAGGTTGTTTTTGCGTGGGTTGTTGAAACCGGAAGGCTGAAAACCGAACAGATAAGAAGCGCCAAAGCCGCCGCAATATCCGCCGAAAAACCCTGGTATTTTTCAAGCTTCACCATGTCCATGCCAACGGATTTGATAATTTTCTTTCCGCCCAGCGCCGTTCCGAGCGCCATAATCACGGAACAGACAATCATCAGCCAAACAGGAATCCGAATGTCGGCCGGAAGCGCCTGACCCTGCGACATATAAACGCAAAGCAAAATAACGCCCATGAACTTCTGGCCGTCCTGCGCGCCGTGCATGAAAGCCATTGAGGCGGCACCGACTATTTGCGCGCCTTTAAAAAACGGTTCGGTTTTTCTTCTGTTGACATTGTAAAAAATCACCGTTACAAGCTTGCAAACAAGCCAGCCGAGGCCGAAGCCGAGAAAAACGGAAATTCCTATTCCGTATATAACCTTGACCCACTCACTGCCATTAACTCCGTCAAGGCTTCCGTGGAGCGCAATGGCGCTTCCGGTGAGACCGGCAATGAGCGCATGGCTTTCACTTGTCGGTATTCCGAAAGCCCACGCAAGAACGGCCCAGAGCACGATTGCAAACAGCGCCGCGCTTAATGATATAATTGCGATATCCGGATCATTTCCGAAATCAACCATTTTGGTGATTGTTTCCGCAACGGTTGAATTTATGAGTGTCATAATGAATACGCCGAAAAAATTGAAAACCGCCGCCATCAGTATCGCCGCACGCGCAGACATACACCGCGTTGCAACGCAGGTTGCAATGGCGTTCGGTGCGTCCGTCCAGCCATTGACAAGAATTACTCCTATTGTCAGCACAACGGCGATAAACAGCAGCGGATTTTCCGTCATACGGCTCCAAAAGACTGAAATTGAATCCATTCTGATCTCCTGTCGGTTTTGATTGAGGTACTAATCAAAAAACAACAGTCAGAAGCATTTTGAACTTTTCCTTTCCGAACACGGCGTGGGGGTGTCTTGCCGGCATAACAATGCATTCGCCCTCATGAAGTTCAAAATCCTTTCCGTCAATCGTTATTCTTCCAACTCCGTCAAGGCAGAGGACAAAGGCATCTCCTCCGGATTCATGAGTGCTGATTTCCTCGTTTTTATCAAACGCAAAGAGCGTTACACTTATGTTTGCGTTTTGAGCAAGCGTCTTGCTCACAACCTGTCCGGGCTGATAAGAGACCTGCTCTTTAAGCTTTTCAATTTTTGCGTGTTCAATGTTTTTAATTGCTGCCATAAATTTGTTCCTCCGTTTGAAATATAATTATATTTTGCTTCACAGCAGAAATATTATGTGTGAAGCACTTTAATCCGTTTTAAAAAACTCAAAAAACTTTTCTTCTGAGAGCAAAACAGTTTGACCGCCGATTCGGGTTCGGCGGTCAGTTGTTTATTTGATTACTGCCGAAACAGTTTTGCTGAACACTGCGTACTGAGGTCCGTCATTCTTGTTTTTAACGGCAATAACCTTGAAATAATATCTCGTTCCCGGTTTAAGCTTTTTAATGACACGGTGATTCGTTGAAGAAACGATTTTTGTATAGTCTCCGTTTTTTTGTGCGCTGTAATAAACGGCATAGTTTTTTGTGCCGGAAATTTTGCTCCATGAAAGCCTCGCCTGTCTTTTTTCTGCAGCAACGGAAAGCTTTGGAGACTGAGCCTTTGTTGCGGTTTTAAAACTTTTAAGGTTTGGCGAAAAAACTTTGCTGCTTCCGATATATACATAGACCTGAACTTTAACCGTATATTTGCAGCCCGGGTCAAGACCTTTAAAAGTAACCGAATTACGGCTCACATCTTTCTTCCGAACACACCGACCGTTTTTATAGACAAAGACTCTGTATCCGTCGGCGCCGGGAACCTTTGTCCACGTTGCCTTGAACGATGATGAAGTGATGCTGATAACCTTGATTTTTTTGGCGGCTGCCGGAAGAATCCGGAAGGAAAGCGTTTTTTCTCCCTTATAATTGCCGCAGAATGTGATTTTGGCCTGCGCCTTTCCCGTGCTGTTGTTGCCGGTATAAGCTACTGTGAAATCTCTCCCCTTTTTCAACGCGCTGCCGTTTCTGTCTCGGACAACATATTCAGGCATTGCCGCTCTTTTTGAAAAAACAAATTCTGTTTTTGAGAGAACGGCGCTTTTAACCATCGGAACGGTCTGCTCTTTTCCCCTTATGGCATTGCAAAAACGGCAGCGGTAAGCGATTCGGCCGTCCTTTTTCATTGTTGCGCATATGACGTTTTTGACATATGCGTGTCCTTTTTTCAAAATAACCTTTCCGCCGGTTTTATATCCGCAGCGCTTGCAGTGTTCGCCCTTTGTCAGCCCGTCCTTTGTGCAGGTTGCTTCTTTTGCCTTGTCCGCAACAAAACTGTGACCCAGCGGCGAAACAACCTTTCCTCCGGTTTTATAATCGCAGCGAGTGCAGTGCTTTCCGGCAGTGAGGCCGCTTTCGGTGCAGGTTGCGCTTATTGCGGCGTCTTTGACAAGCTTATGACCAAGCGCGGCAACCGTTTTTTGTTTTGTTCCGGCCGAGCAGCGTGTGCAGGCTCTTCCTTCCGTGAGTCCGGATTTTGTGCAGGTTGGGGCAACCGCCTTTTTGGTTCTGTAGTTATGGCTGAGCGCCGGAATGCGTGCGGCTCCGGTTCTGTAACTGCAGCGCGTGCAGTGCTTTCCGGAAGTGCGCCCGTCCGAGGTGCAGGTTGCTTCTTTTGCCTTGTCCGCAACAAAACTGTGACCCAGCGGTGAAACAACCTTTCCTTCCGTTTTATAATCACAGCGAGTGCAGCGCTTTCCGGCAGTGAGGCCGCTTTCGGTGCAGGTTGCGCTTTTTGCGGCGACTTTGACAAGCTTATGACCAAGTGCGGCAACCGTTTTTTGTTTTGTTCCGGCCGAGCAGCGTGTGCAGACCCTTCCTTCCGTGAGTCCGGATTTTGTGCAGGTTGGAGCAACCGCCTTTTCGGTTCTGTAGTTATGGCCGAGCGCCGGAATGCGTGCGGCTCCGGTTCTGTAACTGCAGCGGGTACAGTGTTCGCCCGAGGTGCAGCCGTCCGCCGTGCAGGTTGGTTCTTTTTCCTCATCGCGTTTTATTTTGTGGCCGAGAGGCTCAATAACATGGCGCGTCTGCTTGTAATCGCAGCGCGTGCAGTGCTTTCCTGCAGTGAGGCCGCTTTCGGTGCAGGTTGCGCTTTTGGCCTCATCAATAACATAAATGTGACCAAGCGCCGGAAGCTTTTCTCCGCCGGTTTTGAATTCGCAGCGCGTGCAGTGTTCGCCGGAGGTGTAACCGTCCTTTGTGCAGGTTGCGCTTTTTCCGGCGTCTTTAACAATATCGTGACCAAGAGAAGGAATCAAACTTCTTTCGGTCTCATAACCACAGCGTCTGCAATATCCGCCGGCAGTAAGACCGTTTTGCGTGCAGGTGGGCTTAACCGCTTTTTCGCTCGTTACAATATCATGACCGAGCGCGCTCACCTCTTCAAGACCTCTGATAACAACGCCGCAAACGGTGCAGCGCAAGCCTTCCTTTCTTCCCGGGGAGGTGCAGGTTGCGGCAACGGCCTTTTCCGTTTTTGCGGCGTGGCCGTTTTTTTGAACAAAGGAGTCAATTTTCACATCATTACAGACGGTGCAGACATGCTTTGTGTATCCGCGTTCAGTGCAGGTGGGCTCAACAACCGTGTCAACGTATGTATGCTCGTGGGTTGCGCATTTCCAAACGGCATACAACTTCAGCGAGGTATCATATGAAAACCTGTCGCCGGGCATGAAGCGAACCGTTTCATCATATTTGTCGGTTGACCAGCCGACAAATATATATCCATCACGTTCAGGAATTTTGTTTGAAAGAAGAATTGATACTCCGCTGTTTTTGGTCTGTGACTCGGGAGCGTTATGGCCGCCGTTCGCGTCATAGGAAACCGTATATATTCCCTTTGCAAAGCAAGCGGGAAACAGTATATCACTCGAGGAAGCTTTGCAGGCGAAAAAAACTTCAAAGCCGATAAATAGGAATATTGCAACAAGCGCCGCAGCTCTTGCAGTCCAATTCTTTTTCATATTTCTTCATCCCCAACATTCGACAAATTATGTCATATTTTGACAAATATCTAAGATGATTTTATCATATGGAAAAGAAAAAGTAAAGCCATTGAAGCAAAAACACCGGATGCTTTTCCGGCGTTTTTGTTACTTAATGAGACTTTTATTAACGGCTTAATACCGTTCCGTTGGCAAGCGTTATTGTGTATCCGTTATAATTGATTGTTCCGTTGTTTTCAAGGCTTGTGATTTTGCAGTTACCGGTGAGGTTCCATGTGCTTCCTTTTTCAAGTGTTATAACTGCATTATCCGAAACCGCCGAACCGTTTGCCGCATTTTCAACAATATTAACACTTCCATTAAAAGCACTGTTTCCTTTAAGCGTCATATCAAGACTTGAAATTGCATCAACAATAATGTCTCCGGAAAGGGTCTGTGCATCAGCGGTAAACTCAACCTGCGCCCCGTTGCTTCCGGCGCTTCCCCAGCCATGTGAGGCGGAATTTCCGCAAATGTTCATCAGATATGCGCTTTTGTCATTGTTTTTGAGCGTTACACCCGAAAGATCGATTATGCTGTGAGTGTTTGTAACATAGAACATATCTCCGTTTTGGCTTGTCAGTGAACCGCCCGTCATTGAAAACTTTGATGTTCCAACATCGGCATCGCCGGACATTGATTGATATATCATCACATTATGGACGTTTTCGTCCGAGCTTGAGCCTTTTGTGTAACTCATGTTACCAGAGACATCGCAGTTTTCAAGCGTTATTGAGTTTTTGCCTTCAATAACCAGCGCTTCTGAATTTGATGCGGAAAGCGTTGCGTTTTTCACTGTAATATCAGCCGTTGAATAAACTGCCGGTGAGTTATACCCGTTACTTGAATAAGTGCCCTTGTTGACATTGACCGTTCCGCCGCCTCTGTCGGAGCGGATTGCCGCTGAAGAATTTCCGGAGGTTTTAACATTCAGATCCTCTGCATTTGTTGTTCCGCCGCCCGTTGTTTGAATTCCGCCGGAATTATCTGCGGTCGTTGTAATATTTGAGGAAGAAATATTAACTGTTGTTCCGCTTCCATAGCTGAAAACTCCGTTTCCGTTTTGAGCGGAAGAGCTGATGACAGCGTTTTTTATTGTTACCGCTGCGCCGTCTGTTGCAAGCAATGCAGCGTTTACCCCGTAAAAATCTCCGTTCTCTGTGTTCGACGTTGCACCGGAACTTTTTTCAACGGTTATTCCGTCAAGCGTAACCTTTGCGCCGTCAACACGCAAAGCATTTTCATCATCTCCGGTTGAAGTATAAACCGTTTTTGAATATTCGCCGTCTGAGTCAATGGTATTTGCACTGCTACCCTGCGTCACCTCAGCCGAACCGCCGAAACCCGCCGAACCGCCAACAGTCACAACCTCAACAAGAGAAGCAAAGTTACTGTCATCGAAGGTAATTTTCAAAATATCGTTTTCTTTAATATCCGAGACGGAGATTGCTTCTGAATTTTTTGTGAGTTGTGCGGTTGAAAGGTCAACCGTTGCGTTTTCATTTCCGGCTGTGAAGGTCTGAGCCGAACCGGGCAAACCTGAGGGCTTTTCCGGAGGTGCGGCCTGAGAATCAGAGCTTTCTCCATCTGGCTTTTCCGGAGGAGTATTCTGCGTATTTAAAGAACCGGAAGCTTCCGGAGCCGAATTTGCGTTTTCGCCCGCATCGCCCGATGGTTTTTCCGCAGGTGTATTTCCTTCAGCATTCTCGCTCAGTTCACCTAGCTGAAGAGTAACAACCGAGCCATCGATTGCCGTAACTTTTCCGGCGACCGTTTTTCCGGAGTAATCCTTATCGGCCGCATTGACAACCGAGCTTTTGGAAGTATCGGTTTCTGAAAGGGTTTTGTCCGTTTTTTCGGTGCAGGCCGCAAGCGAGGCCAGCATCGACAGTGCGCATATAATTGAAACTATCTTTTTCTTTTTCATGGTTAAGACCCTCCTTTTGATCTTGTGTGGACGCCCGTTCTCACCGGGTACAACATCATATTATTTGCAAAAATAAAGCATTCCTAAAGGCCGCTCTAAAAAAACCTTTAGGAATGCTTTAAGTTCCTTTTCTAACATACAGTCATAGGATGTAATGCACAGGAGAAAGCCCGAAAAATTTGCTCATGCTTGTTGATTTTCAGGCTGAATTAATTTAAAATATACAAAACACTCTTTGTCCCTCAAAATCAATGAAAGCACAAATTTTGAGACGGACGAAATTTCCGTTCCGCCTTGTCCGGCTACAGCAAGGCGTCAAATGCAAGTCTCATTATTGTAGCCGGAAAGGATATGGTAATTATGCGTTTGCTTATTGCAGAGGACGAGGTTGACCTTGCGGAAGCTTTGACTGTGTTTTTTGAAAAAAATCAGTTTTCCGTTGACGCCGTCAACGATGGCTTTTCAGCCTATGATTATGCTTCGATGGGCGAATATGACGGAATTATACTTGACGTGATGATGCCAAAAATGAACGGCATTGAGGTTTTGCAAAAACTGCGCGCAGACGGAATCAAAACTCCCGTAATGATGCTGACCGCAAAGGGTCAAAAAGACGACCGGATAACAGGATTTAACGCCGGCGCCGATGACTATCTTCCAAAGCCGTTTGAGCCGGACGAGCTCATCTGCCGCGTCAGAGCAATGCTTCGCCGAAAGGAAGATTACAAGCCGACAGTCCTTTCCTTTGGCGATCTCACTCTCAACTGTTCAAACGGCGTTCTTGAATGCGGCCGCAAGGCTGTAAAGCTCAGCGGGCGCGAGTTTCAGATTATGGAAATGCTGATGCAGTCTCCAAAGCTTGTTTTTTCCGCAGACAGAATCATGGAACGTATCTGGGGCTGGGACAGTGACGCGGAAATCAATGTTGTCTGGGTACACATTTCAAACCTCAGAAAAAAGCTTTCCTCTCTCGGTTCATCGGTTACAGTCAAGGCAAACCGCGGTCTTGGCTATGCTTTGGAGGAAGTCAAATGATAAGAACGCTCCGGAAGCGCTTCATAAGAATCGCTATGCTTGCAGTAACCGCGGTTATGCTTTTGCTTTGCATAATTGTCAACACCGCAAACTTTGTTTCCGTCAACTCCGAGCTTAACCGTATGCTTGAAGTGATATATAACAACCAGGGAAAAATTCCCTCACTCCCCTTTCCGGGCGGACGTCCAGGGAGTTTCCGAGACGGACAGTTCACCGAGGAAACGCCGTTTTCAACAAGATACTTTGTTCTGCGATACACAGCCAACGGTGTTCTTACTCAAGCCGACCTTGACAAAATTGCAACCGTAACAAAAAACGATCTTGAAAAATATCTTCTTATTGCATTAAAGCACGGCGGGGGTTTCGGCTATACATCCGGTTATAAATACTACATTGTTCAGCACGGCAACCGTTGCATGGCTGTTTTTCTCAGCTGTTACAAAGAGACGCGCACGCTTGTTACCACCGCCGTTCTTTCTGTTACGGCGATGCTTTTCTGTATTATTCTTGTATACATCATTGTTGTTCTTTTTTCGCGGCGCGCCATTGATCCGGTTGTCAAATCTGCCGAGCGGCAAAAGCAATTTATTACCGATGCAAGCCACGAGCTGAAAACGCCAATAACCGTTATTGCAACAAGCCTCTCCGTTCTTGAAATGGAAACGGGAAAACAAAAATGGATCGATAAAGCCAAAGCACAGACCGAAAAGCTTAAGGAGCTCGTCAACTCACTTGTCACCCTTTCCAAAATGGACGAGGAACAGTCGCCGCTTAAACCGGCGGATTTTGACATCAGTGCCTCCGTGAGCGAGGCAGCGGAATCCTTCAGAGATTTTTCACTTTCAAACGGTCATGAGCTGCTTACCGCCATTGAACCGGGAATAACCTATCACGGAGACGAATACGCCGTCCGCCAGCTTGTTTCAATCCTCATTGATAATGCCGTGAAATATGCCGCCGAGGGTTCCAAAATCAGCTTCTCGCTTTCAAAAGCAAAAAAAGGCGTCATCATCCGCTGCTCAAACGAATGCTCTGCACCGCTTGAAAGCGGAGAGCTCGGGAAGCTGTTTGACCGCTTTTATCGCCCGGATAAATCCAGAACATCCTCAACCGGAGGTTTCGGAATTGGTCTTTCCGTTGCAAAAGAAATTGCCGAGGGTCACAAGGGCAGCATACACGCCAAAATGATCGGCGAAAAAACGATTGAATTCTATGCTGAGCTGAAATGACGCGAATCCGTATTTTGAAAAAATCAAAATATCAAGCATTCTCATAAACACCAAAAGGAGCTGACGCAAAAATGCGAACAGCTCCTTTTTTGATGGAATTTATTATTACAGCGAAATCTTTCCGACCTCTTTGCCGTAAACAGCAAAATTAAGAAGTGTTTTCTTGTTAATCGCCATTAAGTATCCCGAGCGCTTAAAGTCATCGCCATAATTTTTTTCAACCAGGTTCAGAATACTTCTGAGCTGAAGCAGCACGGCAAATTCATGCTTGCAGTTATAGCTGCAATAACACGAGCAGACGATATTTCCGACTTCTCCGTTTTTATAATCAAACTCAACCTCATACAGTTCTCTACCCTCGACTAAGGCATAGCCTCTGGTTTTATCAAGGCAGAGATATTTAACACAGCCGCTATTGTAATATTCGTATCCACGCTCCGCAATTTCCGGACGCAAATTTAACGCTTTCAGGTTTTCCAAGGGGAACCATTTGTCATCGCTGCCCTCGGCATACTCTTCATCATTTTCCTCAGGTGCTTCGAACCATGAAAGCGCTCTGCTTTTCGGCAAAACGTCACGGCCAAAAGCAACAAAACATGAACCGGCAAAGTACAAAGTGCCGTTGATACTGGTATCAACAACGGAAATAACACGCTTATAATCGGAAACTCTGATTTTAAAAGTGTAATTCACATCTGTTATGCGGCCGAGCATTCCCTCAAGCTTTCCGTCAACATAGACCAAGTCTCCAATTTTCAAATCGAACATATCATTATAATATGCAAGTTCCATGTGGCGCTGAGAAAAATACACCTGAACAACCGATCTGCGAGCTTCAGCTTGAGTTTTTCTTTCGCCGCCAGCTGACATTATATTATTGCTTTCTGTTTGTTCCGCCGAAAAACCAATTTTAAACTTCATTTTTGTCACCACTTTCTGCCTGTTCATTTTTGTTTGCAGGCTTATTATATAACAAGTAAAGTCCATAAAAGCGGACTTTGTTTATGAGTCTCAAAAAAATTCACCGGTTTCAATCAAAAGCAAAAGCCTTTCTCAAAGATTAATTCTTTCGGAAAGGCGCTCATTCCGGATCGAGTTTACATTATTTCTCCCTGATTTTTCTTGACATATCAAGCCAAAATATTATATAATAACTAATCGACAGAAAATCAGCAGGCGCAATGCGCCTTGAAATTAGAAAGGATGATTTTTAATGGCACAGGAAATTTTGCTCACCTCAGCCGGCATTAAAGAACTTGAAGAGGAACTTGAACATCTTAAAGTTGTCGGCCGCCAGGAAATCAAAGAAAAAATTCAGGTTGCTCTTTCATTCGGCGACTTGTCTGAAAACAGTGAGTATGAAGAAGCCCGTAACGACCAGGGTAAACTTGAAGCAAGAATCAGCGAGATTGAAAACATTCTCTCAATGGCTAAAATCATTGATGAGGACGCGCTCAGCACAGACGTCATTCAGCTCGGTTCAAAAGTCAAAATCATGGATCTTGAATACGGCGATGCCTATAAATATCAGATCATCAGCTCAACCTCAACTTCAAAGGACAAGGGCGATGACTGCCTGACCAGCGATGAATCACCCGTTGCAAAGGCTCTCCTCGGCCATAAAGTCGGCGATATTGTTGAAGTTGAAGCCCCCTGCGGAATCATCAAATACGAGGTTATGGAAATCACAAAGTAATTACTGTTTGAAAGGACGTTTTTCAATGTCAGAAGAAAAGAAGAACAGACAGGCCGAGCAGCCTGCCGAGGACATAAACGAGCTTAAAAGAATAAGAATTGAAAAGCTCAACGCGCTCCAACAGGCGGGCAAGGATCCGTTTCAGGTGACCACTGCCGAACAGTCAATCACCAACGCCGAGATTAAAGAGCGCTTTGAAGAGCTTGAAAACACCGATGTTTCCGTCTGCGGAAGAATTATTGCGTGGCGCGATATGGGCAAGGCAAACTTCATTGTTCTTTCCGACCGCAGCGGCAACATTCAGTCCTATGTCAGAATTGATGACATTGGCGAAAAAGAATTTGCCGAATTCAAAAAGTGGGATATCGGCGATATCGTTGAAGTCAAGGGCTTTGTTTTCAAAACAAGAAGGGGCGAAATCTCCGTCCATGCAAAGAATATCCGCCTTCTTTCAAAGTCACTTCTCCCTCTGCCGGAAAAGTTCCACGGCCTCACCAATACCGATGCAAGATATCGCCAGCGCTATGTTGACCTTATTGTTAATCCCGAATCAAAGGATACCTTTATCAAGCGCTCGCTCATAATCCGCGAGATTAGACGCTTCCTTGATTCCCAAGGCTTTCTTGAGGTTGAAACCCCGATGCTCGTTTCCAATGCCGGCGGTGCGGCCGCAAGACCGTTTGAGACCCATTCAAATGCTCTGAACGAAAACTTCAAGCTTCGCATTTCTCTTGAGCTTTATCTTAAGAGACTCATTGTCGGCGGTCTTGAACGCGTTTATGAAATCGGCCGTGTGTTCAGAAATGAGGGCGTTGACACAAGGCACAACCCCGAATTCACACTCATGGAGCTCTATCAGGCCTATACCGATTATCACGGAATGATGGATCTCACGGAGAATCTTTATCGCACAGTTGCAAAAAAAGTTCTCGGAAGTGAAAAGTTTGTCTATAACGGAATTGAAATGGATCTTTCAAAGCCGTTTGAGCGCATAACAATGGTTGACGCAGTTAAAAAATATTCCGGTGTTGACTTTTCAACCGTCAAGACTGATGAAGAAGCCAAGGCCCTTGCAAAAGAAAAAGGCATTGAATTTGAAGACCGTCATAAAAAGGGCGATATTCTTAACCTTTTCTTTGAAGAATATGTTGAAGAACATCTTGTTCAGCCGACCTTTGTTATGGATCATCCCGTTGAAATTTCTCCGCTCACAAAGCGTAAGCCGGAAAACCCCGATTATGTTGAACGCTTTGAGTTCTTCATGAACGGCTGGGAGCTTGCCAATGCATATTCCGAGCTCAACGACCCGATTGACCAGCGCGCGCGCTTCAAGGCTCAGGACGAGCTCTTTGCCGCCGGAGATGAAGAAGCTAACCACACTGATGAGGACTTCCTCACCGCTCTTGAGTACGGTATGCCGCCAACAGGCGGAATCGGCTTCGGAATTGACCGCATGACAATGCTTCTCACTGATTCTCAGGCCATCAGAGACGTTCTGCTCTTCCCGACAATGAAGAGTCAGGATTCCTCAAAAAAGGCTGCGTCTGCGGAAGCCGCTGTTCCTTTTGAAGAAGCAGCTGAAGAAGTTATTGACTTTTCAAAGGTTCAGATTGAGCCGCTTTTCAAGGATTATGTTGACTTTGAAACATTTTCAAAGTCCGATTTCCGCGCCGTAAAGGTTAAAGACTGCGTTGCCGTCAAAAAGAGCAAGAAGCTTTTGCAGTTCACTCTTGATGATGGAACAGGCAAGGACAGAACGATCCTCAGCGGCATTCATGCGTATTATGAGCCTGAAGAGCTCGTAGGCAAGACCTGCATTGCCATCACCAACCTTCCGCCGAGACCCATGATGGGTATCAAATCTTGCGGAATGCTCATATCCGCAGTTCACAGTGAAGAGGGCAAGGAGAAGCTTCATCTTCTTATGGTTGATCCGCACATTCCGGCAGGCGCAAAGCTTTATTGATATTTATTACGGGCAATCTCAGTTCGGGGTTGCCCGTTACTTATTCGTATCCGGACAGAGCAGTCTGTTGCATACGCCGTATTTATAACTGCTGATATTTCTATAGTGTATGATTTTTGTGATAACCGGTTTATGAATGTCAGGATAATCATGGAAAAACCGTTTTATTCATAATAACAAAAAAACATAGACTGCTTTTCATAACCACGCAACAGCAAGTTGCTTGCTTTCTCATAAAATTTGCATTATAATGTCCTCGAGGTGGTGAAAAAAATGAATACAAAAGAAATCATTTTAGAATTGAGAACCAAAAACGGTCTCTCGCAGGACGAGCTTGCAAATAAAGTTTTTGTAACAAGGCAGGCTGTCTCGCGCTGGGAAAACGGTGAAACCGTTCCGAACACAGAAACGCTCAAATTGCTTTCAAAGTTATTTGACGTTTCAATCAATACGCTGCTCGGCTCACCGAGAAAGCTTGTTTGCCAGTGCTGCGGAATGCCGCTTGAGGATTCACTGATGAGCCATGAAAAGGACGGTGCTTTCAACGAGGAATACTGTAAGTGGTGCTATTCAAACGGAGAGTTTGCATATACCGATATGAATGCGCTCATTGATTTCTGTGCCGGACATATGGCAAATGAAAACTGGTCCTCCGAACAGGTCAGAGCTTATATGTCCGATATGCTGCCAAAGCTTGGATATTGGAAAAACCGTCAGTATTAAGCCAAATTGCATACTCAGACTGAGAACAAAACGCTTTTTAAAGACTTTATCTTTGAAAAAAGCGTTTTGTTTTTTTTAGTTTTTTCCGTTAAAAACGGCCGCTGCCCAAAAGTGCTTCCGGTCAAGTGCTCACCTTTAAATCCTCCGCAGAACACATTTTGATAAAGCGCAGAAATTACGTTAAAACAAACATTATCCGTTCCCCGTTTTATTAAAAGATTGACATAATCGGCTCAATAGTATAAAATATAAAAGTAAATTTTGGCGGTATATCTGCCTATCGGAGGAGAAAATATGATTTTTGCTAACAAGGACAATGTATTCCATCTTCAAACAGCGAAAACCAGTTATGTTTTTCGCGCTCTCCCATCGGGTCAGCTTGAAGGAATGTATTACGGCAAAAAAATCCGTAATTGCACCGACTTTTCATTTATGTTTGATAAGCATGAGTGCGGCTACAGCAACGCTACTCCACGTTCACAAAAAGACACCTCGCTTTCACTTGACCATATTGCCCTTGAATACTCTTCATACGGCAAAGGTGATTACCGCCAAAGCTCAATGAGACTGCTTTCGGCGGATGATAACTTCACAACCGACTTTCTTTATAAGTCTCACACGGTGAACAAAGTTAAACCCGTTCTCCACGGCCTTCCCTCAAGCTATGGTGACAGCGAAACGCTCACAGTTGTTCTTGAAGATAAAATCCTCGGCGCGGAGCTTCACCTTTTTTACACCGTTTTTGAAGAGTGCAATGTTATCACAAGAAGCGTCAGACTCTATAACAAGAGCAAAAAGGACATCAAAATCCGCTCTCTTATGAGTATGCAGCTTGATTTGCAGCGCGGCGACTATACCGTTCTCACCTTTGACGGCGCGTGGATCCGCGAGCGTTATAAGAACGAGAACAAGCTCACCTCGGGAACATTCAGCATTGAATCAACAACCGGAACCAGCTCAAACCGCCACAACCCGTTTTTTGCCGTCAAGAGCGGCGTCTGCACGGAAAACAGCGGCGAATGCTACGGCTTTAACCTTGTTTACTCCGGAAACCACATTGCTCAAACAGAAATTTCACCCCACGGCCTTTTGAGAATTCAAAACGGCATCAATCCGTTTGAATTTGAATGGCTCCTTAAACCCGACCGGAGCTTTGATACGCCCGAAAGTGTCCTCACTTTCAGCAGCGAGGGCCTGAACGGAATGAGCCGCAATATGCACGCCTTTGTTAAAGAGCATATTGTCAGAGGATACTGGAAGAACAAAGAACGTCCCATCCTTGTCAACAACTGGGAAGCTACATACTTCAACTTCAACGAGAAAAAGATTCTCGATATTGCAAAAGCAACAAAGGAAATCGGCGGCGAGATGTTTGTTCTTGATGACGGCTGGTTCGGAAAGCGCAACAACGATAAATGCTCGCTCGGCGACTGGTACATCAACAAAAAGAAGCTTCCGTCCGGCATTGACGGCCTCTCTCAAAAAATCAACGAAATGGGTCTCAAATTCGGCCTTTGGGTTGAGCCTGAAATGGTTTCTCCCGATTCCGACCTTTACAGAGCTCACCCGGATTGGGCAATCAAAACCGATGTCTATGAGCCGTCACAGGGCAGAAATCAGCTTGTTCTCGACCTGACGAATCCTGAGGTTGTTGAACACATTATCAACACAATGACTGACGTTTTCAGATATGGCAACATTGAATATATCAAGTGGGACAATAACCGCCAGATGACAGATGTTTTCTCTCACCGCAAGGACGCAAGAAGCGGCGAATTCTTCCACAGATATATGCTCGGCCTTTATGAAATTTGGGGCGCGCTGACGGAAAGATTTCCGCAGATTCTTTTTGAAGCCTGCTCAAGCGGCGGAAACCGCTTTGACCTTGGAACATTCTGCTATATGCCGCAATGCTGGACAAGCGACGATACCGATGCGCTTGAAAGAATATATATCCAGTCCGGAACTTCATATGGCTATCCGCAGTCGGTCATGACAATGCACGTTGCGTGTTCACCGTCATTCGCCTGCCTTCGTCAGTCCTCAATCGAACACCGCTTCAATGTTGCCGCGTTCGGCCTGCTTGGCTATGAGCTTGATGTTACAAATCTTTCGCGCTTTGATAAAGCCGCAGTCAAAAAACAGATTGAATATTACAAGGCGCACCGCTATCTCCTGCAGTACGGCGAATTCGACCGCATTGGCGATTTCTTCACGGACAACATTGCAAAATGGCAGATTACCTCGCCGGACAAAAAGGAGAGCATTCTCGGCTATTTCATCAACCGCGTCACTCCAAACTGGGGCAATGATGTTATCCGCTTCACCGGTCTTGACGAAAACAAGGACTATGACCTTTCGGTTCGTACTCAGCTCTTTTCCGTCCGCAATCTCGGCGAGATTATCAACACTCCCCTTCCGAAAAAAATTGATATCGAGGAAAGTAAGCTTTACGATTTCCTTGTTGAAACCGTCAAGCTGCGCACCGAAAAAGAGGAATACACCGTTGGGGGCGATGCGTTGATGAACGCCGGTCTCAAGCCGCACCAGCCGTTTGTTCTCAGCGGATACAAATTCGGCGTTTCAAGAATACTCATGGACACCGATTCAAGAATGTATCATCTCAAAGAAAAAGAACAGGGCGCAAAAAAATGATAAAAACATATGAAACCCTCTGCTTTGAAAATGAGCCTGACTGGAGCAGGGTTCCCACAGGAAAAATTGACTGCTTTCAATGGGAAAAGCCCGGTTTTTCAAGACCGGACAACTCATTTCAAATGTGCTTTGTCAAAAGCAAAGGCGTTTTTGTCAAGATGCGCTCAAACGAAAAGAATCTTCGCATAACCTGCAGCGGGCGCGATGAAAGCGTTTGGGAGGACAGCTGTCTTGAGTTCTTCTTTTCGCCGGAAAACGGCGCCGGATATCTGAATACGGAAATGAATCCGCACGGCGCATTTTTAACACAGGTTGGACAGGAAAGAGAACACCGCAAATTTCTTAAAGAGCTGACAGACGTTTCACCGCAAGTCAACGCCTTTGCGGACGAACACGGCTGGGGAATCGAGCTTTTTCTTCCCTGCTTACTCTTTAAAAATGCGTTTGGCGTTGATTTTTGCGCTTTCCCCGGCGTTTACAAAGGCAACTTTTATAAATGCGGCGACAAAACCGCCGCGCCGCATTACGGATCTTTTTCTCCGATGAGAAAAGAGCTTACCTTCGGATTTCATGATCCCGAATATTTTGCAACAATAATAGTTAAGGAAGATGTTATTCAAAATGACTAATACCGAAACCGTTCTCCGTGTCTGCCGCAGTTTTGGGATTGACGGCGAATTGATTGAAACAAAAACGCTCACCGACGGACACATCAACACAACCGTTCTTGCCGTTTTTGAAAACGGATGTGAGCAAGAAAAATTTCTTGTTCAAAAAATCAACACCAATGTTTTTAAAGATCAGAACGCTTTAATGCAGAATATTGTCAATGTCACCCACTTTTTGAGGAAGAAAATCCGCGCTGCCGGGGGCGACCCGGAAAGAGAAACGCTCCACTTCCTCAAAACGCCGGACGGCGGACTTTACTTTAACGATGAGTCCGGCTGCTGGAGAATTTACCGTTATATTGACAATTCCTATACCTACAACATGATTGACAGCACGGAAGTCTTTTGCAATGCAGGAGAAAGCTTTGGAAAATTTCAAAAGCTCCTCAATGACTATCCGAGCGAAACACTGCTTGAAACAATTCCTGATTTTCATAACACTCCGAAAAGAGTTGAAAACCTTGAAAAATCAGCAAGCGCGGATGTCTGCTCAAGAGCTGCCGGAGTCAGGAAGGAAATTGAATTTGCTTTGAGCCGGAAAGAGAAGGCTGGAATTGCCATTTCTCTTTGCGAGGCGGGTGAAATTCCGCTGCGCGTGACGCACAATGACACAAAGCTCAACAACATTCTTTTTGATGCCGAAACCCACAAGGGACTTTGCGTTATTGATCTTGACACAATTATGCCCGGACTTTCCCTCTACGATTTCGGCGATGCCATCAGATTCGGCGCAAAAACGGCCGATGAGGACGAGCCTGACCTTTCAAAGGTATCAATTTCTCTTCCGCTCTATGAGGCATATACAAGGGGATATCTTTCAAGCTGCGCCGCAGCGTTGACAAGGGCTGAGGTTGACTCGCTCGCCTTTTCGGCTTTCCTCATGACTTATGAATGCGGAGTGCGCTTCCTCACCGACTACCTTGACGGCGATGTATACTTCCGGATTGCATATCCGGAGCATAACCTTGTCAGAGCACGCAACCAGTTCAAAATGGTTGAAGAGATTGAAAAGAATCTTGATGAGATGAACAAAATCACAAGGCGGATTTATAATGAAATTATGAGTAAATAAGATCAAATATTTTTTAAACGGCGTGCGGAAGAATCTGCGCGCCGTTTTGTGTCATATTACCCAGCAAAAAAATAAGAGGGCTGCTTTTCAGCAGCCCCTTAACGTAAAATCATTTGCTAAACACTTTTGATAAAGAAGTATAAATATTCGCAAGATGAATGAACACCATTACAAGGAAGTAGACAAGCTTCTTTGGGATAAATGTTGCCGAAGCACCGATAAGAAGTTTAAGTGCTGATTTAAGAATGTCATTATCGGTTATAAGCATGTCAAGAAGCGAGTTTACAAATTCCTTGTTGTTTGGTGCGGAATCAATAAGCCATGTCATAATAACAACCATTGACTTTGCTTTGTCTGATTCGATGCCGAGACGGTATGCATGACCTCTTGCAACGCTGGTTTTTGCAGCGGCCGTTCCGCAGCCGGAAAGATCCAAGATAAGCGCAGCAAACGATTCTTCGGAAAGCTTGATTCCTTTTGGCGCAAGAAGTTTATCGTTCAAAATTTTATAAACACCGGCGGTCGTAAGGTCAACCGGACCCACGTTAACCAAGGTCATCTTTGAAAGGAGCGCATTAACGCCATCGTTAACAGTATTAGAATCAATCGCATATGCAACCTTCGGAAGAACATCGCAGACTGTATTGATTGGGTCATTGCCAAAGTCAACAAGAAGATATACTATCGGAGCGAGAATGGCTCTGAATTTTGCATCGTTGCTGTTTTCGGCTGCTTTAACATAAGCGGTGTAATCATCTGAAGACATAACCGACTTGAGATCGAGCATTTCAAGAATCGGAACAAGGTCTTCATATGCGCCGTAATATGTGCCTTTTGAAGCACTGAGTGAGTTTTCAAGCTTAAGAGCGAGGTGAATAAGCGAACCACCCCTGAGCATTGCCGCCGCAGCATCAAGGAAGCCTTCGGCATCGCCGTCTGTGAAGCCAAAGTCACCGTTTTTTATTTCAACAGCGTCCCAGTCATCATCGGCAGCAGCCAAAGCAGCGGCAGCACCTGCAAATTTTTCTTCCTTAAGATTATTTGAAAGCGTTTTCGGAGTAACACTAATAAGGTCGGTTGTAAGATCGGCAAAAAGCGGATAAAGAAGCTTTGCAAGAGCAAGAACCGTTCCGTTGGTAAGAACCTTGGTGCTGATAAGTTCTTTTGCATCGGAAACTCCGGCCGCTTTAAGTGCAAGGTCAACAACTATGTCTGCAAGCTCTTTTGCATTTTTCTCAGAAATGTTCGCATATGAAACATTGGTTGCATTATACTTAGAAAGATCAGGCTGTTCTTCAGAGATATCATCAGGCTTGATTGCAGCAAGAATTTTCTTATACTTTTCACTGATCTCTTTTGAAATGCTGCCGGTGAAGGAGGCCGGAATTTTTTCATAAGCTTCTTTTACGGTTTCAATGTCGGAATTTGTATACGGTTCATCAACCGAAGCAACAGTATTTTCAAATTCGTTGACATAGTGAAGTCCGTCAAGATCAACGCAAAAATTAACGAGTGAATTGATGTTCCATGTGTTGTAGCCATACTCTGTTCCGAACGCAGTTTCGGAATTCACTTTCTTTTCACAAAGAACTGTGTTGCCAAAGGCAGTAAGCCACGTTTTTTGCTCATCGGAAAGGCTTGAAAAGATTTTTTTAACTTCACCGTTAACGGTTATGTCTCCGCTTTCATCAAACGCACGCTTTGCTGAAATTGATGAAACGGCAATGTCATAAAAATATGAAAACGCGGGAACTGCATCCGTAATGGCTTTCACTGCGTTCATATAATGCTTTTCGCCTTCAAACGCATATTTTTTAACCATGTATTCCGCATTTGCTTCTTTTGATTCAAGATATTTTTTGAATCCTTCAATGTATGCCGGATTGCTTTCTCCGCCTTCAAACTTTTTGGGATTCGGTTTGGAAATTGGCTTAACCTCTTTCGGCTTGTTTTCGGAATCTGCCGCTTGGGTTATTGCTGAAAGCTTTTTTGCGAATGTATCAATAAAAGCGGCGCCATATTTTTTAGAAATCTCATAATTGAAATTCTTGTATGACTTATAATATCCACCAGCCATAATTATGGCGTTCGGCGAAACAGTTTTAAGCTTTTCAAGCAAAGCGTCCGCTTGAGCCGGTTTTGTTACAGAGCTAACCGAAGTTGCCAAATCAACAGCCTCATCAACATAAGCCGGCATTTTTATAACGGCTTTCGCTCTTTCGTGTGAAGCTTTTGAAGCGTTGGACATTGAAGTTGAATTGTTTTCAGCCTTCCAAAGAACAATTTCCCGTGCATATACGGCAAGAAGAAGCTTGTCAAAAAGAATAACATCAAAATTATCAATTTCTTCTTGAGAAAGAGCGTTGTAAGCGTCAAGCATTTCGTTATATGCCGCAAGATGCTTTGCTGTTGGCTTTTCTCTTTTCATTATTCCTTTAAAATTTGCAATAAGAGTTTCTGCTTTTTCAACATTGCTTGTTGCAAAAACAGGGAAAGCTGCGGTAAAGCTTGTGAGAATCATTACTACTGCAAGTAATAGGCTTAATAATTTTGTTTTTTTCATTGTAATTTTACCCTTTCATAATTTAGTATGTTGTCTGTCTTTT
>DJPI01000028.1 GCA_002438505.1 Ruminococcaceae bacterium UBA6416 | reverse complement strand
GAAAATCCGATTTGCGGGGAAAAATCGGACTTCCGGCTCCGGTGCGCCTACAACATCGCTTCTGCAAAAATCCCCTCACAATCAGACAAATCCGCTAATTGCAGTCTACTAGCTATGTGCTTTTCCCAATGCTTAATGCAGGCGTTAGGTTGTGCCTTGTTCCTGCTCGCGGATTTTTTGCTCAAGCGGTCAGGTTCAGCTTTTCTCAAAGCTTAATGCAAAGATGGCAAAAGGCTGGGTTTCCCGGGCAGTTACGAGCCGATGCCCGTACGAGCCGAGGTTTATTTTTATGTTCTGCAAGAGATTAGGTTTGTTGGCGCATTAACTCAACCATAACGCACAATATTTCCCAATTTGAAAAAATTTAGCGTCCAGCGTCTAGCATCTAGCATCTAGATTAACGGGAGCCTCAAGCGATCCCCGTACAAGCCGCGGTTTGTTTTCATTCTCCGCAATAATAACTCTTGCGGCTATAAACAAAACGATAAAAAGGTTGCCGCAAAAAGCGACAACCTTTCATAAGTTCAAAAGCTTAGTCCTCATCCTTAGCAACAACGAGCTTGCCCTTATAATAACCGCAGCTGCCGCATACCTTATGCGGTACTGTATACTCACCGCACTGTTTGCATCTGACAAGCGTCGGAGCATCGAGCTTCCAAACATTTGAGCGTCTCTTGTCTCTTCTTGCCTTTGATACTCTTCTCTTTGGTACTGCCATGACCAGCACCTCCTTATTCAAAATAATTAAATAAACAAAGTCAGTCGCCAAGCATTGAAAGCAGAGCCTCAAACCGGGGGTCAACTTCCTTTTTGCAGCCGCAGGAGCCTTTGTTGAGGTCGGCGCCGCAGGAGGGGCAAACGCCCTTGCAATCCTCGCGGCAAAGCAGCTTGCTCGGCAGATAAAGATAAATGTCCTCTAAAGTGAGCCTTTCGATATCAAGACCCTCGGGCGGAACAACGATAAAATCATCGTTATCCTCCTCATTAAGCTCTGAAACCAGGATATGCTCAACCGGAACGCAAAAGCTTTTTGTGAATTCGGCTGCGCAGCGGTCGCAAAGCGCAGTAAGGTCAAAGCGCGCGGCGGCTTCCAGCCGAACGATTCCGGCTCGGTTTGAAATTTCACCTTTGAGCAGGACAGGCGTTGTGAATGGAAACACACCGTCAAACTCCTCTTTTGAAAAATCAAAAGAAAGGTCAAGGGGAAGCTTTTCAATTCCGCCGTTCATCAGGCTTTCAAGCGTGATAATCATAACTCACCTCATAATAACGAATAACATTATATAGACATCCGGGTGGTTTGTCAAGTAAATTTTATAAGAACAATGAATAAAAAGGCAAAAAACCGTCAGTTAACCTTGTATACATTCGCCTCAAACGGAGTGAGAGGCTGAGTTTTGTCTGAGTTAACATTGGTTGCAATGAGGGTATATTCCTTTGTTATCGGCGTTCTTTTTGCCCTCTTTGCGGTGAGGTTCAGCTCAATGAAGTATTCCCCGTCACCCTCAAGCGTTCTGAAATATGTTAAAACATCCGAGAACTTTTCGTTATAAAGGGTGAAGCTGCCATAGACCAAAGCCGGGTGCTCATGGCGCAGAGCAATGAGCTTTTTGAAGAAGTTCAAAACGGAGTTTTCGTTCTTTTCCTCGGCTTCAACATTGATTGATTTATAATTCGGGTTAACCTCAATCCACGGCTTTCCGGTTGTGAAGCCTGCGTTTTCCTCTGCGTTCCACTGCATCGGAGTTCTTGCGTGGTCGCGTGAACCTGCCCAAACAACGCGGTAGGCCTCATGCGGAGTTTTTCCTTTTGCGCAAAGCTCTTTAAAGCGATTGAGGCTTTCAACGTCACGGAAGTCATCCATCATGCGAAATTCGCTGTTTGTCATTCCGATCTCCTGACCCTGATAGACAAACGGAGTGCCTTTGAAGGTCATCTGCATCACGCAAAGAAGCTTGCTCATTTCATCGCGATAAAAACCGTCCGGGCAGACCTTTGAGGTCATGCGCGGCCAATCGTGGTTTTCAAAGAAAACAACCGGCCAGCAGTGGCTTCCGTAATGAAGCTGCCACTTAACAAGCTCTTTCGCCATTGGGCGCAGGTCATATTTATACTCCTGAAAACGCCTTTTTCCGGGGTTATCCATATGGTCAAAGGAGAAAACAACGCTCAGCTCTTTTCTGTAATCGCCGGTCATGAGCTTGCTCATTTCAATGCCCGTTCCCTGGCATTCGCCAACGGTGAAGGCATCAAATTTTGAGAAGGTGTTTTCATTCATCTCGCGCAGATATTCATGAAGCCTGGGGCCGTAAAAGTAATGCTCAACGCCCCTGAAGCCCATGAGCGAGCCGATGAGCTCCTGTCCGTCCGGAAGGCCGGGAGCTTTTGAAATGAAGCTGATAACGTCAAGGCGGAAGCCATCAACGCCCTTTTCAAGCCACCAGTTGATCATGTCATAAAGCTCATGTCTGAGCTTTTCGTTTTCCCAGTTGAGATCCATCTGCTTTTTTGAAAAAAGGTGGAGCGCCCACTGCTTTCTTTCCGGATAATAATTCCACGCGCTGCCGGAGAAGATTGAGTCCCAGTTGTTCGGCGGTGTGACACCGTCGCCGTTCTTTCCGTCTTTCCAGATGTAATAGTCCTTATACGGCGAATTTTCGTCATGAACGGCACTTTGGAACCATTCGTGCTCATCGGAGCTGTGGTTGATGACAAGGTCCATAATGAGCCTCATATCGCGCTTATGTATCTCCGAAAGAAGGAGGTCAAAATCCTCCATTGAGCCGAATTCTTCCATGATTTTGCGATAGTTGCGGATATCATAGCCGTTGTCATCGTTCGGCGAGTCATAAATCGGGCTGCACCAGATTGCGTTGATGCCAAGATTTTTGAGATAGTCAAGCTTGCTGATAATGCCCTTTAAATCACCGATGCCGTCACCGTTTGAGTCGCAGAAGGAGCGCGGATAGATCTGATAGAAAACGGCCTCCTTCCACCATTTCGGCTCAACGGGAGCGCCGTCATCAAGCGGAGCTTCTTTTTCGCTGTTGAGAATTGAGAGCAGAGAGTCAATGAACTTTCCGTCAATTTTTCCCATTGTGAGCTTTTCAACGGCGGAAAGCTTGAGCGAGCCGAGCGGCGTTTTTGTGATGACCGAAAGGTCAAGTCCAGCGGAATAAAGCGCCTTTGCAAGAATGTCATGACCGGCCGGAGATTTGAGCATATCTTTAAGTTTTGTTTCTTTTGTTACTGTGAAGCTTTCCATCGTTTTCCTCCGTTTCGCCCAAAGGCGTTTTTTAAAGTTTCATTGTATTTTACACCAATGAGAGCTTTTTTTCAAGTGTAATTATTCTTATTTCCGCCGAGAGTTCTTCCTTTTCAAAAAATCACTGGGCTCGCGTCAACGGGAGAGCTTTGAAAGGATAAAAATATTCCACTATTTCTCCACTATTTTTCACTCTTACGGATTAATTGTTTTTTGTTCCGGTTCGGATTAAAATTATTAATTTTTTAAGTTGCGGAAAAAGTCGCGTAAAATGTGTGACTTTTTCGGTTTTTAAGCCTATTTATGAGAGGAGTTTTTCTCCGAAAAAAACATGGAAGGTGAAAAAAAGCCAATATTCAGAGAAGAAAAAACAACAAATTTCACAATAATGAGCAACACGCATCTCAGAGAAGAAGGAATGAGCCTCAAGGCGAAGGGACTTCTCACCCTCATGCTTGCGCTCCCGGACAAATGGGAATTCTCAATCAACGGACTGTGCTCAATATGCAAAGAGAGCAAAGGAGCCATTATTTCCGCGCTCAATGAGCTTAAAAGATTCGGCTATCTTGAAACAAGAATGGCAACTCCCGATGAAACCGAAAACGGAAAAATCAGATATGAGTATTATGTTTTTAAGCGTCCGAGACGCGGAATAACAACAGATTAAGCAGTAACCCGAAAATCAGTACACTGAAAAACAGTACACTGAAAACCGGCCTTAATTAAATAATGATATATTAAGTACTGAATATTAAGTACTGAAAGATACTGTACTTAAGAAAGAAAATAAAAGAAAATAAAACAAAAGAAAAGAAAAAGAAAAGAAACAAAAGAAAAAAACATCTCGCAATAAATTGCGAGCGGCACGTTAATAAATCTTGAATTAAGAAAGGTTCTTGACCTTGTCCTTTGTTCGTGATAAAATCAAAGCATAAAAACAAAAAGGAGAATTGCAATGGAACTTTCTGATATTCTTTCAAAGGTTGACCACACCGTACTCGGCCAGGCGTCAACCTGGAGCGACATCAAAACCCTCTGCGATGACGGAATCAAGTATGGCTGCGCAAGCGTCTGCCTTCCGCCTTCATTCGTCAAAAGAGCAAAGGACTATGTTGGAGACAAAATCAAAATCTGCACCGTTATCGGCTTTCCGAACGGATACAACACAACCGCGGTCAAGTGCTTTGAAGCTGCCGAGGCGGTGAAGGACGGCGCAGATGAAATTGACATGGTCATCAATATCGGCGCCCTCAAGGACAAAGACTATGACTATCTTCTTTATGAAATCAAGGCCGTTAAAGGAAGCTGCAGCGGAAAGCTTCTCAAGGTCATTATTGAGACCTGCCTTTTGACTGAAGAAGAGAAAATCAAAATGTGTGAAATTGTTTCCGCCTCCGGAGCGGACTTCATCAAAACCTCAACCGGCTTTTCAACCGGCGGAGCAACAAGAGAGGACATTGCGCTTTTTGCCTCCCACGTTGAGCCTCACGTTAAAATCAAGGCCGCAGGCGGAATTGCAAGCCTCAAAGACGCCGAAGATATGCTGAAGCTCGGCGCCTCAAGACTCGGAACAAGCAGGATTGTCAAGATTGTTAAAAACGAAGAAGCGCACGGCTATTAAAAGGAGGAAAACGTAATGAAAGACACTCCCCACATTAATCTCAAAAGCGACATCGGTTTTGGGAAAACCGTCCTCATGCCCGGCGATCCGCTCAGGGCGAAATATATCGCCGAGAATTTTATCGATGATGCCCGCCTTGTCAACAATGTCAGGGGCGTTCAGGGCTATACCGGTACTTATCGCGGAAAGCCTGTCTCCGTCATGGCGTCCGGCAT
>DJPI01000066.1 GCA_002438505.1 Ruminococcaceae bacterium UBA6416 | reverse complement strand
TCACATCATTGACTAATGTACATGCGGTATGTTCACGGATAAGTTCAAGAAAAGCTTTTGAATATTTCTTTTCCTTTATGCCCGTAACACCGGGAAGGGCGGAAAACTCTTCCTTTGTCTGCGGCTTTTTTTGCGCAATAACCCTCAGTGCCGCATCGGTAAAAACAGTGAACGGCGGAACGCTCTCCCTCTGCGCAAGCGTTTTTCTCAGCCTCAGAAGCTTCTTATAGAGCGCAGCATCGAAGCGTTCGTCCTTTGTTTTTCCGGCGGTGGAAGCCTTCCGCCTGAGCTTCACCGAACGGAAAAGAATGTCTTTTGCCTGTCTTGTCAGGTGCAGAGCGCCGCTTTTGTCTGCATAAAGGCAGCCGGAATTCAGAAGATATTCAATGAAGCTTTCAATGTCTTCCTTTGTCATGTTCTCAAGCAAGCCGAAGGTTGAAAGGCGGTCATAGCCCATTGAAATAATATATTCGTCCCTTTCGCCCTTCATAATTTTTGAAACGACCGCGCCCGGCTCTTTTTCCTTGACTCTGTATACACAGGAAAGAACCTTTTGCGCCGGTATTGTGACATCCTCAAGGGAAAGCCTTCCGCAGCAGGAGGAACAGTTTGAGCACCTTATTTCTGACTTTTCGCCGAAATATGACAGCATATAATGCCGCAGGCAGCCCGTTTCCTCGCAGTATCCAATCATTGCGCCGAGCTTTTTGAGCTTTGTCCGCCGGACGCTGAGCGCTTCAAGGGCTGAAAGCTCCTCGTTTTCATCCGTATGGTCAATGAAGTATCGCTGAGTTGCAATGTCCTCACCGGAAAAAAGGAGAATGCAAAACGCCTCGCTCCCATCGCGTCCGGCTCTTCCGGCCTCCTGATAGTAGCTTTCAATATCGCCGGGCATATTATAATGAATCACAAAGGAAACATTGCTTTTGTCAATACCCATTCCGAAGGCGTTCGTTGCAATAACAATTTCCTTTTCGTCATTGATGAAAAGCTCCTGGTTGCGCTTTCGGATATCCTTGTCAAGTCCTGCGTGATATTTTGTTACATCGTATCCCTCGGCGGAAAGAACGGAATAAAGCTCATCAGTCTTTTTCCTTGTTGCGCAATAGATTATTCCGCTTTTTCCGCTGAAAAGCTCAAGATATTTTTTCAGCGAGATGAACTTGTTGACGGGCTTTTCAACCTCAAAATAAAGATTCGGCCTGTCAAAACCGAGGACGGACAAAAACGGCTTTTTAAGCTCAAGGAGTCTGACAATGTCCTCACGCACCCTTTGGGTCGCCGTTGCAGTGAAGGCGCAAACAACCGGCCGCTTTTCAAATATCCGGATGAAGTCCTTTATTAAAAGATAGCTCGGTCTGAAGTCCTGACCCCACTGAGAGACGCAGTGCGCCTCATCAACACAAACAAGGCTGACCGAAAGCATTGAGCAAACCTCAAGAAAGCTCTTTGAAAGCAGCCGCTCCGGCGCAACATATATTATTTTATATCTTCCCCTGAGTATATCATTTCGGGTATATTTCAGCTCATGCGGAGTCATTGTGCTGTTGATATATACGGCCGGAACCGAGTTTTGCAAAAGCGCGGACACCTGATCCTTCATCAGGGAAATCAGCGGAGAAACAACAATCGTTACTCCCGGAAAAAGCAGAGCCGGAACCTGAAAGCAGACGGATTTTCCGCCACCCGTCGGCATAATGCCAAGCGTATCGCGCCCGGAAAGAATGCTGTCAATGAGTTCCTCCTGTCCGGGACGGAAGGAATCATAGCCGAAAAAGATTTTAAGAGCTTTAAGTTTATCCATTGCGTTTCCTCAAACAAAAAAGCGCTTTGAAAGCCATGCGCGCATATGACGGCTGAAATAGCAATAAGCAAGAAAACCGGCAAGCGCCGCAAAGCAGACGGAAACAATCACGCCGATGTCAAAGGCATATTTAATTGCGCTTCCGTATTCAAGAATTGTTCCGCAAAGAAAAGAAAAAACAGTGAGGTCGATTGTTAAAACAAGGGATTTGAGCATCCAGTGCCGTTTTTTGTTCCTTATCCAGAGCATGAAAAAAAGAACGAGCGCCGCGGCGGAAAGGATGATTGGAAGCGCCGTGCTGAAAAACCATTTCTCCTTGCCCTCATATCCCATGACAAAGAAAAAGAAAACATAAGCGCAGACGCCGAGCGTGTCAAGGAACCACATCAGATATGGCCGCAGCTTTTTTGTGTAAAACGGAAAAACAAACAGCACCCACAAGAGAAAGGACGTTGTGCTGACATAAAACGACCAGAAGCTGCCTTTATAAATTATTGCGTTGAGAAAGGTGCAAACAATGTTCGGAATGAGCATCACCATTGTTATGACATAGGCAACAAAGCGGCGCTTGATTTCTGCCGGAACAAAGGGCTTTTCCGAAAACGGGGTCTGTTCGGCGTTTTCTTTTTTTTGCGGCTCATTCGGATTGATGACGCGTGTTCCGCAAAGGGCGCATTTTTTTGCGCTCTTGTCAAGTTCAACGCCGCAGTTTACGCAGTATGACATTTTTCTGCCTCCTTATGAACGGTTGCTTTCAATTTTGACGTGGACGCCCATTTTCACAAGCCTTGTGAAAAACTCGCGCTCAATGTCCGTCTCGTCATAGCAGTTTGAAAAAGTGAAGGTGAGCTTATCGCCGAGGGTTATCACTCCGCAGCGCGCGCCGTTGAGCTTTCCGGGGCCGGTGAAAAAGAGGTATTTTTCAATATGCGCTTTCATTTCGTCCGGAATATCAACCGGGCCGATGTTTGAAAGCAGAGCGGAGGTTGTCTGTTCCCCCGTGAGAAGAAAGGTCAGGCCGACCGAAAGGTTCTTGACAAACAGCGGAAAGAATTTTGCAAACGGATTTTGCTCAATTTTAAGGTTTTGGGTCATCATTGAATTGACGGTTTTTTTGTTGTTAACAAGCCTCAGCTGGAGAGAGACAAGCCGCAAAATTTCTTCAAATGTGTACTCGCCCATGTTTGGGTTCATCTTCACGCGCAGGCAAAGAACAAAGTTGCGCAGCGTATTTGTTGGAAAAAACTTCCTCAGGTTCACCGGAATTTGAACGGAGACCTCACGCTGCTTCTTTTTTTCTTTGAGCTGTTTTCTGTAATGGATGTCCATGAGCATTGCGGCAAAAAACTCCGTAACCGTCACGCCGTAGCTTTTTGAAATTGCATGAACCTGCTCGAATGACATCACGCCAACGGTGTAATTGCACATATGCTTCCCCGTTTTTGTTCCAACCGCATGATAGACGGCTTTGTCTCTGCGGTTATATGCCGCCTTTGAGGAAGCAAAGCGCGTGTATGCGTCAAGCATCTCATCCTCGGTAGGCATTGAGTCAAGGGAAAGCACCATTTTTCCGGCCGGAATGTCATAGCCTTTGAGCCGGAGATACTCGGCAACAAGGGTGGAAACAAAAACAGTGTTTCCATAACCGTCCGAGATGGCGTGATAAACATCAACGGAAATTCGATTCCCGTGATAGAAAACGCGGAAAAGATAACCGCCGTTTTCCCGGAACTTCACCCGGTAGCAAATGTTTTTAACATCCTCCAAAACAAGAGGATCATTCGGGTTTTTTTCAAAATAATACCAGAAGAAGCCCGCCTTGATTCTCACATCAAAGCACGGCATTCTTTGCAGAACGCTGCAAAGCGCCTTTTTGAGAAGGAGCGGTTCAACGCTTTCCTTCAGCTCAACGCCGATTCTGAAAACATTCGACCAGGTTTTTGAGTTTTGGCCGGGGAAAATTTTTGCGGCATTGTCAAGCTTGAACCACTCAAAACTGTTCTTTTTCATCTGAGAAGCAACCTCGTTTTATGCAAATAATAACTCATTTTAATCGTTATCTTAGTATTATACAATATAACAGGCAAATTGGCAAATGTTTTTTATTTTTACTTTTCCCGGTTGACTTTGCCGCCTTCCGGATTTATAATTTTTGTTGAAAAAAGTTTTGTCCGGCCGCTTTTGAGCCGGACAAGAAAGGTTGTTTAAAAATGAAAAAAGCATTCACATCCTTCCTGTCTCTTGTGCTTTGCCTTTTGCTCTTGATGTCTTTCCCGGCGGTCTCATTCGCCGAGGGCGAGGATTTTTCCGTTTCAAGACTCAGCGTGTGTGTCAACGGCAACGCGGACTCTTCAAGAGGCTTTTGCTGGTACACAAAAAGCAAAACGGACACCGTTGTTAAAGTTTTTAAGGACGGAAAGGACATCTCCTCCTCCCTCAACCACTCCGTTCCCGTCTGCAAGGAATGGGAGGGAATGTTCATGCACAAGCTGACCGTTTTCGGCCTTGAAAAAGGCACGGAATACACCTATAGGGTTGGCAACGGCAGCGTCTGGAGCGAGGAAGGCTCCTTCAAAACGGACAACAATGACAGCCGACTGAGCTTCATTGCGGTTGCCGACGTTCAGGCGTCATCAAAGGAAAACTTTGAAAAAGGCGCGGCGGTGCTCAAAAAGGCGCTTGAGCAGAATCCGGACGCAGACTTTGTTGCCAATCTTGGAGACTTCACAAACGACAGCACCAACGAGGAATGGAATCTTTATGACGCCGCCTTTGAAAAAATCAACAGGAGCGTCACCATGGTTCCCGTTGCCGGAAACCATGACGGACTCGGAAAATGGCACTGGTTTGACAATATGTTCAACCTTGACACAAGCGAGAGCGTTCAAACGCTCAACGGGGTCAATTATTCCTTTGATTACGGCAACGCGCATTTTTCCGTTCTCAACACGAATGACGGCCTTTCCGTTTCAAACGCCCAGCTTTCATGGCTCAAAAATGACCTTGCCTCAACGGACAGGGACTGGAAAATTGTTTTTATGCACAAATCGCCCTATACCCTCGGAAAGGACGGAAAATGGCCGGATGCTCTTTATCTTCAGCAGTCGCTTTCAAAGGTTCTTGATGAGGGCAGCGCGGACATTGTTTTTTCCGGCCACGATCATATGTATCTGAGGACAAAGCCGCTGAAAAACAGCAAGGCCGCCGAGGGAGGAACAACCTATGTCCTTTCCGGAACGGCAGGCTCAAAGAGATATCAAATCCGTCCGTTCCTTGCCGGATACTTCCTTGACACTGCGAACATTGCCGCGCTCACCGTTCAAAAGGACGGCTATGCAAACTACTGGAACGGCACCGACTGGAAAAGCACAAAAGAGACGAATGTTGGCGGCTGTTTTTCAAACATCATCGTTGACGGCGGAACGCTCACCTTGGACGCTTACATTCTTGCCGATGAAAAGGACGAGGGCAGAAAAGACGTTGTGACAAAAATCGACTCGCTCACGCTCAAAAAGGAAACGGGAAAGAACATTCCAACCTTCACCGGCTCAAACAAGACGGACACTCTTGACTATGCGCTCGGCGTTGTTCCCTCGTTCCTTTCGCTCGCCAAATATGCGTTTTTCACCTGGCTTCCAACCTTCCTCAGGCTGGTTCCGGAGCTTATAAAAGCATATAAAGCAGACGGAACATTTTAAAATAAAAAAGGGCGGCTCAAAAGCCGCCTGTTTTTTTAGATGTTAGATGTTAGATGTTGGATGTTGGATTTTTCAAATCAGGAAGCAATGTGCGTTGTGGGTGGCTTTGTGCGTCAATGAACCGCCCTCTTTGCACCGCATAAAAAATTCCGCAAAATCCCCCGTCCGAACGCAACAAAAAAGCCGCTTGACAAAATGTAAACGGCTGTGTATAATATAAGTGTAAAAAGGCTCTGCATTAAGCGGTTGCCCTCAACACGATTAAAAAATAACCGCTACGTTGGAGTGTGGGCGGTTATTTTTTATTGCTCAATTTTTAACTGCCAATATGTAACCGGTGGCTACAATAAGAAGCAGGATAACCATTGCCAAATATTCCATGGCAACCCCTCCTTCCTGAGCTAAACTCGGAGGGAAGCAATAAAATATATCCCTCCTGTTCAAAAAAGCTGAAACCGGAGGGCAACCGCCTTGCCGCGAGGCTGAATTCAGCCTGTGCAGAACCTTTAAATTATCTTAGCATCTTTGTCTGAATTTGGCAAGTTAGATTTTAGATGTTGGATGTTGGATGTTGGATAAACTATCCCCATAAAAA
>DJPI01000004.1:35188-55558 GCA_002438505.1 Ruminococcaceae bacterium UBA6416 | reverse complement strand
GTTCCGTCAATGAAGCAGATTGTATATTTTTTCTTTGCAAGCTTTTTGAGCGCGTTCATTTCCTCCTTTGAGCCGTCCCAAATGAAGCCGAAATCGCCGCAGACAATGAGGACATCGTCCTTTTTGAGCGCGTTCAGCTTCGGGTTGTCAAAGCGGGAGAGGACTGCGTGTGTGTCGCCGGTAACATAAATCATCTTAACCACCGAAGGCCTCCGGAAAAAAGCCGGAAAGCCCCTTTCAAAAACAGAAAATGTAAAATTAAAGTTAATTTACCGAAAAGGTTTATTTTCGGCGTAAAAATTGTTATAATTAATCGAATATATGCTGATATATGCCGAGATTATGAAATGCATGATTTAATATATCACATTTTTTTGCGTTTTGCAACAGACAGAATGTGTTAAAAAGACAGAATGTTTCAGACGGAGATGTGTTTATGAAGAAGATTTTTTATTCGCTTTTTTCTCTTGCCCTTGCGCTTTTTTTGGTGCTGCCGTCGGCGGTTTCCTTTGCGTCATACAACAACGAGACCGAGGTCACAAAAAAGCTTGATTCAAAGGAATATTATATGATAAGCCTTGACGACGGCTCGGTAATGTTCAGCAAAAATGAAAGCAAAAAGGTTCCTCCGGCCGCTTTTGTCAAGCTGCTTGCTGCGGTTGCTGCAATCGAAAACTGGGGCAATCTTGAAGAACAGGTCAAGGTGACGGAAAAGGCTCTCTCCCTTGTTGAATATACATACGGAGTCCGCATTGCGGATCTCAAGGCCGGGGAGGTCTACACCAAAAAGCAGCTTGTTGACGCGCTCATTGTTTACGGAGCGAATGACATTTCAAGCGTTGTTGCAAGCAGCATTTCAGGTTCAAGCGCCGCGTTTGTCAGCCTGATGCAGACCCTCGCCGACAAAATCGGCTGCAAAAACACAAAGCTCAAAAACATCACCGGATTTGATGAGGACGGCCAGTACACAAGCGCAGAGGACGTTGCAAAAATTGTGAAATATGCGCTCAACTATCCGGCGTTCAGCGAAGCTTTTTCCGCCTCTGAGGTTGTTCTTCCGCAAACCGCGGAGAATGATGAGCGCACTTACAGCGCCTCAAACAAAATGCTCAATCAGACCATCAGCCTTTATTATCATTCTTCAATAACCGGCGGAAAGCAGACCTCAACGGACAAGGCCGGAGAGTGCATTGCCGCCGTCTCCTCACAGGACGGATATTCCTATCTCACGGTTGTCATGGGCGGCGAATACAAAGACATTGACTCCGACGGCTCGGAGGAAAACACGGCCGTTACGGACGCAAAAAAGCTTGTTGCGTGGGTGTATGACAACATCCGGTTCAGAGTTGTTGCAACGGCGAACCAGACCGTCACCGTCATTGATGTCATTGCCGGAAAGAACGCAGACACGCTGCGCCTTGTTCCGGAAAAGGAAACCTCGGCTCTTGTTCCGGCCGGAGCAACGAGCGAGTCCGTTTTGATTGAGCCGGTGAAGGAAACGCTTCCGCAAAAGCTTTCCGCCCCGATAAAGGCAGGAGACGTTATCTGTCAGGCAAAGGTTTTTTACGCCGGGGGAGAGATTGCAACAATCAACCTTGTTGCCGCCAATGATGTGAAGCTCAGCGTTTTCCGCCTTGCAATGACCGGCGTCAAGGCCGTTTTGACCTCAACCTGGTTCATCATTCTTGAGGTTGCGGCGCTCATCTTTGTTGTTTTTTATCTTGTTTCCTTCATCAAAAAGTCCAAAAGCAAAGAGAGCAAAAGCGCCGGAAAAGAAAATAACGGCGCAAAAAAATGAAATAAGCGCTCTTTCCAAAGTTTTCCCGTTTCCTTAAACATGTTGATTTTTCTTCAGGCTTGTATTATTATATTGTTGAATTGATTTTTACGGTAAAACGCTTTGTTTTACGGAAAGGAAGTGTCATATGAAAAAGGTTTTGAAAAGCTTTTTCTTCACCGTTTTTGTTCTTGCGGCGCTTGTTTGCGTTTCGCTCGTTTCCACGGCCGCAGAGGACGGAAAGTGGATCGGTGCGTGGTCAACCGCGCCAACAAAAATCGGCATCCCGGGTTATGACAATATATCCGCGGCGGTTGAAAAGGTCACCTCAAGAACTGTTCTCACCCCAACGGCGAGTGGCTCAAAAATCCGCATCCGCTTTTCAAACATCCACGGCGAAAAGCCCGTCACAATTTACAGCGCAACGGTTGCAAAAAGCACCGGCGGCTCCTCCATTGATGAAAGCACGCTGCGTTATATTACGGTTAACGGCTCGCCGCTTATCACCATTCCGGCAAAGGGATATGTCTATTCCGACCCGGTGCCGTTCAATGTTACCGCAATGGAGAACATTGCCGTCAGCGTCTATGTCAAAAAGCTCAATGAGATAACAACAATGGGTCTTTCCGGCGCGGAGTCATATCTTGCGCTCGGAGAGGATCAGACCCGCTCAAAGAACCTCCTTCTTTCAAGCAATTTTGACATTGACAATCAGATTGTCATAAGCATCCTCAAGCAGCTCGGCTTCAATATGGGACTTCATATGTCATACAGCTTTGTCAAGGTCACGCCCTGCGTTGAAGCGGTTGACGTCCTTTCGGACGAAAAGGGATATTCCGTTGTCGTTATCGGAGACTCGACCGTTTCAAACGAGTTTCCGAAATATCTCGGTGAAGAAATTTTCAACACCGGAACGCGTGATGTCGGCGTACTCGGAAAGGGCATCATAGGAAACCGTCTCGGCGGAGAGGGACTCGGTTACGGCTCCTTCATCTTCGGCCATTCGATGCTTGACCGCATTGAACCGGACGTTCTTTCGCAGTCTGGCGTGAAATATGCGATAATCAAAATTGGTGCGAATGACATCATGCACCCGGTCTGCAAGGACATTCAGGAGCTTTATCCGGGCATTAAGCAGCCAACGGCTCAGGAGCTTATCGGATACTTCAAGCAGGCCTTTGAAAAGCTTCACAAGGCCGGAATAAAGGTCATTGTCATCGGCATCACGCAGTGGAAGGGCAATGACCGCGACTACCTTGGAACGGGCGCAAAATATGTCCGCACGGAGGCCGAGTTCAAGCATGACTGGCAGATTGCCCTTGACGTCAACGAATGGCTTGCAACAACGGCGGCCGCTCAGAAGCTTCATGACGGCTATGTCAGCTTCAATGAAATTTCCGCCAACCCGAACGACCCGGACTCCTTCCTTCCGGAATATACCATTGACGGCGCTCACCCGTCCGATACTCTCCAGAGAATCTGGGCGCAGAACTTCCCGCTGAGCCTCATAGGCGTAACAAAGCGCGTTGGAAACGTCAGACTTGACAAGGCGAACCTCACGCTTCAAATTTCCGGCAGCGCAAAGCTCAATTATTCCGTTATTCCGGCGGACGCGGAAAATCAGAGCGTAACATGGGAATCAACAAACACGGCCGTTGCAACGGTTGACTCGTTCGGTTATGTCACCGCAATCGGCGGAGGAAATTGCGAGATAATCTGCAAAAGCGCAGACACCGGCTGCACTGCAAGGTGCCCCGTCACGGTCACCGTTCCCGTCTCCTCCGTTGAAGTAACGCCCAAAACGGCGGAAATTTACACAACAAAAACCGTTAAACTTTCATATAAGGTTCTTCCTGAAAGCGCCTCAAACAAAAAGGTTCGCTGGTATTCCGGCAACGAGCGCGTTGCAACCGTTGACGAAAACGGGCTTGTGACCGGAGTCGGCTCCGGAACAGCCTCAATCATCTGCGAAACCGTTGACGGAAAGTTCACCTCAAGATGTGAGGTTAAGGTTCAGCAGAAAATTGAAGTCAGCAAAATTGAGCTTTCAAAGTATAAAGCAACAATAAGGCTCGGGAAAACGGACATCATTTCCGCCTCCGTCATTCCGGCAGACGCAACCTTCGGAGATGTTGTTTATAGATCCTCAAACACAAAAATTGCAACCGTTGATGAATACGGCCGCGTCAGCGCCATTGCTCCCGGAACGGCAACAATCACCGTCACCGCAAAGGATAACAGCTTTGCCGTTGCAAAGTGTATTGTCAATGTTGTTGTTGACGTCACCTCAATAAGACTCAACCGCTCCGTGGCAACAATTTATGCCGGAAAGTCGCTCACGCTTGTTCCGACGATTTATCCGCTCAACGCAACAAACAAAAAAGTCACCTGGATTTCAGACAACGCAAACATTGCCTCGGTTGACGGCAACGGAACCGTCCTCGGAAAACGCGCCGGAACAACAACAATAACCTGCATAAGCAGCGATGGCGGCTTTGTTGCCTCCTGCGTTTTCACCGTTAAAAAGATTGTTAAAACAACCTCCGTTTCCCTCAACCGTTTAAGCTGCACGGTGTATGTTGGCCGGACAAAGCCCCTTGTTGCAACGATTGAACCGGGGGACGCAACGGATAAAACCCTCATCTGGCGTTCAAGCAACAAAAAGGTTGCAACCGTGGACAGCAAGGGCGTTGTCAAAGCTGTTGGAAAAGGAACGGCAACAATCACCTGCACAACGCGTGATACCGGCAAAAAGGCCGTTTGCGAGGTCACGGTTAAAAACGTCAAGGTTCAGTCAATCAAGCTCAACCGCTCCTCTGCCGCGCTCACCGTTAAGCAGAATCTTCAGCTCTCCTGCCTCTTCACCCCGGCGGATACAACCGTCAAAACCGTCACCTGGACTTCCTCAAACCCAAAGGTTGCAAAGGTTGACGCAAAGGGAAGGGTCACTGCCGTTGCTCCGGGCAAGGCAACAATAACCTGCAAAACAAAATACAGGAACAAGACCGCCGCCTGCGTTGTCACCGTATCTCTCCAGAAAATCAAGAAAGTCTCATTCAAAACGGCAACTTTGGAGCTTGGTCTCGGAACAAAGCAGACGCTCTCTCCGGTCATCTCACCCAAGGGCGCAACGGGAGGAAAGCTCAAATGGAAGTCAAGCGACCCGTCCGTTGTTAAGGTCAACTCAAACGGAAGAGTGACCGCGCTCAAGGAGGGCAAGGCAATCATCACCTGCACGCCTGCCGATGGCGGAAACGCAAAAGAGGCTCAGATTGTTGTCATTGTTGAAAAGCTTCCCGTTCTCGGCATAAAGCTTAACAAAATTCACCTTTCACTTGAACCCAAGGATAAGGCGAAGCTCAAGGCCACCATTGTTCCGAAAAACGCAACGAACAAAAAGGTTAAATGGAGCTCAACAAACCCGAAGGTTGCAAAGGTCAACTCCAAGGGCGTTGTAACCGCCGTTGGAAAGGGTTATTGCGATATCCGCGTTGTTACAAAGGACGGCGGATATCTTGCAATCTGTTCGGTGAGGGTTAAATAAAACTTCAACAGGCCGTCCGGCTTGCACAGTCAAAACGGACGGCTGTTTATTTTTCCAAAACAAACGGTAACAAAATTGTTCTTTACAAACGGAAGCTTTTGTTGTATAATACCAACGGCGAACGGATACATAAGCTTCAATATGTTCGCCATAAATTTTCGGAGGTTATCATTATGCTTAAAAAAATCACAGCCGTTCTTCTTGCGCTTGCCGTTGTTGTCTGCTGCTTCTCGGCCTGCGCTTTCACGCCGGAAAAGAAGATTCTCGGTTCATGGAAGGATTCAACCGGCGTTGTTTCTCTTGAGTTCAAAGAGGGCGGCGTCTGCAAAATCAGCGGCAACGCTTCGGCAATTTCATCCGCGCTTTCCGCAATCAGCGTTGACACCGAGGGAACCTACACCCTCATGAAGGATGAGGCAACAAAGGAATATCACCTGACCCTCAACTTCACCTTCCTCATTGCAATCAAGCTTGAATACATCGTTACCGACATTTCAAGCGACGTTCTTTCGCTCAAGTCTGTTGACAGCGGAAAAACCTTCACACTTGTTTCCGCAAAGGCTGAGGCTGCTTCCTCAAGCAGCGCACCGGCTTCATCGGCCGATGCTTCCTCAAGCACGGCAGCATAAGGGACCGTTTTGCTCGGACCGGGTCGTTTTCGGCTCGGTCCGTTTTTCAAATTATTTCCGATGGAGGAAAGAACAATGAAAATGACAAAAAGCACAAAGATTGCCATTGCCGTGATTTCCGCAACACTCGTTGTTTGCATTGCGGTCATTTCTGCCGTCAGCCTTGCAAACAGAAAGAAGGAACCGGATCTTCCCTCTGGTTCCCAAACGGTTTCTGCCACAGAGTCCACCACCGCCGCTCCAACCGTTGAACAGAGGATTATCGGAAAATGGATGGACAGCGCTCAAATGAGCGGCTATGAGTTCTTTGCCGACGGAAGAGTCACCGTGACATATGTCAACCTCACCGTTCCGGTCATTGACCTTCCGATAAACGGAACGGCCAACGGAACTTACACAATAACCGGCAGCACGCTGAACATCAAGTTTTCAATATACTCAAAAACAATAAGCAAAAACTTTGAGATTGTCAATATAACGGAAAATGAGCTGACGCTCAGAAGCATTGAAGATAACGAGGTTTCAACCTATTCCTTGGCAGGAAGCCGTTCAACAACCTCGGCGCCGGAATCCTCCTTTGCTCAGGCAACAACGTCTCCGGCGCAAACGGTCAACAACGGAGAAATTGTCGGCGTTTGGGCCAACGGTGACGGCAGCATAAAATATGCCTTCAACAACGATTCAACCGTTGACATCAGCTTCACAAAGGGAAGGATGGACTCCGTTTCCTCCGGTGAGCTTAACGGAAGCTATAAGGGCATTTATATGACAAACGGAAGCTCACTCACCGTTCAGTTCATGATGAACGAAAGCAAGGTCACTCAGGAGCTGAGCTATTCAATCAACAGCAACACAATGAGCCTCACCGAAAAAAGCGGAGAAACAACTCTCCTTGTCCGCGGCGGTTCGGGCTATAACGCTTCAAGCTCTCAGTCCGACCTTATCGGAAAATGGACGGACGGCGCAAACATGAGTGGCTTCACCTTCAAAAACGGCGGCTCGGTTGATGTCACATATGTCAACTTCACAATTCCGGTCATCAATATGCCAATCAACGGAACCTACGCCGGAACATATTCCGTTTCCGGCGGACGCGTAACGGTCAACTTTTCAATCTATGGAAAAACAATCATCAATTCCTATGAATTTGCCGTTGCCGGAGACACGCTGACGCTCAAAAACATTGAAAGCGGAGAAACATCAACATACAGGAGGGCAAGCTGATGGAAGGAAAGGAAAAGGTCTATGCCGCGCTCGATTCGCTCGGCATTGAATATAAGGTTATCAACCACCCCGAGGTGCATACCATTGAGGAGATGGACGCGCTCGGAGTTTTCACTGACGGCGAGGTTTGCAAAAACCTCTTCCTGCGCAACGCCAACGGAAAAACCCATTACGTTGTCTCAATGCTTAAAGACAAGCATCCGGACATCCAGAATGTCATCCGCTCTCAGCTCGGCTGTTCAAGGCTCTCTTTCGGCTCGGACGAAAGGCTTGAAAAGCATCTCGGTCTGAAGCCCGGAGCGGTTTCTCCGTTCGGAATAATCAACAATGAAGCCCATGACGTTAACCTTGTTTTTGACAGTGACCTCAAAAAGGTTGAAGGCTATGTCGGCTTCCATCCGAATGATTGCACGGCGTTTGTCTGGCTGAAGTTTTCAGACCTTTTGAAGTTCATCGAGCATTACGGCAATGACGTCTATTACATTGACTGCTGAGAATTTCCGCTTGACCGAAAAGAACCGCACATCTGCCCTGAAAACGAGCGGATGTGCGGTTTTTGCTTTTGTGTTTTTTACCTGAACTTAAAAACCTTGCGGAAAATTTTCTGATATCGGTTGAGATACATTGTTGCAACCGCCGTGTAAAGATAATCAAGCGGAACAAAAATGAGGTTCAAAAGAACAAAAAAAACGGGGATAATGTGCTGAGAAAGCCACGAGCCCTCTTTGACATCCAAAAATTCCGTCAGCGGAACATTCATAACCTTGAAAAGAATGTACTCGGCGGCAAAGATTGCGGCGTTATAAATCAAGAATTTGAGAAGATATTCAAGAACTCGGTTTTTGATTTTGCCCTCAATCAGTCCTTTAATAATCGGATAATAGCCGAAAAAGGCGATGTAAAGCAGCGCACCCTCCTTGTTTGGAACAACAAGAAAGCCGATTATTGCGCTTGCGGCATATACACCGAAGGCCCAGCCCTTTGAAATCTCGATAACGCAAAAGAGCGTTATCATTCCGGCAGCGGCCGCCGCCGTGATTGAAAGAACGTCTATCGCCGACAGAAGAAGAACAACAACGGAAAGCGCCGTTGCCATTCCGCCGAGCGCGGTTTTTGAAGCTTTGCTCATTTTTGCGCCTCCCGTCAGCAGCAGGGAATCAAATCGCCGCCCATGCTTTCACAGCAGCAGTCTGCGCAAAGGAGACTTGAACAGATGTCACACGGGCCGCAGTCGGAACCGGCCGAGCCCTCACGCGCAGTTCTGAATCCGCCGTTGCGCTCTCTGCGGAGGTTTTCATAGATGTGGCGGTATTCAATGTTGTTCGGGTCCATGTTGTGCGCCGTTGTGAAATATGTGTATGCCTGGTCAATCCAGCCGCGGTTATAGTTTATCTGGCCTTTGAGATAGTACCACTGAGCGTCACGCAGGTTCTGCGGCATATTTTCAAGCATTTGCTCGGCCTCGTCAAGTCTGTTTGCGTTGATGAGCGAGCGGACGCGGATGAAGTCCGCGCTGCGGCTTTGCTCGGAATATGCGCCTTGGCCGGTGTAATCATACTGGTTTGTATATCCGGCTGAGGTGTAGCCGTACTGATTTGAGCCTGAGGCGTTTCCGGCCGCGTCAAAGGACGCCATGATGGTGTCATAAGCCTCGTTAAGTTCCTGCATTTTTTCGTTCGCGGCAGAGGCGAGGGGACTGTCTGCGTAATTGTCCGGGTGATACTTTTTTGCAAGGGCGCGATAAGCGCTTTTCACCTGCGCGGCGTCTGCGTTTCTCGGAATGCCGAGAACTTCATAAGGATCTCTCATTTCTTTTTTTTCCTTTCAAAATGTTCTCCATTGAGCAGAGCATTCCGCCGTAAAGAACATTTTCAATAATTTCCGAAAGCGTCGTGCAGTTTGTGCTTTTGAAAGCCTTAACGGCCTCGGCGCTGCTTTGGTTGAGTGTGCTTTGAATTTCATGCTGCGCTTCCTCCGGAAGCGTTTTTTGCGTCAGCGAATATTTGTTGACGAAAACATTAAAAGAGCGGTTTTTGATGTCCTTTTCAATGTCATCGAGCGCGTCCATGAGATAGACCCATCTTCCAACGAAGTATCCGAAAAAGTAAAGCTCCTTTTTCTTTTCTTCAAAGCCGAATGAAAAAATTTTTCCGAGCGCATCCGCACTGTTGTGTGCGGCCTCATCGGGCGAGGAGGTGTTCTTTCTTTCGGTTTCGGCCTGTTTTTGAAGGCAGTCTGCAATCAGAATGTCCAGCTGAGGAAAAAGCTTTTTCGCCCTTTTGCGCTTGATTGCCGCAAAGGGGAGAAGAATGAAAAAGAAAAGCTTTTTGAAAAACGGGCTGTCTGAGATGTTGTCTTTGACCTTGTAATAGAACATGAGGATGGCTGCGGCGCAGACAAAGGCGTATTCATCACCGGCATTTATGCAGTAATTGCACCTTTTGGCCGGGTTGAACGGGCAGCGTCCGCCCTTGAACTTTGGAGCAATGCCCTTTTCACTCAGCCGAACAAGCGCAAGAAAGGTCATGTCATAGCTGAGAATGAAGCGCGAAAGAACGCCGTATCGTTTTGAAAGCTGCTTGCAAAGTGTGCAGTAAAGCCCCCTGTAAAGCTCATATTCGCGCACTTTAAGCTCGCCCTTGTCTGTTCTGACATAGCCAAACATTGGTTTTCCGATCCTTTTCAACTGAACTTTTTAATGTAATTATATTATTATACATTATTTTGTCTTTATTGTAAACCATTTGAATGCAAATTTTGAATTGAAAGCTGTTTAATTAAATTACCGCAGTTTCCTTAAACAGGTATAAAAAACGCGAAACTGAAAAAAATATTTTTGAAAAGGACGCCGAAATTGCTTTGAAAGGCGGTGCGTGCCGGCCGGAAGCGGCGTCCGGAACCGGCGGTGCGCAAGTTGAAATGACAAAATCAAAATTACGCTTTTTCTTCCGCAATGTTGCGGTTATCATGGCGGTGTTTTCGCTTTTGAGCTTCACTTTTCCAAAAAGCAGTCCGGACAGCGTTGACGTCCTTTCAAAGCTCGGCTCGCGCGGTGAGGAGGTCAGACAGGTTCAGCAAAAGCTTAAGTCGCTCGGCTATTACAAAGGCTCGGTTGACGGAATTTTCGGCGTTCAAACAAAGACGGCGGTTCAAAAGTTTCAAAAAAACTGCGGCATAACCGTTGACGGAATTGCAGGACCGAAAACGCTCAAGTATCTCGGAATAGCCCAGAGCTCGGCTTCCTCCGGCGGAAAGTATTCCTCAAATGACGTGACCTTGCTTGCAAAGCTGATAGCCGCCGAGGCACGCGGAGAAAGCTACACGGGGCAGGTTGCCGTTGGAGCGGTTGTTCTCAACCGCGTCAAACATTCCTCCTTTCCGGACACGGTTTCCGGCGTGATATATCAAAAGGGTGCATTCTCAGCCGTCAATGACAAAAACTGGAGCGTTGCACCCAACGAAACGTCAAGAAAAGCCGCTCAGGACTGCGTCAACGGCTGGGACCCAAGCGGCGGAGCGATATATTATTATAACCCGAAAAAGACAACAAATTCATTCATGCTTTCCCGTCCGGTTGTCAAAACGATTGGAAACCATGTTTTTTGCAAGTGAGGCAGCCGCGGGTTATTTTGCGGTCTGAGTTTGCTTTTCGGCGGCTTTGGCCGCTTTCTTCTTCATGGACTTTTGATAAAGGGAAAGCAGTCCGCTGCAGCCGAGGTTGAGAATGATGCTTCCGCAAAGAAGGGAGAGAAGATAGACTGGAAGCTTTGTCGCGGCTGTTTCTGCGTCAATGAGCGCAACGATGAAATAGCAAAAGCCGACATTATTGAAAAACACGGGAAGATAGGGATTGAGCAGAATGAGTGACGCAATGCAGACCGCAAGCGGAATCATGATGGCGGCAAGCGCGGAAACGCCGGCCTTTGCAAGCGCGGCATAGACAACCACAACTCCGGCGGCAAGCAGCAGACCGACCGCACCTCCAACGAGAGTGTGAACAAAACGCGCTTTATAGGTCAGCTCCTCCTGCATGAAAAAGATTGTTACGCTGATGAAAAACGCCCAGTTTGCAATAGGCATATCGTGCCATGCTCCGTGAATGATTTGATAGATAAGATTCCACAGCAATATCCACGCAAACACAATTAAAAGGGCTTTCATTTTTCCCTTTGGCGGCTTTTTGAAGAATTTCAGTCCTTGTTGTTCGTGCAATTTAAACATCTCCTTTTGTTGATATAATGTGACAAGTTGTCACATCGCATTTTGCTTTAACATGGTACCATATGTCCGAAATGAATGTCAATGTGTGAACTTGATTTAAAACAAATATTGAGATATTAACTATATTTAAACAAAACGAGAAAATTTGTTTGATTTTGAATTCCTTGACTTTGAAAAGGCGGAACGCCCACCGAACAAACTGACGGTTCGGCGGGCGTTCTCTCTATTTAATTCTCTCTAGGACATCAACCCAAAACTTCCTCAACCGGGCCTTTGAGCGCCGGGTCGGAAAGCGGAAACGGCTTTGAGATATTCTTGATGAAGGGCGTGAAAACGGCCTGCTTGAAAAGGGTTGGGAACTGATATTTTGAAAGCAGCTCAATGACGCACTCTTTTTTGTCCGGATTTTTTCTTGCTTCAAAGGCTTTGAACTCAATTTCAACCTCGGCGTCGGCGGCAATGCCTGAAAGGGTGATGATTGTTTTTCCTTCCTTGTGTTCAGGAAAAACATTTTTCTTCCTTCCGCCAACTTTGACCGTGATTTCCTGCGCTTTACTGATATCGTCAAAAACAAGCCTCCAATCACGTTTTTCCGGAATGAGGGAAAGGTCGCCTTTGGCCGCATTGATTCTGAATAGCAGGTCTTTTCCGGCCTCTCTGACGGAAAGGACGGTTTCCGCAAATTTCCCGTCTTCAAACGCCATTGTTTCGCCGTCGTCCTCATAGAGGGTGAAAGCGTTCGTTCCGCGGAAAACGCGGACAAGCAGCTTTTGCGGATTGGAGCAGTCGTTCGTTCTGTCGTTTTGAGAGAGGGGAACAATCGCTCCCTCTTTTGCAAGAACCGGGAGCACGTTTATGTCTCGGAACATTGTGACATAGCGTCCGCCTTCATAAATTCTTCCGGTGTACCAATCCGTCCATCTTCCGCGCGGAAGCCAGACCTTTGCCGGTGCAAGGAAGGTGCGTTTGTCCATAGGCTTTGTAACGGGGCGCACCATAAGCTCGGTTCCGAAGAAGAACTGGTTCGGAACATTGTATGCCTCTTTTTCGTTCGGATATGAATAGTACATCGGTTCGCAAAGGGGAAGTCCGTCCTTGTGTGTGCGGCGGTTTATCGAATAGATATACGGGATGAGGGCGTGGCGCTCTCTGAGTGCGTTCACTGCCGCGGTATCAGCCGCAAAGCAGTATTTCCACGGCTCCTTGCCCATGAATTCGTCCTTTGTTGAGTGCAGGCGCATGATGGGGCTGAATTCTCCAAGCTGCACCCAGCGAACATAAAGCTCATCGTTTCTTGAACCGAGCTGGTGGCCGCCGATGTCATGGCTCCACCAGGTATAGCCGACATTGGCGGCGTTCGCGGTGAAGTACGGCTGAAAATCAAGGCTTTTCCAGCTTATTACGGTATCACCGGAGAAGCCGAGCGGATAACGGTGGGAGCCGACTTCCGCAAAACGGGAAAGAATCAGCGGACGTTTGTCTTTTGAAGCGAGGTCAAGCGTGTGGTAATGGTTGAGAGCCCAAAGGGGGTCAAGGCCTTTGATTTTTGTTTCCCTTTCCTGCTGCCAGTCGATCCACCAAAAGTCAACGCCGTCGTTTTCATAGGGCTTATGCAAAAACTTGAAATAGCCCTCAATGAATTTCGGGTCGGTGATGTCAAAGGGGATGCGCTTTTTTGTTTTCGGGTCAATGCCCATGAAGCGCGCAAACTCCTCATACTGGTTTTCAAACGGACGGACGCCCTGCGCCGGGTGGAGGTTGACGGTGACCTTGAAGTTCTTTTCGTGAAGCCATGAAAGCAGAGCCTTGTAATCGGGGAAAAGCTCCGTGTTCCAGCTGTAGCCCGTCCAGCCCTGAGACTGAAAAACCTCGGCAATGTTTTTGAAGGGCAGACCTTCCTCGCGGCGGTAGTATGCATTCTCTTTTCCAAAGCGCTTGATAACGTCAACCCAGTGCCAGTCCATGTCTATTGTTGCAACGGAAACGGGAATTTCCTTTTCAATGAACTTTTCCATCAGGTCAATGTATTCCTGCTGGCTGTAGTCCTTATATCGGCTCCACCAGTTTCCGAGGCAGTAGCGAGGAATGAGCAAAACGGGGCCGGAGAGCTTGAAAAACTCCTTGAGACAGCCTCTGTAATCGTTGCCGAAAGCAAAGTAATACTCGTCCTTTTGAACCTTCCTGCGCTCTTTCATCGTTCCGTCCTCAGCCATGATGACGGTTTTTGAGTCATCAATGACGGACACGCCGTTTTTGCTCATCAGGCCGCTTCCGAGCTTAACGCTTCCGTTGACCATGTCAAGCGTGCGGTGAGTACCCTTGAGGTTTCCGGCGGAAAAATCGGTCACGGTTCTTGAGTCCTTGAGAGTGATGCTCAGCGTTTTTCCCTTTGAAAGGTCAAAGCGCAAAACGGCGTCCTTTGTGGCGATTGTGATTTTATATCCGTCCTGAGAAAAGGTGAACTTCGGCGCGTCAAAATTGCGGCAGACAACGGTCTGAGTCGCTTCATTTGTGAAAAGGCGCTTTTTGTCCTTTTCAATGCGGAAAATTCTTGAGGAGAGGACGGAAAAACGGAAATCGCCCCGCTGAATCATGAATTCATCGGGCGTTTTGCTTTTATACTGATGAGAAAATTTTTCTTTGAAATACGGTGAAAGCTCGCTCATGAGATTATCCTTTCTTAACAAAACGCAGCAGCACTTTTATCATGGTTTATAATACAATAAAAAAAAGACCTTTTCAAGCGCGGTGTTGTTTTTCGGCAAAAACAACCAAAAACAGGCCGAGATTTTCTACATCTAAATAACTTTACTTAAGTTGAAATTAAAAATAAAGCTATAGAAATTTTCCGTCCGATGTGATAAAATATTTATCCGTATGATGCCGTTCAGGCGGTTTTTCAAAAGCTTTGTTCAATTCGGAGGTCAAGCTTAAAGTATGAATATTATTATAGTCGGCTGCGGAAAGGTCGGTTCGGCTCTTGCCGAGCAGCTTGCGGCTGAGGGACATGACATCACTGTGATTGACACCAATGCCGATGCGGTCTCCCGCGTCACCGATGTTTCAGACGTTATGGGCGTTGAGGGCAACGGAGTTGTCTATTACGTTCAAAAAGAGGCCGGAATTGAATATGCGGATATGTTCATTGCAATGACCGGCTCGGACGAGCTGAATCTTCTCTGCTGTCTTATTGCCAAAAAAGCCTCGGCCTGCCGGACCATTGCGCGTGTGCGCAACCCGGATTATCTCACCGAGCGCGGCTTTATCAAAGAAAAACTCGGAATTTCAATGATAGTCAATCCGGAGATGGAAACGGCGAATGAGATCACCCGCCTTTTCACAATTCCGTCCGCAATTTCCGTTGACACCTTTGCGCGCGGACGCATTGAGCTGCTTGAAACAAGGCTTCCGATAGGCTCGCCCATTGCCGGTTCGCCCATCAAGTCTGCGCTTGGCCGCCTTTCCGGAAGAATCCTGATTTGCGCCATTGAACGCGGAAAAGATGTGATTATCCCCACCGGAGACACCGTTTTACTTGAGGGAGACAAGATTTCCTTTGTTACCACCCACAAGGACGCCGGTTCCTTTTTCAAAAAGGCCGGAATTGCAAAGAATCACATCAAGACCGTCATCATTGTCGGCGGCGGAAAAATCACCTTTTACCTCGCCAAAAAGCTTTGTGAATACGGCTTCAGGGTCAAGATCATTGAAAAGAACCGCAAAATCTGCGAGCGGCTCAATGAAATTCTTCCGGGTGACGTTGTTGTCATCAACGGAGACGGAAGCGACCAGCGCCTTTTGCTTGAAGAGGGGATTGCCAACGCGGACGGCTTTGCTTCAATCACCGATATTGACGAGGAAAACATCATGCTTTCGCTTTATGTTGAATCAAACTTCAGAGCGAAAACTGTGACAAAAATCAACAAGCTCAACTTTGAAGGCATCATTGACCGCCTTTCCCTCGGCTCGGTCATATATCCCAAATATATCACATCTGAAATGATTCTCAGCTATGTCCGTGCGCTTGAAAACTCAACCGGTTCCGGCGTTCAGACTCTTTATAACATCGTTTCCGGAAAGGTTCAGGCGCTTGAGTTCGCCGTCAGAACGGAAAGCCGGGCCGTTGGCGTTCCTCTTTGCGACCTTGACATCAAAAAGGACATTCTCCTTTGCTGCATCAGCCGCCACGGAAAAATCATCATTCCCTCCGGCCAGGACACAATTCAGGTTGGAGACAGCGTTGTTGTTGTCACAACGAAGCGCGGACTTAATGACTTGAAGGATATTGTAAGGTAAGGCGTTATGAACTATTTTATGATTCTTTATCTTTTGGGGCTTGTTTGCCTCATTCAGTCGGGCTGTATGCTTCTGCCCGTCACGGTCGGCCTGTTTTATGGCGAAAGGGAATGGAAAATGTATGCGCTCACGGCGGCGGTTTCCTTTGTTCTCGGCCTTCTTCTTGCCGTGAGAAAACCGAAAAAGAATGTCTTTTACGCCAAGGAGGGCTTTGTGACGGTTGCGCTTTCCTGGATTGTTCTTAGCCTTTGCGGAGCTGTTCCGATGAAGCTGACCGGTGAAATTCCGTCATATATCGATGCGGTTTTTGAGGCCGCGAGCGGCTTTACAACAACCGGCGCAAGCATTCTTACCGATGTTGAGGCGCTGTCTCAAACAACGCTTTTTTGGCGCAGCTTCACCCATTGGATCGGCGGAATGGGCGTTCTTGTTTTTCTTCTTGCCGTTGTTCCGCTAACCGGCGGACACACAATGCAGCTCATGCGCGCGGAAAGCCCCGGCCCTTCGGTTGGAAAATTTGTTCCGAGAGTCCGCCAGACTGCGTTCATCCTTTATTCAATCTATTTTGCAATGACAATTCTTGAAATTGTTTTGCTCCTTGCCGGAGGAATGCCGTGGTTTGACTCAATCTGCACCTCTTTCGGCACCGCGGGAACGGGCGGTTTTGCAATCAAAAACGCAAGCATCGGTTTTTATCACAGCAACTATCTTCAGGCTGTCGTCACCGTTTTCATGATTCTTTTTGCGGTGAATTTTTCGGTGTACTATCTTCTGCTTGCAAAAAAATTCAAACAGGTGCTCAAGAATGAAGAGCTCTGGTGGTTTCTTGCAATCATCGGCTTTTCCGTTCTTTGCATCACGCTCAACATAAAAGATGAGTTCTTTGGCGGAAGGCTTTATGACGCATTTCATCACGCGGCCTTTTCCGTTGCCTCGGTCATCTCAACAACGGGATATGCGACGGCGGATTTTGCAAAATGGCCGCAGCTTTCACAGTTCATTTTGTATGTTCTCATGTTTATCGGCGCCAGCGCAGGAAGCACCGGCGGCGGAATGAAGGTTTCAAGGCTTGTTCTTTTGCTCAAAAGCAGCGCAAGGGAAATTTCAAAAATTCTTCACCCGCGCTCGGTCAGAGCGGTCAAGCTTGACGGAAAGCGCGTTGACTCCGCCGTTGTTAAAAACACAGCCTCGTTTTTTGTGATAAGCATGATAATATATGTCGGCTCGGTTTTCATTGTCAGCCTTGACGGGTTTGACATGTCAACCTCACTGACTGCCGTTGCCGCAACAATGAATAACATCGGCCCCGGTCTCTCGCTCGTTGGCCCGACGGGGAACTTTTCGGCGTTTTCAAACCTTTCAAAAATCGTCATGATTTTTGATATGCTCGCCGGACGGCTTGAATATTTTCCGATTCTTGTTCTGTTTACCCCATCAATTTGGAAAGACGGCTTCTTTGCCCTGAAAAGGAAGCTGCTTAACAGGCGTTGAGCAGAAACTTGCCCGTTATTAATTCATAAAAAATCCGTCCCGGTTTTTCCGGACGGTTAAAAAGGAGATAACCTATGGAAGAAAAAAAGTATGTTCCAAAAAAAGAAGCGGTGATTTATGCCGTTGCCGCCCTCGGACAGGGTCTTGTGTATAGCTGTATGTCAAGCTATATCACAGACTTTTACATGAATGTTCTGACGCTTAATGCCTGGTTTGTAATCATGCTGATGCTTCTTGCGCGTGTTTGGGACGCAATCAATGATCCGCTCATGGGCATGATTGTTGACCGCCACACCTCGCGTTGGGGAAGAATGCGCCATTATCCGGTTATCACCGCAATTCCGATTGCAATTCTGACAATCCTTATGTTCACACGTCCGATAGGCTTTGCGAGCGGCGACCAGTCAACAATGATGTATGTCTATGTTGCCGTTGTCTATGTCCTTTGGGGAATGGTTTATACATCGAGCGACGTTCCGTTTTGGAGTCTTCCGAATGTTATGACGCCGAACCCCGCCGAGCGCGGAACAATTATTTCTTACGGAAGAACTGTTGGCGGAATCGGCTCTGCCGTCACCGTTGTGCTTCCGATTATTGTCGGCTACTTCATTTCAAGCAGTGAAAAGAAATATGCAATCATGGCAATTTCGATGTCCGTAATCGGCATGCCGCTGTTTTGTATGTCATCATTCGGAATCAAAGAGAGAGTTAAGCACCCGAACGCAACAAAGCGCGCACCGGGCGAGCCCTCAACTCTTTCAAGAATTTTCCATTGCAAGCCCTTGATGCTTGTTGTTCTTTCGGGCATTCTTTCGTTTGGAAGATATATGCTTCAGTCTGCGGCTCCGCACGTTGCACGTTACGCCGGCTTTTATGTCGGCGGCGACCTTGCAACCGCAACTGCCGACCAGTTCAGCAAAAACATGTCGTCAATTCAGCTTGTTATTCAAATTTGCGCCGCAGTCGGAATGTTCGGTGCAATGGTATTAATGCCGAAGCTTTTCAAAAAGTATGAATACAGAACGCTCATGATCGTTTCCTGCCTTGCCGGTTTTGCGGCGAGCATTGTAACCTTGCTTGTTGGCTGGTTCTCAAAGAACCTTTTTCTCTGCATTCCGTTCATGATAATTTCGAGTATACCGCTCGGCGTAATCAATGTTGTTTCCGGGGCAATGGTCTGCGACTGTATCGACTATATGGAATGGAAAACGGGATTCAGAGACAATGCGCTCGGTTCTGCGTGTCAGTCGTTTGTTAACAAGCTCGGAAATGCTGTTGCAACCGTTGTCATTATCGGTATGTATATTCTTGTTAATATTGACCCGCAAAAGCTCAATGTCGGTGACGCAAACGCGGCGTTGGAAATTGCAAGATCAATGTCAACTTCTCAAAACTTTGCAATGTATGCACTTGTTTCAATCGTTCCGGGAATCAGCCTCATCCTTTGCGCAATTCCGCTGTTCTTCTATGATATCGTTGGCGACAAGAAAAAGAAAATCACCGAAGAGCTCAAGGTTATGAGAGCCGAGCGCGGAGTTGAAATCAGCGAGTAATCAACAAACTCATATCAACGGGCGGAGAGTTTTTCTCCGCTCATTTTGAAAAACAAAAAGGACGTGAAAATTATGATTTATATTCCCGTTGCCGCCGGAGCAGCTTTTCTTCTTGCGTTTCTTGTGAAGTGTAAGGACAAGAGGAGCGTTGGAGGCGTGTTCCTCAAAAACACGGTCAGCATCTTCTTCATTCTGACTGCCGCCTTGGGTCTTTTTGTGAATCCGGAAAGCCTGAAATATGCCTTGCCGATAATCTGCGGTCTTGTTTTCGGAATGCTCGGAGACATCTATCTTGACCAGAAGTGGGTCTATCCGGATGATATGAAAAAATATCTTTACGCAGGCTTCATCTCTTTCGGAATCGGACACCTGTTTTATATTCCGTCAATGGTTTGCGCCGCCGGTCTTGACCTCAAGCTTCTTTTCATTCCGCTTGCTGCGGGTGTTGTTGTCGGCGTTGGAAATCTCCTTCTTGAAAAGCCGATGAAGCAGAATTTCGGCGAGTATAAGGTTATTGTTACGATTTATGGCTTTATTCTTGCTTTCATGGCTGCAACGGCCGTTGTCTGCGCCGTTGTGACGGGCAAAACAACATTCATCTTCTTTGCCGCCGGCGGAGTTTTCTTCCTGCTTTCGGATCTTATTCTGTCTCCGATGTATTTCGGCGAGGGCAAGAACACGCCGCTTAACTTTGTTCTCAACCACGTTACATATTACCTTGGTCAATATCTCATTGCACTTTCGGTATATTTCTTTTCCGCTTCCTGAGTGAGAAAAAAACGCCGCCTGTCTGCCGCAAAAGGCAAACGGGCGGTTCTTTTCATGACATAATGTATAGCAAAGCAAGAATCAGCATTTCGTCCGCGCCGTCCCTTTGAAGGAGAAGAAGAAGCGGAAGAATCAGCGCAATGTCACTGTCCATTTCAAAAAACGGCGCCGTGTTCGGCCTGGCTTTTGTGTATACGCGCTTTATTGCCGGGGGAGGGGTGCAGCTCTTTTTTTGCGGCGTTTCTTTCCTTTGCTCCGGCTCACGGCGCTGACCTTGCATCGGTTCGGCTTTTTCCGGCTCAAAAAAAGCGGGGATGTCCTGCGGCTGTTTTTTCTCGCCTTTTGATGTTTGCTTTGACTGACGCTGCATTTCACGCACGCGGTTGATTGCCTGCTGCTGCATTTTTGCAAAATCCTCTTTTGAATAGCTCTGCTCCATTGTTTCACCTCGCTATATATCAAGCTCGCGCAGCTTTGGAAGAACGGAAAGAAGGCGCAGCATCTTTGCAGCCTGGTCAACCTTTTCGCGGCGCGGCTCCTTGAGCATTGGTTTAAGGGCAAAAAGGAGGTCGCACCTCGGGTCATGAACATCGCTTTTGAGAAGATTGAGAATATTCATAATTTTTTTCATGCTTTCAAAATCAAGCTGTTCGGTTTCTTTTGGGGGCGGATTTTTTTCTTTCGGCCGCTCCTTTTCTCCGCCGGGAAAGAAGGACTGCGCAACGCTTTTCAGCTGCTCAACGTCATCATCGCTCAGGGAGGAAAGAATCTGCGAAATATCGTCCATGTTTATGTTTTCAAAGTTCATTTTTCGTTACCCTTGCCGGAAAACTTCTCAAAAAATTTCTGAGCCTGCGGCGAGGAGAG
>DJPI01000004.1:0-35109 GCA_002438505.1 Ruminococcaceae bacterium UBA6416 | reverse complement strand
GGAGAAAGGTTTTCGTCAATGAATGAGCCGACATTGAGAACGCCGCCTTTTTCCTTTTCCTTTGCTTTTTGAAAAAGCTCATTTATCTTTTCATTGGTGATTTTTGTTTCGTTATCCATTGAAAAACCTCCGTTTGTGTGATATAATTTTATACTAATCTATGCTTGACCGGTGGTGATTATTCTTGAAAGCGCTTGTTGTTTCTGACAGTCACGGAAGCACGGCCAATTTTTCACGCGCACTTGAGCGCGAAAATGACTGCTCTTTTGTTCTCTTCCTCGGAGACGGGGCGGATGACTTTGAAAAAATGCGTCTGCGTTTTCCGGAAAAAACCTTCATCGGCGTCAAGGGCAATAACGATTATTTCAGCACGCTTGAGGAGTTTGCATATAAGTACATTGAGGGGAACACAATCATCATGTGTCACGGCCACACCGTCGGCGTCAAGCGCAGCCTTTATCCGCTTCTTGAAAAGGCTCAGGGTGTCCGCGCGAATGTTGCGCTTTACGGCCATACGCACAGGAGCGATGTTTTCTATGATTCCTATGCAGGAATTTACGCAATCAATCCCGGCGCTCTTTTTAACGGGAATTATGCCGTTTTGACCCTTTCAAAGAACGGCGTTGACGTTGAATTCAAAAATGTATTCGAGGTGAAAAACTGAATGAATATTACAATCATCGGCTGCGGAAAAACCGGAAGCCGCCTTGCAAACGCGCTTGATGAAAGGGGATATGACGTTTCCGTTGTTGACAACGATGAAACAAAATTCTCCTTCCTTTCGGATGATTTTTCCGGCCTTGAGGTCTGCGGAGATGAAACGGACATTGATGTTCTCAGGAATGCCGGATGTGACAACGCCAACATGGCCTTTGTTGTCACGGGGAAGGACAACGTCAATGTCATGGTTGCCCAGACGCTTCAGGTTGAATTCGGGCTTGAGGAGGTCTATCTGCGCGTTCTTGATCCCTCGCGTGAGGCCGTGTTCCGGAAGTTCGGACTCAAAACAGTCTGTCCAACAAGGCTTGAAAGCGACATTTTTTTTAACCTTGCAACTCAGGATTCGGACGAAATTGACTCAATAAGCATTGGCAGAAACAGCGTCAATTTTGTCATGCGCAAGGCTGACAAGCGCGAAATCGGACGCTTTGTTGATGAAATTCCCGCTCCGGACGATAAGATGCTCTTTGCCGTCAAGAAGAAAAACACGGGTGAGCTTGTGCTTTGTTCAAACGAACATATTTCCGTTGATGACGGCGATATGCTTGTTTTTGCGTCTGTTTAAGGGGGAGAGGGTATGAAAGTTACTATCATTGGAGCCGGTCAGCTCGGCTATTTTCTTGCAAAAAGTCTCCTTGAGGAAAACCACACCGTAAAAATCATTGACTCGGACAAAAAGCGCTGCGAAAAAATTTCAAGTGCGCTTGACGTGACTGTCTTTTGCGCAGACGGAACGCGGATTGAAACCCTCGCCGAGGCCAAGGTTGGAAAAAGCGACGCTTTCATTGCCGTCACCGACCGCGACGAGGATAACCTCATTGCCTGCGAGATTGCAAAAAAGCAGTTCGCCGTCAAGAGAACAATTTCAAAAAGCAACAACCACAAAAACATTGCGCTGATGAAGCGCCTCGGAGTTGACATTGTTCTTGACACGACCCAGATAATCACCGGCCTCATTGAACACGAGATTGACGGCGCAAACGTCAAATTCATTGCGGACATCAGCAACAGCAATGCGCTCATAAGCGAATACCGCATTCCGGAAAACTGGAGCAAATCCGGAAAAAGGGTGATGGAGCTCAGCGTTCCGAGCGAATGTGTTCTTATTTATGTTATTCGCTCCGGCACGCTTATGATACCGCGCGGAAACACTGTCCTCATGGCCGGAGATGAAATTACCGCGCTGACTGTCGGCCGTTCGGCCAAGGAGCTGAAAAAGCTTTTTGAATTATAAAGAAAGCCGATTCAATCGGCAAAAATAGAAAGGAAAAAATATTATGCAAGCATTGTTTGATCCGTTTTTGCACTTTGACCTTTCGGTCTTTGAGTGGGTGCAGACAATCCACGGAGGGTTCCTTGACAAACTGATGGTGTTCATCACCACTCTCGGCGAAAACGGAATCATCTTCATTCTGATTGCGCTGGCGCTTTTGTGCACCAAAAAGTACCGCAAAGCAGGTGTTGCAATTATTGTTGCGCTGCTTGTTATGGAGGTTGGAAACAATCTCATCCTCAAGTCGATTTTTGCGCGTCCGCGTCCGTTCAATCTTGATCCGACCGAGTATGCGTGGTGGCATGAGATATATAAGTTCCCGGAGCTTGTTTCAAGGCCGAAGAGCTTCTCCTTCCCGTCCGGCCACACCTCCTCGGCGTTTGCCGCCGGAGTTGCGCTGCTTTGGTACGACAGAAAGTTCGGAATACCGCTCACCGTTTTTGCCGGCGTAATGGGCTTTACGCGCATTTATGTTGAGGTTCATTACTGCACGGACGTTCTTTTCGGTGCGTTTTTCGGCGTTGTGTATGCGCTTATTGCCGTTCTCATTGTCAACAAGCTGTATCCCGTTGTTATGCCGAAGGTTGAAAAGAAAATCGGTGAATTCAAAGAAAAGAGAAAGGCGGCAAAGGCCGCATAAGGGCCGCGTTCAATGGAAAAAATCAAAACACTTTTTAAAAAGCTGGTCAACAAAGAAACCGTGACCTATGTCATTTTCGGCGTTTTGACAACGCTTGTTAATCTCCTTGTTTTCAAAGGCTTTGACGTTCTTTTCAAAGGGAAGTATTATCTTTTCACAAACACAATAGCGTGGATAGCCGCCGTTGCTTTTGCATATGTTACAAACAAGCTTTTTGTTTTTGAAAGCAAAAGCTGGAAATTTGACGTTATTAAAAAAGAGATTCCGTCTTTCCTCGGCGCAAGGATTGCGTCATATTTTGTTGAGCAGGCGGGACTGTGGTTTTTTGTTGAGATACTGAGCTTTGACGAAAAGGTGTTTGACTTTATCATTGTCAGGCTTTCCGGAAAAATCACTGCAAAGCTGATAATTGGCGTTATTGTTGTCATTATCAACTATGTTCTCAGCAAGTTCATCATTTTTTCAAAAAAGGAGAAGGAGGCGTAAAAGCCTCCTTTTTGAATAATGCATCCAAACACGGCGCGCGGTTTTTGCGCGCTTTGTTTTGTTTTCTTTTATTTTTCATTGACTGACGCAGGTGAATGACTCATGGAAAGGCGGGTATAACGAAAGCCTCGGCAACCGCCGGGGCTTAAAATCTATACGATTCTGCTTTTCATTATTTCAAACGCTCTTTTTGTTTCGGGAAAAAACGGAACCAGGTGAAAATCGTGAAACATTCCGTCAAACATATGAAGCTCGGCGTCAACGCCGGCTTTTTTCATATTCTCATATGTCGTCTCGTTGGAGCTTCTGTCCATTTCGGCTTCACCGCAAATTAATGTTACGGGCGGAAAGAGCGCATAATCTGCAAAGCTCGGTGACACATACGGACTGCTTCTGTCAAGCTCTTTTGCAAAAGCGGAAATGCGGTGAAGATATTCAAAATTGTCCTCCGGTTTCTTACGTCTTGCAATGCCGCCGAACGGATCCCGGTAACAGTTTTCAACCACGGATTTCCCCGAATTTGTCATATCTCCCCACAAGGAAAAGCAGACGATGGCTGAGGGCAATATCATTTTGTTATCGCGCATATACAGCGTTGAGGTCAGCGCAAGATTTGCGCCCGCGCTGTCACCGATAAAAACGATATTCTCTGCTTTTATACCGGTCCTTTGCATTTCCTGAAACATTGCAACGGTATCCTCAATTTGTGCGGGATATTTATGCTCCGGAAAAACTCTGTAATCAAGAATATATACCGTACAGTAGTTGAGCGTTTTGCTGATTTTTTCTGAAAGGCGGCGGTACACATCAACAAGCTGCACCTTATAACTTCCGCCGTGCAGCAGCAAAACCACCTTGCCGCTGCCCTTCTGCTTCGGCTCAAGAATTTCGTATTTCACGCCGCTCAGCTGACGGACGGAATTATCAAACTGCATTGACGGCTTATAACGGGATTTATACTTCCTCGTTTTTTTTGCGGCATTGTTTGAAAACTGCGCATTGTTAATCAGAGGGGAATGAAAAACCGCGCAAAGCAGATTACTGACAATTCTTCCGCTTAAAGATTGCATTTGTCCAACTCCTTATTCATTCGTTTCACCAGCGGCATAAGAATGAAATTCACCTTTGTTCCGGAAATGATATAGGCATAGACCTCGTGATATAAAGCATAAAAGGCTGTTTTGATATCACATTTTTCAGATACGGGGTACTTTGCTTTATATGTTTCATACAGTCTGAACCTTTCACCCGTCAGATTGCGCAGCTGGAACAGCTCATACTCCTTGTCAGCCCATTTGCTTTCGAGTGGGTCGATAATTGCCGTGGGATTCAAATGCCTGTCGCTCATGATGTTCATTACATTCATATCGCCGTGTATCAGACTTGCCGTTTCAACCTTATCGCTGAAAATATAGCCAAAAGCAGACCAGGCGCGCTCCATTGCATCAAGAACCTTTTTTTCAAGCCTACCTCTTGCTGCCAACTCTTTTGCACAATCAAGGACATCAGAGGCGAACGGCCGATAAAAGTCAAGCCATTCATCATAAATTGCGTTGTTGATTAAGCCGAATTTATCATTTGTTTGTTCATGCCAATGATGAATAATTGTGGTGATTTCATCTGCAAAACGCTTTTTGACTTTTTTTGAGTTCAGAAGTTTTAAAAAATCCGTAAAACAATCTGTACCCTCAACAAATTCCATAGCGATAAAGTCTATCGGTATTTCATCATTTGCAAGAAAGGTAAAATATACATTAGGAATTTTTATAAGGCTGTTTGAACCGAGCAATGTCAATTCTTTTGCCTCCCGTTCGCAGTTGCCCTGCGTTCTGAACGCTTTCATAATAATACTAAACGGTTCTCTGTCAATATCGGCTTTGAAAACAAAGCCGAACGAACCTCCGCCGACATATTTGATACTGTCAACCTTTGCTTTATATGCAGTTTCAAGCACCGTTACGGCAAAAGACCGGGCGTCACTTTTGGAAACGGGGCGGATTTCTTTTTGTTTCATAATCAATCTCACTTTAACAATGATTTATATTCGGTTGGCGTTATTCGGTACTTATTCTTAAACGCTGTAACAAAATATGATGGAGATGAAAAATTCAGCGTTTCAGATATTTCCCTGTTCTTCATTCCTTTTGAAATCAGCTCCTTGGCGTATTCAAGCTTTTTTGTTAAAACATACGAGCTGAGATTATCGCCTGTTTCGTGTTTAAATATTTGCGACAGGTAATCAGGCGAAACACCGCAGATTTCAGCAAGGGATTTTACTGTCAATTTTTCTTCAAGGTGCTCATTGATATATAAAAAGCATTTTTTGATATGAGGGGACTGCTTGGGTTTTAATCTGTTTTCGTTCACCATTTTTGTAAGGGTTATAATATCACGGGCAAGAGAGCTTAAAATATCATCTGCACAAGTCATTCCGTCAACTTTGGTAATAAACTTATCCGAAAAATCGTAAGCGGTTTTCCCACTTAAACCTCCCTGAATGGCATACCTTGTGGCAAGTGTAATTGCACTCACGGAAAGATATCTGAATTGAGTAACGGGATCATCGGAAATCTTTCCGGCAACAATCGTTGCATTTACATTCTTTATTTCATCCATCAACCGTTTTAAATCGCCGAGTTGAATGCAGGTAAAGATTTTTAATTCAGTGTTATATCTTGTCTGCGGCAAATCATCACCGGCAGTTTTAATGCTGATTAACTCACCGATATTCAAAGCATCACCTTTTCCTTAAAGCATGGAAATGAAACAGAGCACTTTCTAACTTACAGTATAGCATGAACATGGCTTCAATTCAACTTTTTGCAAAACTTGACATAAGAAATTCATAATTATAAAAGAAAAGTGAAACAAAACGACAAAAGCAATATCATTATACCAGCCGAAATACGGTTGGCGGCGGCTGAATTTTAAGCAGACTCAAGTCAACAAACGTCAAGCCGAGGAGGCCGGGCTGATTTTTGAAAATTTCAAGTAGTGACTTTTTAAGCCTTTTTTTTTGAGCAATCGGACAAAAAAATAAAAGCAGGTTTAAAAAACCTGCTTTACTGGTCGGAGTGACGGGACTTGAACCCATGGCCTCTTGGTCCCGAACCAAGCGCGATACCAAACTTCGCCACACCCCGAAGCGCGAAAATGATTATACCAATCAATCCAAAAAAAATCAAGTGTTTTTGAAAAATTTTTTTATTTTTTATCCAGGTCTTAAAAAACTCAGAATATGATTCTCTTGAGCAAATTATTATAAACAATTTTTTAACTATTGATATATAAAAGATGTTTATTTTTGAATTTGGAAACAAGTTAGCCGTTGCTTATGTTAAAATTAATCAAATTAAACGACAAAAGTCGAAAGGAGTATCCAAAACGATGAAAACATTCAAAAAAACACTCAGCGTTTTCCTTGCCGCTCTTATGGCGCTTTCCTGCTTTGCGCTTTGCGCCGGTGCGGCGGATGAAAAGGCGGCGGACGCGCTGAAGGTTGCCGTTGCAAGTGATATTCATACAACGGAGGCCGAAACCATCAGTGATATCAACGGCGACGGTATGTTCGGAAACAAAGGCGCTTTTGCAAGCCTTCACGATGAATCATACGGCGTTGTTGACTCGTTCATGCGCGAGGCCATTGAAAACGGTGCAAAGTATATCCTCATCACGGGCGACCTGACGAACAAGGGTACGGCCGAACAGCACAAAAAGCTTGCAGCCTATCTTGAAAGCTTCCAAAAGGAAAGCGGCGTTCCGATTTATGTTATTCCCGGCAACCATGACTATTACAACATGGCTAAGGACGGCGTTGAGTTCTTCCGCCAAACTTACTATAACCTCGGCTTTGCTCAGTCCTATGTTCAGGACAAAAACACCTGCTCTTATGCCGTTGACCTTGACGATAACTATACTCTCATTGCAATCGACTCCAATCTCCCCGGAAAAACGCGTGACGGTATGACCGATGAGCTTTATTCATGGATCTATGAGCAGGCTGCCGCAGCTCAGAAAAGGGGAAAGAAAGTCATTGCAATGATGCACCACCCTGTTATGTCTCACTTCCCGCTGCATGAGCTTTTGACCGCCTTTGTTGTTGAAAACTGGCGCGTTGTTTCCTCAAAGTTTGCGGACGCGGGAATCAAGTATGTTTTCACCGGACACAAGCACGTTGGAGACATTGCAAAGCGCACCAGCGCAAAGGGAAATGAGGTTTATGACATTTCCGCACCATCACTGCTGGTTTATCCGGTTGAGTATCACCTTGTCACTTTTTCAAACGAAAAGGTTGAGGTCAGAACAAAGTCCGTTTCAAAAATACATAACACCGCTCTTCTTGCAAAAGGCCACAGCGAAAAGGCGCTCAAAATGCTTTCAACCGACCTTCCGGCCTATTCAAATGAGCTTTTTGACGAAACGTGCAGATATGCCGTCAATTATTTTCTCAATGCAGACACTCTCTGTGAGCTTATCAAAACCAAGGACTCCGTTATCCATGACACCCTTGACGGCGTTTGCAAGAGGGCAAAGAAGCTCATCTTTGCTCCGCTTTACGGCGGCGAGGACAGCGTTCAGGCTGTTGCAAAGACATATGGCATCACACTCCCGGAAAGCGATTACAAGACCGGTTTTGACGCAGCCATGGTGCTCATGAAGGCCCATTTCTCCGGTGACGAAAACTTTGCCGGGGACAGCACGGAAATGAAGCTTGCCGTCAAGTGTGTTGCGGTTCTCCTTGCCAACGCTTTTGAGGGCGTTCCGAATGATTTGAAGTTTGCCGTTTTCAACGCTGTTTTCAAGCTCATCAATGTTGACCCGGCGAAGCTTGGAATCAACCTCAAAAAGCTCATCTTCACCCATAACTCGGACGGCGAATTCGGCATTGCCGTTGCAACCGCGCTTTTTGCTCCGGTGCTTGACAGCATTATGGTTGACAGCGAACCGGGAGACAAGAATGTTGACCTTCCGGCTTACGGCGAGGTTAACGGAAAGCTCGGCGTTGAAAACATAGTCGGAATCATCAAAAAGGTTGTTGAGTTTTTAAAGGCCGTCCTTTCCTATGTTTCAAATGTTTTGAAGGTTTCACTCGGATAAAGCTTTCTGTCCGGCGGTCACTGCGGCCGCCGGACATTTTAAAAATATTGAATCAACTGTTGAAAAACGGTTTTGAATGGTGTATAATATTTTTGTAAATTTTTAATAAAGGAGGAAACCCCAATGCAGGACGCTCTCAAGCAGGTTGAAATCATTCTCATTGATATGTGGAACTATCTTTACAGATTCCTCTGCCATATCCTCAAGCAGGAGGTTCATGAGGACTGGATTCTTGACCCGACCAAGGACAGATGAGATTAACCCGTTTTTAACCGCGCAGGCAGACTCGGTATCCGCTGATTGACTGAGTCTGCCTTGCTGATTTTATAGACTTATGAAAGGTGCACTCTGAATTCTGTATGCTTAAACGATATCTTGAAATTGGAAAAATTGTCAGTACCCACGGAATCCGCGGAGAGGTTCGCGTTGACCCGTGGTGCGATTCACCGGAGTTTTTCAAACGCTTCAAAACGCTTTGGTTTGACAAAAACGGTGAAAAGGGCGTCAAGGTGCTTTCCTGCCGTCCGCACGGAAACATTGTTATTCTTGCCCTTGAGGGTACGGACAGCATTGACAAGGCAAATCTCCTTCGCAACAAGGTCTTATATATGGACAGAAACGATGCGAAGCTTCCGAAAAACAAATATTTCATTCAGGATCTCATCGGCTGCTCGGTTGTTGACGCGGACAGCGAATCCGTTGCCTATGGAACGCTCTCTGATGTGAGCGAAACCGGTGCGAACGATGTTTGGCACGTTAAGGACGAAAAGGGGAGGGAATTTCTTCTTCCGGCCATTCCGCCGGTTGTCATTGACACCGATGTTGAAAACGGCGTGATAAAAATCAGACCGCTCAGGGGGATTTTTGACAATGAGGATTGACATTCTTACCCTTTTTCCGGAGATGTGCGAGAGTGTTCTTTCCGAAAGCATTGTCGGCCGCGCACGGAAAGAAAACCTTGTTGAGATAAATTGCCGCCAGATCCGCGATTATTCGCTCGATAAACACCGCAGAGTTGATGATGCGCCTTACGGCGGAGGAATGGGCATGATAATGGGCGTTCAGCCGATTTATGACTGCTATGAGGCTTTGTGCAACGAGGTTGGAAAAAAGGTTCACCTCATTTATATGTCTCCCCAGGGGAAAGCTCTGACCCAGCAGCGCGTGCGTGAGCTTTCAAAGCTTGACGGCTTTGCAATCCTCTGCGGCCATTATGAGGGCATTGACGAGCGCGTTATTGAAGAAATTGTTGATGAGGAAATCTCCGTCGGAGATTACGTTCTCACGGGGGGTGAGCTTCCGGCGCTCATTGTTGCAGACAGCGTTTCAAGAATGCTCCCCGGTGTTCTTTCAAACGAGGAATGCTTCACCGAGGAGAGCCATTATTCCTCTCTGCTTGAATATCCGCAGTATACACGGCCGCCTGTGTGGCACGAAAGAGCCGTTCCGGATATACTGTTATCGGGACACCACGCAAACATTGAAAAATTCAGGCGCGAAAAGGCGCTTGAAAGGACCTTTCTGCGCCGTCCGGATATGCTTGAAAACGCCGAGCTTTCAAAAAAGGACAGGGAATTTCTCTGTTTTCTCAAAGACGGAAAAAACGCCGAATGATTTTTTTAGAAAAAGAGGGAAAAAAAGCCGAAAAAGCGGCTACCTTGTCACCAAAAGCAGTTTTAAATTGTGCATAGTGCATTGAAAAATGGAAATATTATAGTTGAAATGCACAAAAACGGGCTTTTTTTTAAGCTAACATTTAGGCTTGCAGCCAAAATGCTCAAAAACAGCGGATTAACTGCCGTTTAACTGTTGACGCTGAAAAAATTTGTGGTATAATATTCGGGCAATCTGAAAATAAGTAATTGTAATTTATATTGTGCGTGGGAGATATTGTGTTATGTTTGTAAAAGATGTTAAAGTTCAAAATCAGGTTGGACTTCACGCTCGTCCGGCGACTTTCTTCATTCAAAAAGCCAATGAATTCAAGTCATCCATCTGGGTTGAAAAGGAAGAAAGAAGAGTTAACGCAAAGAGCCTTCTCGGCGTCCTTTCACTCGGCATCATGGGCGGAACCGATATCCGCATTATTGCCGGCGGCCCCGATGAGGAACAGGCTGTTGAAGCTCTTGTTAAGCTTGTTGAATCCGGCTTTGCCGAATAATATTGCCGTTTCGGAAAGTAATTTGTCTGCGCTTTTTCTTTGAAAATTCTTGACAATGCGCTTTTTCGGTGATACACTTATCAAAACTTAATATTTCCCGTTTGTCGGCCGCTTCTGCGGCCAAACGAATAAAGGCTATGACGAAGACGGAAGAGTTCCTGTTTTTTCAGCGAGTCGGGGTGTGGTGGAAGCCCGATATCAACACTTCTCAGTTCCCATCGCTTCCGAGCCGAAGACCCGAACGCTTTCTTTGAAAGCCGGTAGACGTCTTCCGCGACTGCTGCGTTAATGCATAGGGCTTGCTTGAGCCCGAAGAGCGGCGGTTTTTAACCGCAATTTGAGTGGTACCGCGGGCAGTAAGAATTTACGCTCGTCTCAAAGTTACTGAACTTTGAGGCGGGCTTTTTGTTTTTGCTCGTTTCAAAATAAATCTAAGGCAACCAAAATTTTACGGAGGTAAAAAACAATGCAGAACACAGGTCTTACAGATGAAATCAGAGTTATTGCCGAAAGAATCCGTGAGATGCGTGAAATTATCGGCTTTTCCGTTCAGGAGATGGCGGACAAAACCAATCTCACGGCTGAAACGTATTCTCAGTATGAATCCGGCGGAGTTGATCTTCCGTTCACGTTCATTCATAAGTGCGCCCTCGCGTTCGGCATCGGCATCACAGACATTCTTGAGGGCCACAGCGCCCACCTTTCGTCATACACCGTGACGCGCAAGGGTCAGGGAACAAGAACGGCAAAGGAGGACGGAATTGAAATTTCAAACCTCGCTCCGCTTTTCCGCAACAAGCTTGCCGAACCCTATTGGGTAAAATATGAATACTCCGAAGAGCTTCAGAACAAGCCCATACATACAACAACTCACGGCGGCCAGGAGTTTGACCTTGTTCTCAAAGGTACACTCAAGGTCAGGGTCGGCGACCACACGGAAATTCTTGAGGAGGGAGACAGCATCTATTACAAAAGCTCAACTCCCCACGGAATGATTGCAATGAACGGAAGGGACTGCCTTTTTCTTGCGGTTGTTGTTTCCGGCGATGAAAAGATTGACGAAAAGGCAATTCAGAAAACCGTTGTTGAAGCGCGAACCGCAAAAGCGCCGCTCGCCGTTGAAAACTTTGTTGAGGCAAAGGAGGATTATGACGGCCGCCTTGTTTCAATGGAATTCAAAAACGAGGATAAGTTCAATTTTGCCTATGACGTTGTTGATGCCATTGCGGCAAAAAGTCCCGATAAGCTTGCAATGCTTCACATTTCAAAGGACAAAACCGAGCGCCGCTTCACGTTCAGAGACATGAAGCACGGCTCGGCAAGAACGGCGAATTACCTCAAAAGCCTCGGAATCAAAAAGGGTGACAAGGTTATGGTTGTTCTCAAGCGTCATTACCAGTTCTGGTTCACAATTCTTGCGCTGCATAAGCTCGGCGCAATAGCAATTCCGGCAACGCATCAGCTTCTTGAGCATGACTTTGAATACCGCTTCAAGGCCGCACACGTCAAGGCGATTGTCTGCACTGCGGACGATAACACTCCTGACCATGTTGATGCTGCCGCAAAGAATTACGGTGACCTTCAGGTTAAAATCCTTGTTGGCGCAAGCCGTGAGGGCTGGCATAACTTTGATGAGGAATACACAATGTTCCGCGGCTACTTCCCAAGAACCGAGGAAACGGCCTGCGGCGCAGACCCGATGCTCATGTTCTTCACATCCGGAACAACGGGCTATCCGAAGATTGCCTGCCATAATTATAAATACGCCCTCGGCCATTATATCACCGCAAAATACTGGCACTGTGTTCACGAGGACGGACTCCACTTCACAATTTCCGATACCGGCTGGGGCAAGGCGCTTTGGGGAAAGCTTTACGGCCAGTGGATGTGTGAGGGCGCGGTCTTTACCTATGACTTTGACCGCTTTGACGCCTCGGAAATTCTTCCGATGTTCAAAAGGTATAACATCACAACCTTCTGCGCACCGCCAACAATGTATCGAATGTTCATTAAGCAGGATCTTTCCGCTTATGACCTTTCCTCAATCAAATATGCAACAACGGCCGGTGAGGCGCTCAACCCCGAGGTGTTCAACCGCTTCAAGGAAGCAACCGGACTCACCATCATGGAGGGCTTCGGCCAGACCGAAACAACCCTCACCATCGCAAATCTTTACGGAACAAAGCCCAAGCCCGGCGCAATGGGCAAGGCTGTTCCGACCTATGACATTGACGTTGTTGACCCTGACGGAAATCCCGTTAAGGACGGCGAACCCGGAGAGATTGTTGTCAGAACGGACAAGGGCGTTCCCTGCGGACTGTTCATGGGCTATTACGGAGACGAAAAGCAGACAAAGGAAGCATGGCATGACGGAATGTATCACACCGGAGACGTTGCCTGGCGCGATGAGGACGGCTACTTCTGGTATGTCAGCCGCGTTGATGACGTCATCAAGTCCTCCGGATATCGCATTGGGCCGTTTGAAATTGAAAACGTCATCATGGAGCTTCCTTATGTTCTTGAATGCGGTGTCTGCGCCGCTCCGGACGAGGTCAGAGGTCAGGTTGTTAAGGCCTGCATTGTTCTGACAAAGGGCACGGAGGAAACGGAAGGGCTCAAAAAAGAGATTCAGACCTATGTTAAAACCCACACCGCTCCGTATAAATATCCAAGAATTGTTGAATTCCGCGAGGAGCTTCCGAAAACCATCAGCGGAAAAATCATCAGACACAAACTTTGATTTAACCCGAAAAAAGGCTGAAAATTCAAATATACTCTTGACAGATTTTAAAAGATGTGATACTATCCACTCAATGGCAATTTAATAACTATTTTAAAGCGATGAAGGAAAGTTCAATGGGGCACAACCTTTTTCAGAGAGTCGGCGTTTGGTGCGAGTCGGTAGAGGCGCTTTTTTGATGTAGTTCCTGAGCCGGAGGAAAGAAAGTTCGTTTCGGATGATTAGAATCCTCCCGTGTATGCTGCGTGAAGGCATAGGGCTTGTCTGAGCCCGAAGAGCGGCGGTTTTAACAACTGCAATTTGAGTGGTACCGCGGGTAGTAATTTATTACGCTCGTCTCAAGAATTACATCTTGAGACGGGCTTTTTTGTTGCTTCCTTTTCGCTTTTGCCCTCGCAGCCCGGAACGCTTTTCTTCCCGCCTGAATTTATGGGAGGAACAGATTATGGACTCAATCACATCTCTTGACCTTAAAATCTTTGAAATGGCCGAAAGGATACGCGAGCTGCGCAAGGACGTCGGCTTTTCACCGGAAAAAATGGCAATGCTGACCGATGTTTCAAAAGAGGAGTACCTCGAATGTGAAAACGGACGGCATGACCTGAGCTTTGCGTTTTTGTATCGCTGCGCGCTTGCGTTCGGTGTTGACGTTTCGGAAATTATTGAAGGCTCGGCGCCCAAGCTTAAATCCTACACAATAACGCGCAAAAATGACGGCCAGCGCATTGAACGCGCCCACGGAATGGATTATTTCAACCTTGCCGCCGCGTTTAGAAACAGGATTGCCGAACCGCTTTATGTTGAATGCGTTTTCAGCGAGGAGGCGCTCCACCGTGACATTGAGCTGACCACCCATGTCGGCCAGGAATGCGACCTTGTCATAAGCGGAACAATGAAGCTCCAGATCGGAACTCACACGGAAATTCTTCATGAGGGCGACTGCGCCTATTACGATTCCTCAACTCCGCACGGAATGATTGCCCTTGACGGGGAAAACTGCAAGTTTTACGCCATTGTTCTCAATCCGTCAAACTGGAGCCGGGAAACCGTTGAGGAGTTCAGAAACGAAAAGGACATTAAGCGCGTCAGAACAAACAAGCGCATCTATCACAGGTTCATTCACCCGGTTGAGGACGAAACCGGCGCCTTGAGGTCAATAAGCTTTGAAAACGAGGATAAGTTCAATTTTGCCTTTGACGTTGTTGACGCCCTCGCCGAGCGTTCACCGGAAAAAAGGGCAATGCTTCACATTTCAAAGGACAAAAAGGAGACCGAGTTTTCTTTCCTTGACATGAAGGAAAACTCCGCGAAATGCGCGAACTATTTCAAAAGCCTCGGCATTAAAAAGGGCGACCGCGTAATGCTTGTCATGAAGCGCAGATATCAGTTCTGGTTTGCGGTTCTCGGGCTTCATAAGCTCGGCGCAATAGCCATTCCAGCGAGCAATCTTTTGCAGGAGCATGATTATTCCTATCGCTTCAACGCCGCCTCGGTTACCGCAATAATCTGCGCGGGAGAGGACTTCATCTGCGAACAGGTTGAAAAGGCGCAAAAGGATTCTCCAACCTTGAAAATTAAAATCTGTACCGACAAAAGGCGCGAGGGCTGGCACAGCTTTGATGGGGAGTATCCGCTTTTCAGCGAAAAGTTTTCAAGAAGTGAGGACACTCCCTGCGGCAATGACCTCATGCTCATGTTCTTCACATCCGGAACAACGGGATATCCGAAAATTGCCGCCCATTCATATAAATATCCGCTCGGCCACTTCATCACCGCAAACTATTGGCACTGCGTGAACCCGAACGGACTTCATCTCACAATTTCCGACACCGGCTGGGCAAAGGCAATGTGGGGAAAGCTTTACGGCCAATGGCTGTGCGAGGGTGCGGTTTTTGTTTATGACTTTGACAGGTTTGACGCGGCAGACATTCTTCCGATGTTCAAAAAATATAACATCACAACCTTCTGCGCACCGCCGACAATGTATCGCATGATGATTAAAGAGGATCTTTCAAAATATGATATGTCCTCCGTTGAGCACGCAACAATAGCCGGAGAGGCGCTCAACCCTGAGGTTTTCAAAAAGCTTGAAGAGCTCACCGGCCTCAAGGTTATGGAGGGCTTCGGACAATCGGAAACAACGCTCGTTATCGGCAATCTTTTCGGCTCAAAGCATAAGCTCGGCTCAATGGGAAAGCCCACGCCGCTTTATGACGTTGACCTTGTTGACCCTGACGGAAACCCCGTTAAGGACGGTGAACCCGGAGAGATTGTCATCAGAACAAAAGACGGCGCACCCTGCGGACTTTTCACCGGCTATTACGGCGATGAAAAGCAGACAAAGGAAGCGTGGCATGACGGAATGTATCACACCGGAGATGTTGCCTGGCGCGATGAGGACGGCTATTTCTGGTATGTCAGCCGCATTGATGATGTTATCAAGTCCTCCGGATACCGCATTGGACCGTTTGAGATTGAAAGCGTTATCATGGAGCTTCCGTATGTTCTTGAATGCGGCGTTTGCGCCGCCCCGGACGAGGTCAGAGGACAGGTTGTTAAAGCCTGCATTGTTCTGACAAAGGGAACACAGGGCAGCGAGAAGCTTAAAAAAGAGATTCAGACCTATGTTAAAACCCACACCGCGCCGTATAAATATCCGCGTATAGTTGAGTTCAGAAGCGAACTGCCTAAGACAACAAGCGGAAAAATTATCAGACATAAGCTTTAAAAAGCTTCAAGGAGAAACGATACAATGGAAGAAAAAAGAATCACTGTTTTCTGCGGTCATTACGGAAGCGGAAAAACAAATGTTGCCGTGAATTACGCCTTTGACCTTAGAAGGAAGCATGAAAACGTCAGCATTCTTGACCTTGACATTGTCAATCCGTATTTCAGAACAAAGGACAGCGAAGAGGATTTTAAAGAAAAAGAAATTGAGCTTATCTGCTCGTCATACGCCGCGTCAAACCTTGACATTCCGGCTCTTCCATCGGAAATGTATGCACCGTTTTGCCGGAAGGATAATTACAGCGTTCTTGACATCGGCGGAGACGACAGGGGAGCCGTTGCGCTCGGAAGATTCTCTGAGCTCATTCAAAAGAGCGAAAGCTATGAAATGCTTTTTGTTGTGAATTTTTATCGGCCGCTCACTCAGACTCCGCAGGAGGCGCTCTGCGTCATGCGCGAGATTGAAAACGCCTGCTCGCTTCCTTTCACCGGCATTGTCAACAACTCCAATGTCGGTGTTCAAACAACCGTTGAATATATTAAAGAAACCTTTCCCCTTGTTCAAAAGCTGTGTGAGCTTTCGTCTCTGCCTCTTGTGATGACAACGGTGAGAGACGACCTTGCGCCTCGGCTTGAAGATACTGAAAATGTGTTTCCCTTAACACTTCAAAGAACTGTTTTAGGAGGTTAAAAAATGGCAAAGGTAACATTCCAGACTGACCTGTGCAAGGGCTGCGGACTTTGTGTTGACGCCTGCCCGAAGAAACTCATTAAAATTGCGGAAAACAAAATCAACGCCAAGGGTCATTCCCCGGCGGAGATGACGCGGCAGGAGGACTGCATCGGCTGTGCATTCTGCGCAACAATGTGTCCGGACTGCGTGATTACAGTTGAAAAGTGAGGTGTGAATAATGACAGAAAAGGTACTTATGAAAGGCAATGAGGCCATTGCCGAGGCCGCAATTCTTGCCGGCTGCCGCTATTATTTCGGCTATCCGATAACTCCGCAGACCGAGGTTGCGGCATACATGGCAAAAAGAATGCCGAAAATCGGCGGCGTATTTCTTCAGGCGGAAAGTGAGGTTGCCGCAATCAACATGGTATACGGCGTTTCCTCCGCCGGAAAAAGGGTTATGACCTCTTCCTCAAGTCCCGGAATCTCACTCAAAAGCGAGGGGCTTTCATATCTTGCAGGCTCCGACCTTCCGGCGCTCGTTGTCAATGTCCAGCGCGGCGGCCCGGGTCTCGGCGGAATTCAGCCGAGCCAGTCGGATTATTTTCAGGCAACAAAAGGCGGCGGCCACGGCGATTACAAAATGATTGTTCTTGCTCCGGCTTCTGTTCAGGAGATGGCATCGCTCACCGTTAAGGGCTTTGACCTTGCCGATAAATACAGAATGACCTCAATGATTCTTGCAGACGGAACAATGGGTCAGATGATGGAGCCCGTCTCGCTTGAAAAGGTTGAAGCGACCGTCTATGACAAACCCTGGGCCGTTACGGGAACAAAGGAAGCAAGAAAGCATAACATTGTCAACTCCCTTTCCCTTGTTCCGGAAGAGCTTGAAAGGCTCAATTTTGAGCGCTTTGAGCGCTATAAAACGGTTGAGGAAAACGAGGTTATGTCTGAAAGCTTCATGATGAAGGACGCAGAAATTTGCGTTGTTGCTTTCGGCATTGCCGCAAGGGTCTCAAAAAACGCAATCGTTGAAGCGCGCAAAAGGGGAATAAAGGTTGGAATGATCCGCCCGATAACGCTTTGGCCGTTCCCGAAAAAAGCGCTGCTTGACGCAGCGGAAAAGGCACACACCTTCATCAGCGTTGAGCTTTCAATGGGTCAGATGATTGAAGACATTGAGCTTGCAATCAAATGCAAGCGCCCCGTAATGCTCTGCAACCGTGTTGGCGGAATGATTCCCTCTCCGAACATGGTTCTTGAAGCCATTGAAAAAGCAGACAAAGGAGGAAGAAAATAATGGTTGTTTTTCAAAAACCGAAATCGCTCACCGATGTTCCGTTTCATTATTGTCCCGGCTGTACTCACGGAATTATTCACCGCCTTGTTGCCGAGGCGATTGACGAGCTTGGAATTGAGGGCAAAACAATCGGCATTGCCCCGGTCGGCTGCGCCGTTCTTGCCTATAACTACTTTGCCTGCGATATGGTTGAGGCCGCTCACGGACGCGCTCCGGCCGTTGCAACGGGAGTGAAGCGCGCCGAACCGGACAATATTGTTTTCACCTATCAGGGTGACGGCGACCTCGCTTCAATCGGAATGGCGGAAACCGTTCACGCCGCAACAAGGAACGAGAACATTACCGTAATTTTTGTTAACAACGCAATTTACGGAATGACCGGCGGTCAGATGGCTCCGACCTCGCTTCCCGGCCAGGTTACCCAGACCTCGCCCTATGGAAGAGACGTTAACCTTTGCGGATATCCCGTTAAGGTTTGCGAGATGCTCTCACAGCTTGACGGTGCTCAGTATATTGAGCGCGTTGCCGTTAACAACGTCAAAAATGTTAAGAACGCAAAAAAGGCAATCAAAAAAGCTTTTCAAAATCAGATTGACAAAAAGGGCTTTTCCCTCATTGAGGTCATTTCAAGCTGCCCAACAAACTGGGGCATGACGCCGCAGAACGCGCTCAAATGGCTTGAGGAAAACATGATTCCTTATTATCCGCTCGGCGTTTATAAGGACAGAAGCGCGCAAAAGGAGGAAAAGTGATGAATATGCAGATTCTCATTGCCGGTTTCGGCGGTCAGGGCGTTTTGTTTGCAGGAAAATTCCTTGCAACAAAGGGACTTATTGAAGGCAAAAACGTGAGCTGGCTTCCCTCCTACGGTCCGGAAATGCGCGGAGGAACGGCGAATTGCAGCGTCATCATCAGCGACGACCCGGTGGGCTCACCGATAGTCAGCGAACCGAACTGCCTTGTTGCAATGAATCTTCCCTCGCTCAGGCGCTATGAAAACAGCGTTGTTCCCGGCGGAACAATTCTTGTTGATTCAACGCTCATTGAAGAAAAGGTTGAACGGGAGGACGTTTCCGTCTTTTATGTTCCGGCAACAAAGATGGCGAAGGATGAGGGCTTTGCAACGCTTGCAAACATGATTCTTTGCGGAAAGCTCATCAAAGAAAGCGCGGACATGGAATTTGAAAACACTGCCGAAGCGCTCAAAAAGGTTATTCCGCCGAGGAAAGCGAATCTCCTTGACATTAACCTTAACGCGCTGAAAGTCGGCTATGACTTTTAAAAGGTAAATATTCTTGAAAGAGGTGCAATACACAATGGAAATCAAAGTCACAAAAACAACATCACCGAAGGAAAAGCCGAAAAAAGGCGAAAAGCTCGGCTTTGGAAAAATCTTTACCGACCATATGTTCATCATGAACTATACCGAGGGAAAGGGCTGGCATGACGCAAGAATTGTTCCCTATGACAACATCAGCCTTCCGCCGTCGGCAATGGTTTTCCATTACGGCCAGGAAATGTTTGAGGGAATGAAAGCTTATCACGGCGTTGACGGAAACATCTATCTTTTCCGCCCGGACATGAACGCAAAGCGCGCCAACAATTCAAGCAGACGTCTTTGCATTCCGGAAATTCCCGAGGAGGACTTTGTTGAAGCGGTCAAAGCGGTTGTTGACGTTGACCGCGACTGGGTACCGACCGAAGAGGGCACATCGCTTTACATCCGTCCGTTTGTTATTGCAACCGATGCCTTCCTCGGCGTTGCGCCGTCAAAAACCTATCTTTTCATGATTATCCTTTCTCCGTCCGGAGCGTACTATGAAAGCGGTCTTGAGCCGGTTGCAATCTGGATTGAGGATGAGTATGTCCGTGCGGTCAGGGGCGGAATGGGCTTCACAAAGACCGGCGGAAACTATGTTGCAAGTCTTGCGGCTCAGGTCAAGGCTCATGACAGCGGATATTCACAGGTTCTTTGGCTTGACGGCGTTGAACGCAAGTATATTGAAGAGGTTGGAGCAATGAACATCTGCTTCAAAATTAACGGAAAGGTTGTCACTCCGGCGCTCAACGGAAGCATTCTTCCCGGTATCACGCGCGACTCGATACTCAAGGTCTGCAAGGACTGGGGCTATGAGGTTGAGGAAAGGAAAATTTCCGTTGATGAGCTTGTTGCCGCCGCAAAGGACGGCTCGCTTGAAGAAGTTTTCGGAACCGGTACCGCTGCGGTTGTTTCTCCCGTCAACAAGCTGCGCTATGAAAACGATGTCATGAACATCGGCGATGGAAAAATCGGCCCTCTCACTCAAAAGCTTTATGATGAGCTCACCGGAATTCAGTGGGCAAAGAAAGAGGACACAAGAGGCTGGAGAGTCTTTGTTGATAAGGCGTAAAATATAATCGAAACAGGAAAAGCTGCCGGAAACGGCAGCTTTTTTGCGTTGTATTTATTTGTTCTAAAAATATTGATTTTTCATTTCGTTTGTGATATATTATAAGCGGCGCACAACTTAATATCCCGCAAGTTAAGGATCTCTTTTTGGTAAAAGTGCATCCTCTTATAACTATATCCTTTTCTTGTGGTATTAAGTTCATTTGTGCGCCAACAAATGAGATGCATTTTTGCAGTGCGTCTCGTTTGGAGGCGCACTTTTTATTTTTATGAAAGGGGGGCAGTTTCAGTTATTTTTGAGGACAAACACAAACTTTTACTGAAAGGATGAAATCAGATGAAAAACAAATTAAAAAGAACAGTCTCAATTTTTATGGCATTTATGATGCTTCTTTGCGCTGTACCGTTTATGGCGAACGCTGAAGATAGTGAAGTATTCACAGAAGGTTATTATGCCTATACGATTGAAAACGACAAAGCAACAATTACTGATTGTGATGACAGCATCAGCGGAGACATAGTAATTCCCGGCACGCTTGGCGGATATCCTGTTGTTGCTATTGGCTATGAGGCGTTCCTTAAATGCGCTTCCATAACAAGCGTTATTATTCCAGACAGCGTTGTTTCTATTGGCATAGATGCATTTGCTCTCTGCACCGGACTGACAAGTATTAAAATTCCCGATAGTGTTGTTTCTATTGGTATCGGAGCGTTTTATGCCTGCACCGGATTGACAAGTGTTACTCTTCCGAGCAGTGTAGAAACAATTGATTGGTATGCATTTGGTTTTTGCACAAGTCTTTCAAGTGTCATCATTCCGGAGGGTGTAACCAAAATTGGCTATGGAGCTTTTATAGGTTGTCCTTCCCTTAAATCCGTAACCCTGCCAAAGAGCCTCACAGAAATTTCTATGGATGCTTTCGGACGCTTGCTGGAATATTCTGAAATTGAAGGAGGATATATTGCAGGCGAAATGCTTCAAGGTTTTACGATAATCGGATATAAGGGCAGTGAAGCTGAGAAATATGCAAACCATTATGATGAATTGAAGTTTGTTGCTATCAACGAAGTTGTAAATTCAGATACCGGTGCTTACATAACGTATTTGGACGGAGTTTACAGCGGTGACATTACGCTCAATGTTTCCTTGGTGACCGAAGGAGTCGCTTTCAATGTTCTTAACACTGAAAAGAAAAATTGCCAAAAAGTTCTCTTTGACATCACAACAACCGTTGACGGTGAAAAAGTTCAGCCCAACGGTTCTGTTTGGGTAAAAATCCCGCTTCCGAAAGGATATGATCCCAAAAACACAACCGTATATTATATTACAAACGATGGCAGACTTGAAAAACTTGAAAGCAGCATTGTTGACGGTTATATTATTTTTGAAACAACGCATTTCAGCTACTATGCCGTTGTTGACGAAACCGAAAAAGAGGCTCCTGCTGATCCCTCTCAGCCTGATAACCCCTCCGCAAATTGCCCCTGTTATTGTCATAAAAAGGGCATTGCCAACTTCTTCTTTAAGATCATTTTGTTCTTCCAAAAGATTTTTAAGCAGAATAAACAATGCAAGTGCGGCATAGCACACTATTAAACACACCCTTAAAACAAAACACAGTGTGTGGTTTTTCGCTGCGCCTTGAGACAACTCTCAAAAGCCCCCGGCGGAGCGTGAAAGCCTGAAAAGAAATCAAAAACCTTGCAATAAAAAACAAACAAAAAAACGCACGCTCAAACCGAACGTGCGTTTTTTATCTGAAATCAAATTAAAATCACATTGTGAATCCCTTAACGGCCGGGAACTGGTCCTTGCCGTAGCCCATGACGCGTGCAATCTGAACGCTTATCTGGCGGTTTTCAACAATCGCGCCGTCTGTGAAGCCTGCGTCCCTTGCGGAAACATAAAGCGGAACATCGGCCGTTGTGTGACCCTCTGAGGTGTAGTAGTATTCTCCGGTGACGCCGTTATATTTGATTCCGCCGGTCTCGTGGTCTGCGGTGACAACAACAAGCGTGTCTCCGTCCTTTGCGGCGTAATCCATTGCATAACCAACGGCCTTGTCAAATTCAACAAGGTTCATTGTTGCGCCCTCAAGATTATTCTTGTGTGAAAACTTGTCAATGCAGGCGCCCTCAACCATGAGGAAAAAGCCGTTTTCGTTGTCATCAAGAAGGTCAATGGCCTTTTTGGTCATCTGTTCAATGGACGGGGTGTCCTTTTTGCCGGTGCAGTTTTTCATCTCGTCAAAATCAAACTGAGCGAAGGAACGGCTTGAGCTTTCAAGCGCCTCAAGCTGAGTTGCGGTTTGAACAAAGGCGAAGCCGTTTTCCTCGCATTTTTCCTTGGAAATGCTTGCGGACTCGCAGCCCCAAATCAGGTCAAGGTCAGATTCAAGCTGCTGCTCACTGATTGTTTTTTCAAGCTTTCTTGCAATGGCGTGAGCCGAAAAAGACGCAGGCGTTGCGCCCGAGGTTTTGTCCGTTGTGACAACACCGGCGCTTTTTCCGTTGGCTTTTGCAAGCTCGGTGAGAGAGACGGGAACCTTTTGCTTTGTCAGTGAGAACGGATAAAACGGGAAAATTGCAACGGAGTTTGCCCAAATTCTAACACCGCAGGAAAGAGCGCTTCCGCCGGCTGCGGAGTCGGTGTAATCAAGAATGAACGAGCGTGTGTCTGAACGGCCGTAGACGGGCATTTTGTCAAGGTTCAGCTCAACGCCCCTTGTGTCTCTTGTTGCGGAAACGGTGTTAACACCCATTCCATCGCCTATCATGAGGATAACATTTTTGTACTCGCGGTAGTCATCGCTGACATTGTTTCCGAGGCCGATGAGGCAGTAAAGGCTCAAAAACAGCGCAAGCGATGCTGAAATTGCTTTTTTGAGGAATGCTTTCATTTTGCTTTTCTCCTTTGAAAATTTATTTATCTATTGTAATACAAATTCTTGAAATTTTCAATAGGCCGGGCGCGAGCCGGATGCTTTTTGCGAACACAGGGCTTTTTCAAGAAATTTTCTTGAAAACCTGATTTTTAATGTCCGCAAGACTTGACAAAGCGGAGAAATGTTGGTATAATCTTCTCCGCCGTAACGTATGCGGCGCTCTTTGCTCCCGCTTTTCAGGGGGCCTAAAGTCCATAAGGAGGTGCAAAACAATGACAAACAACTATGAAACCATGTTAGTCTTTTCAGTAGCTAACGGAGAAGAAGCTGTTAACGCTCTGGTTGAAAAGTTCAAGTCCCTCATCGAGGCGCACGGCGCCATTGATTCTGTTGACGTGTGGGGCAGCCGTAAGCTCGCTTATCCCATCAACTATGAGACAGAGGGCTATTATGTTCTTGTCAACTACTCAAGCGAGCCGGAATTCCCCGCCGAGCTTGACCGTGTTGTTAACATTACTGAAGGCGTTCTGCGTTCACTCACTGTCAAGAAATAAGGGAGGAACGTCATTATGCTCAACAGTATCGTTCTCATGGGTCGCCTTGTTGCGGATCCGGAACTTCGGACAACAACAACCGGAAAAAGCGTTTGCAGTTTCCGCATTGCTGTTGACAGATCTTATGCAAGAGCCGGTGAACAAAGACAGACTGACTTTTTCACAATCGTTGCCTGGGAGGGTACGGCGAACTTTATCAGCCGTTACTTTTCAAAAGGCTCAATGATTGCCGTTCAAGGTCAGATGCAGATGCGTCAGTATGACGATAACACCGGCGCAAAAAGGACTGTTTATGAGGTTCTTGCTCGCGATGTCAGCTTCTGCGGCTCAAAGGCTGAAACCGGCGGAAATGCCGCGTTTGCCGCTCCGGCGCAGGCAGCAGCGCCTGTTCCCGCTTATCAGACAGCGGTTCCCGGTGATTTTGAAGAAATTACCGATGACGAGGATCTTCCGTTCTGATTGCAACTGAAAATTTTAACAAGGAGGAATAACCAATGGCATATGAAAGAGGAAACGGCCGTCCGAACAGAAAGTCTCGCAAAAAGGTTTGCGCTTTCTGCGTTGATAAGGTTGAATCAATCGACTATAAGGACACTCAGAAGCTGCGCAAGTTCACTTCTGACCGCGCAAAGATTCTTCCCCGCCGTGTAACAGGCACTTGTGCCCGTCATCAGCGTGAACTGACAACCGCCATTAAGCGCGCACGTCAGGTTGCTCTCATGCCCTATACAAGCGACTGAGTTTAATTTGCATATTTTCAAAGCACTCGTCTGAAAAGGCGGGTGCTTTTTTGCGTCCGGTTTTCATATTTCAATCTTTCCCGGTCAATAATATTTTGGGCGTTCAGCGTGAGAAATTGCGCCAAACAGAATTATATGCCTCTCAAAATTACCGTCACGCCTTGTCCGGCTACAGCAAGGCGAAAATGCACGTTTTGTTATTCCTTGTGGCCGGAAAGGCTGTTGCAATATGAAAAAAACCTTCGGCAGTATTTTTAATGAAATTCTCGGTGAAAAATATGATAAGAACATCAAAGAGCTGTCCGTCCAGGAGCTTTATGACGTGACCGCGGCAGCGGCAAACGCGCTTTGCCGTCCTTTTGATTACAGGAGCGAAAGGGGCAAGCGTGCGGCGTACTTTTCGGCAGAATTTCTCATAGGCTCACTCATTGAGTCGAACCTTCAAAACCTCGGAGTGCTTGACGAGGCAAAAAGGCTCTTTGCAAAAAACGGAAGAAGCTTTGAAGAGTTTTCAATCATTCCGGACTACGCCTTCGGAAACGGCGGACTCGGCAGACTTGCAGCCTGCTTCCTTGAAAGCGCGGCAACGGTCGGACTGAATCTTGACGGCTACGGAATACGTTATAAGTTCGGCCTTTTCCGCCAGAAAATTGAAGGCTCAAAGCAGGTCGAGTACCCCGATGACTGGGAGATTTTTCCAGACCCGTTCGGCGAACGCAAGGATAACGAGCAGGTCAAAATTGAGTTTTCCGATATGACGGTTGTTGCCGTTCCGTATGATTATTTTGTTCCCGGATACAAAAACGAAAAGGTCAACCGCCTGCGCCTTTATGACTGCGAAAGCGAGGAAAAGGTTGACTTCACGTCCTTTTCAAAAAGCGATATCTCAAAAGCGTTTGAAAAGGAGAACGAGGCAAAAGCAATTTCCGCCTTTTTATATCCGGACGATTCAACTGAAAGCGGAAAAATACTGCGCCTGCGCCAGCAGTATTTTTTCACCTCGGCGGCCTTGCAGAACATTCTTTCTGAAATTTATGACGAAAAGCACTGGAAAGAGCTGCCCGAACGCATTGCCGTTCAGCTCAATGATACTCACCCGACAATAGCCATTCCCGAATTTGTGCGTCTGATGATGAAAAGGGGAAAGAGCTTTGACGAGTCACTCTCTCTTGCGCAAAGAATCTTTTCATATACAAACCACACCGTGATGAGTGAAGCGCTCGAAAAATGGAACGCGGAAATGTTCTCCGCGCTTCTTCCCAAGGTTTACTCGGTTATTGAAGAAATCAACAAAAAGCTTGTTTATGAGCTTGAGGGAAAGACCGACCGCCTTGAGGATTGCCTGATAATTAAAGACGGCCTTGTTCATATGGCGAACCTTGCCTGCTTTGTCTGCTCACATATCAACGGCGTTGCAAAAATCCACAGCGATATTATTGCAAGAAGCACCCTTTCGCAGTGGCATGAGCTTTTTCCCGAGCGTTTTTCAAACAAGACCAACGGAATTACCGAGCGGCGCTGGCTTGCCCTTGCCGATGAAAGACTTTATGATTACCTTTGCTCTCTTCTCAAAACCGATGTTGTTAAAGACGTTGGCTCGATTGAAAAGCTCAAAGAGTTTCGGAACAGTGATGAGGTTCTTGAAAACCTTTTTGAAATCAGAAAAAAGAACAAAAAGGAGCTTTGCGCCGTTTTACGCAAAAACGAGGGAGTGGCGGTTGACGAGGACAGCGTCTTTTTTGTTCAAATCAAGCGCATTCATGAATACAAGCGCCAGCTTCTCGGTGCTCTTGCGGTGCTCTATTTTTACCGAAAAATGAAAAGCGGAGAGCTGCTTTCTTTGCCGAAAATGACGTTCATTTTTTCCGGAAAGGCTGCATCCGGCTATATGGAAGCAAAGCTGATAATTGAATTCATCTGCCGCCTTTCAAAGATTATCAACGCAGACTCCTCCCTTGAGGGCAGGCTGAAGGTTGTTTTTGTTTCCGATTACAATGTTTCAAAGGCACAAAAGCTGATTCCGGCGGCTGATTATTCTCTCCAGCTTTCACTCGCCGGGACGGAGGCGAGCGGAACGGGCAACATGAAATTCATGCTCTGCGGCGCACCAACAATCGGAACCTTTGACGGCGCAAACATTGAAATTGTGAAGCTTGCCGGTGAGGAGAACAATTATATTTTTGGTCTGCGCGAGGAAGAGGTTGAAAAAGTTAAGAGCCTTTATGACGGCGTTCAAATTTATGAATCATCGGACAGGGTGAGAATGGCCGTTGACGCGCTAACGGACGGAACGCTCGAAAAGGACGAATGCTTTTCAAAAATCAAAAAGCTTCTTTTGGAAAACGACCGATATATGGTTCTTGCCGATTTTGAATCATTCGCCGAAACGGCGGAAAGGGCGGCGCACGATTGGAAAAACAAAAAAGAGTATTTCAAAAAGTCGCTTATGAACACCGCCTCAAGCGCATATTTTTCCTCAGACCGAACCGTAAGGGAATACGCAAAGGAGATCTGGAAAATTTGAAAAAAAGCGGCAAATAACTTGCAAAACGCCTTGGCATATTATATAATGTATGGGTATATCTATGCCCATATCTATGTCCGAGGAGGCTTCATATGACGCAGAAAAAATATTCGGTACCCCTTTCAAAAATCATCAAGGAGATGGCTTTTGAATGTGTATATCTTCCGCGTCCGGCGGAGGATATCATGATAACAACTCCGGACGTTAACCGCCCGGGACTCATTCTTGCAGGTTACGACAATTTTTTTGATCCCGCAAGGATCAACTTTCTCGGAATCTACGAGGTTGAGTACATAAACAGCCGCTCGCCGCAGCACAGAGCCGAACGGCTTGAAAACTTCATGTCCAAATCTCCGGCCGCGATTGTTTATACGCGCGCAATCAAATGTCCGGATGATGTTCTTGAGCTTGCAAAAAAATATCAGGTTCCCGTTCTTTCAACGCCGGACTCAACGTCAAACACAATGGCGAATGTTATTGCGTTTTTGAATGTTGAGCTTGCCGAGCGCATTACGCGCCACGGCGTTTTTGTTGAAGTATACGGCGAGGGTGTCCTCATGGTCGGTGACAGCGGAGTCGGAAAAAGCGAAACCGCCGTTGAGCTCATCAAGCGCGGCCACCGTCTCATTGCGGACGATGCGGTTGAAATCAAAAAAACCGGGAAGAAAACCCTTGTCGGCACCGCGCCGGACAATATCCGCCACTTTATTGAGCTGCGCGGCATCGGTCTTATCAATGCAAGGCGCATTTTCGGTATGGGCGCGGTCAAGCTTTCGGAAAAAATTGACATGATAATTGAGCTTGAGCCGTGGGACGCAAACAAGGTTTATGACAGAATGGGTCTTGAGAGCAAAACAACGGAAATCCTCGGGGTGAAAATTCCTTCAACCACCGTTCCCGTTAAGCCCGGCCGTAACCTTGCAATAATAATTGAAGTTGCGGCGATGAACAACAGACAAAAAAAGATGGGCTATAACGCCGCACGCGAGCTTATGCATAACCTCGGAATGGTTGAGGACGTTATTCCGCAGGAAGATGAAATTGAACTTTGGAGTGACTTTTAAGGAGGAAAAAATGAACAAGAAATACAGAGTCGGCGTTGACCTCGGCGGAACAAACATCGCTGTCGGAGTTATTGATGAAAATTATAATATTATCGGAAGGGGAAAGCTCAAAACCAATGTTCCCCGTCCGGCCGAGGAAATTATGGCGGACATTGTCAAGGGCGTTAAAATGGCGGCTGAGGACGCAAAAATCTCCCTTTCACAGATTGAAAGCATCGGAATCGGAACGCCCGGAAATGTTAACAAAAAAACCGGATACATCGAATATGCAAACAATCTTTATTTCAACCAGGTTCCGGCCGTGAAGCTGATTAACGAGCTGATTGACGCCAAGGTTTATCTTGAAAACGACGCCAACTGCGCCGCATTGGGCGAGGCTATCGCCGGTGTTGGAAAGGGCAAAAAGCTCTTTATTGCAATAACGCTCGGAACGGGCGTCGGCGGCGGAATCATCAATGAGGGCAAGGTTATGGCCGGCTGCAACGAGGCCGGAGGCGAGCTTGGCCACATGGTTATTGAAATGAACGGAATTCCCTGCAACTGCGGAAGAACCGGCTGCTGGGAGGCATACGCTTCCGCAACCGCCCTTGTTGAACAGACGCAAAAGGCCATGCTTGACCACAGAGACAGCAAAATGTGGTCCCTTGCCGCGGACTCGCTTGACAATGTTAACGGAAGAACGGCCTTTGACGCAATGCGTGCCGGCGATGAATGGGGCAAAAAGGTTGTTGAACAGTATATCAAATATGTTGCGGTTGGAACGGTCAACATCATCAACATTTTCCAGCCGGAGATGATCTGCTTCGGCGGCGGAATCTGCAACGAGGGGGAAACTCTCCTTGCTCCGCTGCGCGAATATGTTGAAAAGTTCAGATACAGCAGATATGCATCCACACAGACCGAGCTTTGCCGCGCAAAGCTTGGAAATGACGCAGGCATCATCGGCGCTGCGCTTGTTAGCTATTGACGGGGGAACGGTTTTGAACGAAATTACAGCTTTTCTTCTTGAAAATTCAATTTCCTTTTTTGAAAACGAACCGATGAAAAATCACACCTCGTTCCGTATCGGCGGAAACGCAAGGCTCTTTATTGAGGTGAAGAATGAGCGTGAGCTTACTCTTGTTCTTGAGGAATGCAAAAAGCTTTCCCTTGAGCCGTTCATAATCGGGAACGGGAGCAACCTCCTTGTTTCGGACGGCGGAATTGAAAGGCCGGTTGTTAAGCTTTGCGGAGATTTTGAAAAAATCACTCTCATTGACGAAACCACCGTCCGCGCCGGTGCCGGGGCAATGCTTGTTTCTCTTTGCCGGTTTGCGCTTGAAAATTTTCTCTCCGGCCTTGAGTTTGCGTTCGGAATACCGGGTACGGTCGGCGGAGCGGCGTTCATGAATGCCGGAGCCTATGGGGGAGAGATGAAGGATGTTGTTTCCCTTTGCGAACACGTTGACCAAAACGGAAAAAAAGGGGAAATTTCAAAAGAATCGCTTTCCTTTGGTTACAGAAAAAGTGTGTACGCCGAAAACGGCTGCATTGTGACCTTTGTGACCTTTAAGCTTCAAAAGGGCAGCAAAGAGGAAATTGAAAACAAAATGAATGAGCTTCTTTCAAGGCGGAAGGATAAGCAGCCGCTTTCCTTCCCCAGCGCTGGCAGCGTTTTCAAGCGCCCCGAGGGATATTTTGCCGGTGCGCTCATTGAACAGAGCGGCCTTAAAGGAAAAAGAATCGGCGGCGCGGCCGTCAGCGAAAAGCACGCAGGCTTCATTGTCAATCTCGGCGGAGCAACATGTTCGGACGTCTGTGCGCTCATTGACTGCTGCCAAAGGACTGTTTTTGAAAAATTCGGCGTGAGGCTTGAAACGGAAATTAAAATGATTTGACGGTGATACGGATGGAATTTGTAATCATTACGGGAATGAGCGGCGCGGGGAAGTCCTGCGTTGTCAATTCGCTTGAGGATGTCGGCTTTTTTTGCGTTGACAATCTTCCGGCAAAGCTGATTCCGGTTTTTGCCGAGCTTCTCAAAAGCTCAAAGGAGCATGAGCGCGTTGCGGTTGTGACCGATGTCCGCGCCGGAGAGGCGTTTTCCGATCTGTTTGAGGCTGTTGACGAACTCAAGGAGCTTCAGATTGAATATAAGCTGATGTTCATTGACGCGAGCGATGAGGTGCTGCTCAAGCGCTTTAAGGAAACAAAGCGTAAGCATCCGCTGGTTCAGGACAAGTATGACTCGGTTTCAAACGCCATTGCGCGCGAAAGAAAGATGCTTGAAAAAGCAAAGAGCATGGCGGACTATCTTCTTGAAACCTCAAACCTTTCCGCAATCCAGTGCCGGGTGAGAGTTGCCTCAATGTTTTCCGGCTCCGGTGACAAGTCAATGCACATTCACTGCATGTCCTTCGGCTTCAAACACGGAATACCGAATGACGCCGACTTTGTTTTTGACGTTCGTTTTCTTCCGAATCCTTTCTATATTCCGGAGATGAAGCAGCTCACGGGGCTTGATAAGCCCGTTTTTGATTATGTTATGAGCTTTGAGGAATCAAAGGATTATGAAAAAAAGCTTCTTTCGCTTGTGGACTGCGCTTTGCCCCTTTGCGTTAAAGAGGGAAGAAGCCAGCTCATTGTTGCCGTTGGCTGCACGGGCGGCCATCACCGTTCGGTGACTTTTGCAGAAATTTTATATAACCATTTCAAAGAAAAAGGATATTCATCCTCGGTCAGCCACAGGGACATTCTCAAGTAACTGACTGAGCACACAAGGAGATAACCGCCATGTCGTTTTCGCTCAGCGTCAAAGAAGAGCTTGCAAAAATTGAATATATGCCTTCCTGTTGCCGCCACGCAATGGCCTACGGCATGCTCCTTTTTGGCCGGGAGTTTTCAAAAAGCGGAATTTCAATCATGACCGAGCATGAAATCGTTGCTCAAAAATACGCTTCTCTTCTTGAAAGCGAAACCGGCGTCACGGCCGATATCTCGGTTTCAAAGGCCGGAAAATATACTGTCAGCGTCAAAGGGCGAGACATTGAAACGGTGCTCTCCTGCTTTTCAACAAGCGGGAATGAGTCTTTCAGCCGCATTAACCGCGGCAATCTTCTCAACGAAAGCAGCGGCGAGAGTGAGATTCTTAACTGCTGCAACGCGGCTTTTTTCCGCGGAGCCTTTCTCTCCTGCGGAACGGTCAGCAACCCGAACAAGGGCTATCACCTTGAATTTGTTGTTCCGTTCCGGACGCTCAGCCTTGACCTTATGAAGATGCTGACGGAGTATAACCTCAAGGCGAAGCACATGGTGCGCCGCTATGTCAACATCATCTATATCAAGGACAGCGAGAGCATTGAGGACTTGCTGAACATTATGGGCGCGCAGGGCTGCGCGTTTGAGATTATGAACATCAAAATTTATAAAGACTTCCGCAATGTTTCCAACCGCCGCGCCAATTTTGACAGCGCAAATGTTGCCCGGACGGCAATCGCCGCCTGCGCTCAGGTTGAAAAAATTCAAAAGATTATTGACCGCAACAAGCTCTCCGAGCTTCCGGAGGATTTGAGGCAATTCGCCGTTATGCGGGTTGAAAACCCGGATTCAAGTCTGCGCGAATTCGGAGAAATGTTCTCTCCGCCGCTTTCACGCTCGGCGGTCAATCACAGGATAAAAAAACTTATTGCCTTTGCCGAACATCTCGGTGAAGCTTCCCCGGAGGATAAAAAGATTGGATAACAAAAGAAATTTTACCGTTCCAGAAGAAGAACTTGAAAAGCAAAAAGAATATTCAAAGCTTGTTTCCCTTGTTCTTTCCTCGCGCTTTCCAAACGCGGCGCCGAAAGCCTTTGTCCATACCTACGGCTGCCAGGGCAATGTTTCCGACGGCGAAAAAATCAAAGGTATTCTTTGCTCGCTCGGCTATGAACTGACAAGCTCCGTTGAGGAGGCCAACCTTGTTCTTTATAACACCTGCGCCATCCGCGAACACGCCCAGGATCGCGTTTTCGGAAATGTTGGGGCGCTCAAAAAATATAAAACCGCAAAGCCGGATATGATAATTGCCCTTTGCGGCTGCATGATGCAGCAGGAATATGTTGCCGAAAGAATCAAAAACAGCTTCCGCTATGTTGACCTTGTTTTCGGCACCCACGTTCTTCATAAGCTTCCGGAATTCATTCACCGGTGCCTCTGCTCGGGAAAAAGGGTTTTTGACCTCTCCGGCGGAGACGGAAACATTGTTGAAGGACTTCCGCTCCACCGCGACGGCGCGTTCAAGGCATGGATTCCGATTATGTACGGCTGCAACAACTTTTGCTCATACTGCGTTGTTCCGTATGTCAGAGGGCGCGAAAGAAGCCGCAGCTTTGACCTCATTGTTGAGGAGGCGAGGCAGCTTGTTTCTGCCGGATACAAAGAAATCACCCTCCTTGGCCAAAACGTCAACTCGTATAACAAGGACCTTGAAGAAAGGTTCCGCTTTCCGGCTCTTCTCAGCGCAATAAACGATATTGAGGGCGATTTCATAATCCGCTTCATGACCTCCCATCCGCGAGACTGCACAAAGGAGCTTCTTGAAACAATGGCAAACTGCAAAAAGGTTGCAAAGCACCTTCACCTTCCCGTTCAGTCCGGCAACGACCGCGTGCTGAAAGAGATGAACCGCCATTATGACCGAAAGAAGTATCTGGGGCTTATCAAGTATGCATATGAGCTGATGCCGGAGCTTTCAATAACGAGCGACATCATTGTCGGCTTCCCCGGGGAAACCTATGAGGAATTCTGCGACACACTCTCGCTTCTGAAAGAGGTCAAATATACCTCCCTTTTCACCTTCATCTTTTCTCCGCGACCGGGAACAAAGGCGGCCTCAATGCCTGACCCAGTTGACAGAAAGGAAAAGGCAAAGTGGTTTTCAGAGCTTACGGCGCTCCAGGAGGAGATTGCCGCAAAGCGCACCGCCGCAATGAAGGGCAGGCGGTACCGCGTTCTTGTTGAAGAAAGGAACGAAAATTCCGGCCTTCTCTCTTCAAGAACGGAGGGCAACGTGATTATTGAATTTGACGGAAAGGATGAGCTTATCGGTTCGTTCGTCACCGTTGAAGTCACGGAACCCAAAACGTGGGTTCTTAAAGGCAAGCTTATTTCTCAAGGATAAAACGTGCCGAAAGGCGCGACTATCAATATATTATTTTTCACAAGGAGTACTTTACATGGACGTAATCAAACTCACGCGCGAACTCGGCGCGGCAATCCAGCAGGACGAAAGATATCTCGCTTTTGCAAAAGCAAGAGAAGAGAACGAAAAAGATCCCGAGCTTCTTGACCTTATGGGCAAGATTCAGCTCGTTCAGATGAACTATCAGCGCGAAGCCGCACAGGAAAATCCCAACGCTGAAAAAATGGCAGAATATGAGCGCGAATTTAACGCTGTTTATGACAAATTCATGGGCAACGAAAGAATGAAAGCTTATGAAGCGGCAAGAAAAGAAATTGACGAAATGATGAATTACGTTATGCAGATTCTCGGCCTTTGCGTCAACGGCGCAGACCCCGCAACCTGCGAACCCGAAGAACAGCACAGCTGCGGCTGCGATTGCGACAGCTGTTCTTCAGACTGTCACCACTAAAATTTTTTCGCCGCCGATCGTCCTTTCGGTCGGCGGCAGATAAAAAGGATTTGTAAAAAACGAAAGAGGGAAAAGCAAAATGGCGGAAATGACCCCGATGATGAAACAATATCTTGAAATTAAAAAGCAATACCCGGACACTATTTTGTTTTTCCGTCTCGGCGATTTTTACGAAATGTTTTTTGAAGACGCAAAAACCGCGTCAAGAGAGCTTGAACTGACTCTTACCGGAAAAAGTTGCGGCCTTGAAGAGCGCGCGCCGATGTGCGGCGTTCCGTTCCATAGCGCAGACAGCTATATCGCAAAGCTTGTTTCAAAAGGCTATAAAGTCGCAATCTGCGAACAGACCGAAGACCCCGCAACGGCAAAAGGTCTTGTCAGCCGCGACGTTATCCGCGTTGTCACAAAGGGCAGCGTTATTGAAAACAGTATGCTTGACGACGCAAAGAACAATTATCTGACCTGCATTTTTCTTTCGGAAAACGGCGGCGGAATTTGCTTTACCGACGTTTCAACCGGCGTGCTGAACGTCACGTCGTTCAGCGGAAAGGGAACGGAAAGCAAGCTTATCAACGAGCTCGGCGTTTTCTCTCCGAGCGAAATCGTGCTCAACAAAAAGTGCGCCGAAAATAAAGCTATCGCTTCCTTCATCACAAAGCGTATGGAGGCTTCCTGCGAAGTTTATCCCGAAGAAAGCTTTTCCTATGAAAGCTGCCTTTCGGAATGTGAAAAGCATTTTTCCGAAGATAAGCTTTCGTCCTCCGGCATAAAAGAAAGCCCGGAGGCTCTCATTGCCGTCGGCGCGGCGATAAAATACCTCAAAGACGTTCAAAAAAATGACGTTGCGAATATTACCGACATCAATTTCTACTCGGAAAATCAGTACATGAAAATTGATTTTTCAACAAAGCGCAACCTTGAAATCACCGAAACTATGCGTAACCGCGAAAAGAAAGGTTCGCTCCTTTGGGTGCTTGACAAAACAAAAACCTCAATGGGAAAAAGACTTCTTCGCACCTGGCTTGAAAAACCGCTCATCAGCTATGCGGTGATTACCAAACGCCAAAACGCGGTTGAAGAACTTGTTTCAAACGGCGTCGGTCTTTCTGAACTTCAGTTTGCGCTGACGAACATTTTCGATATCGAAAGACTTATCACGCGAGTTGTTTACGAAACGGCGAACGCAAAGGAGCTCAATTCCCTGAAACAGACGCTCGAACAGCTTCCGCTCGTCAAAGCCGCGCTTTCAAAAATGAACAGCACCTATCTTAAACAGCTTTACTCGCTGACCGATTTGCTTGAAGACGTTTATGAGCTGATTGACTCCGCAATTGACCCCGACGCACCGTTTTCAGTTCGCGAGGGCGGAATGATTAAGGACGGCTTCAACGAAGAACTTGATTCCCTTCGCTATATCGAGAAAAACGGAAAGCAGTATATCACCGATATCGAAACCGCTGAAAAGGAAAAGACGGGTATTCCGAAACTCAGAATCGGCTATAACCGCGTTTTCGGCTATTA
>DJPI01000008.1 GCA_002438505.1 Ruminococcaceae bacterium UBA6416 | reverse complement strand
ATAGATATTTTTCTAAAATCTAATATCCGGCATAGCGGATATCTTAAACCTGAAGGAGAGCCTCAAGGTTCACGCCTTTGGCCTCAAGATCCTCAAGAACGGTTCCCTTTGCCTTTTCACTGTCCTCAATAACGGCAAGCTTGACGCTGTCCTTGATAATTTCCTTTGAGCCGCTGAAGGTTTCCTTGAACTCTTTTTTTGCGCTTTCATCAAGGCTTTTCCATGTTTCAACGGTACCCTTGACAACGGACGGAATATGCTTTGAAACGCCGAGCAGGTTGGTCTGACCCGTGCCCTCAATAACGGCGGAGGCAACGCGGTCAAAGTTGCTGCTCTGCTCGCGGCTTATGCGGTAAAGAATTCCGGAAAGGCAGAGTTCGTTGATTCTTGCAAGCCTTGACGGGCGCGGAAGCGTTTTAATGTCACAGTCAACAATCTGCCAAGAAGCAAGGTCATGCTGCATGGGTCCGAGCAGACGCTTGCTTTTAACAACGGTGTAATCCTTGTCAAAAGCAAGGAGCACGCCAACAAACGAAGAACTCGGAATGAAGTGGTTATATCTTGAAAGAAGCTCTTTATACTGCCTTGTTCTATAAGGCGAATTATCAAAAAAGCCGGGGCCGTCATTGTTATAAAGCGCCTTGATTCTTGCCCTTGTTTCCTCTGAGCAGTAAAGACCGGCATAAAGCGCAACATTTCCGCCCTTTGAGTGGCCGATAACGATAATGTCGCCGTCAAAATGCTTTGCAACATTTTCAAGATAGTTCACGGCGAGCGCGTGAGACGGGATTGAGCGGCGGACAAAAAGGTCCGTGTCCTCCTTCCAGCCGATGAGGCTGTCATCCGTTCCGCGGAAAGCAACAACAAGCGTTCCGTCCGGAAGAATGAATGTTGCCGCGGCGAACTGCACCGCCGGGTTGGTTTTGAAGGTTTCAGTGCAGGCAACAATTTTCATTTCCGAAAAGCGCTTTTGCTTTTCCATTTCCATCATCATAACGGAAACGGACTTTGTTATCATGAGACCGAGCGCACGGTGGCGGTTGCCGTTATAGCTGAACATTGCGCGGCAGACCTCTCCGAAATTGCGCGGCTCATCCGTAAAGCTGTCGGAAACAATCTTTTCAAAGGGCATATAGAAAACCTGACAAAGAGCAACATTGTCTGCGTCGCAAAACGGCATATCGCAAAACGAGGCATTGCCGAACTTACGGATATACTGCAGTGAACCTGCCATATTGAATTCCCCATTTCTCCATCGGAACAAAAACCCGAATATAAATCTTTTCTTTATTTTTGCACTTTGTTATTATTTTGTCAATAAGCTTGGAGAAAAATGGAAAAAATTAAATAGACTTGTGTAGACTTTCTTTTGAATTACTTCCGCCGCAGCGTTCAAACTCGGATTTTTTTATAAAAGGGGGTGAAAAAAGCGTTCTGTTGTGATATAATGATGAGGAATATATAAATTGAGGTGAAACAATGGGTATTTTTAAAAAGCTTTTCGGTGATTATTCAACAAAAGAAATCAAAAGAATAAAGCCGACAGTAAATAAAATCCTCTCTCTTGAGGAGGAGTACGGCGCGCTTTCAGACGAACAGCTGCGCGCAAAAACCGATGAATTCAAAAAGCGCATTGCGGACGGAGAATCGCTTGACAGCATTCTTCCCGAAGCGTTTGCAACCTGCCGCGAGGCATCGTGGCGTGTTCTTTCAATGAAGCATTTCCCCGTTCAGCTTGAGGGCGGAATTGTTCTTCACCAGGGAAGAATTGCTGAAATGAAAACCGGCGAGGGAAAAACCCTTGTTGCAACCCTTCCGGCCTATCTCAACGCATTGACCGGAAAGGGCGTTCATATCGTCACGGTTAACGATTACCTTGCACGGCGTGACAGCGAGTGGATGGGGAAGGTTTATCGCTTCCTCGGCCTTTCCGTCGGCCTTATTGTCAACGGTCTTGACACCGAGGAAAGAAGAAAGGCCTATGCCGCAGACATCACATACGGAACAAACAATGAGATGGGCTTTGACTATCTGCGCGATAACATGGTTCAGTATATTGACGAAAAGGTTCAGCGCGGCCATTATTTTGCCATTGTTGATGAGGTTGACTCAATCCTTATTGATGAGGCAAGAACGCCGCTCATCATTTCCGGAATGGGCAGCCAGTCATCTGAGCTTTATTCGCTTGCCAATGATTTTGTCAAGCACCTCAGATGCTTGCGCATTCCCGAAACGGACTCAAAAATGAACCTTGAGGAAATTGCGGAGGAGCAGGGCGCGGACTATGTTGTTGACGAAAAGGGCAAGATTGCGTCTTTGACAAAAAGCGGTATTGCAAAGGCAGAGAAATATTTCAATGTTGAAAACCTTTCCGACCCGGATAACCTCACTCTCTCGCATCACATCAACATTGCAATCAAGGCCTGGGGCGTCATGAAGCGCGATGTTGATTATGTTGTTAAGGACGGACAGGTTCTCATTGTTGACGAGTTCACCGGACGAATTATGATTGGCCGCCGTTATAACGAGGGTCTCCACCAGGCCATTGAAGCCAAAGAGGGCGTGAAGATTGCAAAGGAAAACAAGACTCTTGCAACCATAACCTTCCAGAATTATTTCCGCCTTTATGAAAAGCTTTCCGGTATGACCGGTACCGCAATGACCGAGGTTCAGGAGTTCAGAGAAATTTATAGCCTTGATGCCGTTGAAGTTCCAACGAACAAGCCCGTTAAGCGTATTGACCGCGATGATGTTATCTATCAGACCGAGCAGTTCAAGTTCAACGCAATAATTGAACAGATCATTGCCTGCCACGAAAAAGGCCAGCCCGTTTTGGTCGGTACCGTTTCAATCGACAAGAGTGAGCGGCTTTCCGCCGCACTCAAAAAGCGCGGAATCAAACACAATGTCCTCAACGCAAAGCACCACGAAAAGGAAGCGGAAATCATTGCGCAGGCCGGTAAGCTCGGCGCGGTCACCATTGCAACCAACATGGCCGGACGAGGCACGGACATCATGCTCGGCGGTAACGCGGAATTCCTTGCAAAAAGTGAGATGAGGAAGCGCGAGTACCCCGAGGAGCTGATTGCCGAGGCGACCGGCTTCGGTGAAACCTCTGACGAGGATATCCTTGAGGCGAGGGATACTTTCAAAAAGCTTGAAAAAATGTATAAAGAGGAGATCTCTGAGGAGGCAGACAAGGTCAGGGAGGCCGGCGGCCTTTATATCATCGGCACCGAGCGCCACGAGTCAAGGCGAATTGACAACCAGCTGCGCGGACGTTCCGGCCGTCAGGGTGACCCCGGAGAAAGCCGTTTTTATCTTTCAATGCAGGACGATCTGCTGCGTCTTTTCGGCGGAGACAGAATGATGAGCATCATGAAGAGCCTTCCCGTTGATGATGATATGCCCATTGAAGTCGGCCTTCTTTCAAGGCAGGTTGAGGCCGCTCAGCGCAAGGTTGAGGGCAACAACTTTGCCGTCCGCCGTCATGTTCTTGCGTTTGATGATGTTATGAACCGCCAGCGCACTGTTATTTATGCCCAGCGTGACATGGTTCTCAAGGGTGAAGACATGAAGCCTGTCATTTCAAAAATGATTGACGAGTCCATTGAGGACACCGTTGCTTTCTTCTGTCCGCCGAACATTCCGAGCAAGGAATGGCACCTTGCCTCTCTGCGTGAAAAATATCTCGGCTGGCTGACGGACGAAAACGACTTTGTTGAAAATGACAAGTCCTCTGAGGAAATCAAAGACCTGCTTTGCGAAAGAGCGCACGCCCTCCACGAGGAACGCGAAAAGGAGTTCGGACCGGAGTTCATGCGTGAAATTGAGCGCGCAATGCTTCTGCGCTGCGTTGACCTCAAGTGGATGGATCACATTGACGCGGTTGATGAGCTGAAGCAGGGAATTGGCCTTGTTGCCTATGGACAGAAGGATCCGATTGTTGCCTTCCGTGAGGAAACGGCTGATATGTTTGACGCAATGGTTGCCTCAATCCGTGAGGATACTGTTAAGATTGTCCTTTCCGCAAAGTTCAGAACGGACGAGGAAGTCAAGCGTGAGCAGGTTGCAAAGGTTACCGGTGCCTCCGGCTTCGGAGACGGAAGCGAAAAGAACAAAACCGTCCGCAAGTCAAAGAGCGATAAAATCGGCGTTAACGATCCCTGTCCCTGCGGCAGCGGAAAGAAATATAAAAAATGCTGCGGCCGTCCCGGCGTGAAGAATAACACCCAAAATTAAGGAAAAAATACCGCCGCTTGTCCTTTGTGGTCAGGCGGCGGATTTTTGTGAAATTTTTTCATGTTTTGCAAGAGGCGAGGCAATGGGTCGGCACGGGTTCGACCCGTACGATTCTAGACGCTAGATATTGCGGAGATTTTTATGCGCTGCACGAGATTGGGTTATTGACACATCAACCCAACCATAATGCACATTGTTTCCTGATTTGAAATATCTAACATCCAAAATCCAACATCTAATATCTATCTTGACAATTGCGACAAATGTGTTAAAATAATTCAAAGGCTCTGCACAGGCTGATTTCAGCCCTGCGGCAAGGCGGTGTCCTCCTTGAAAGCGATTCTCACTTTCCGGAGGAAGAATTTTTTATTACTTACCTCCGAGATTAAACAAGGAGGGAGTGTTGCCGAGTGGAATATTTGGCAATAGTTTTCCTGATTCTTGTTGCAGCTACTGCATACATAGAGTCATCGAAAAAATAAAAGCAATAAAAAATAACCGCCCCATCGTCCAGAATGTAGCGGTTATTTTTTAACCATACCTGAGGACACCGCTTTCTGCAGAGCCTTTTTACATTTATATTATACTCGGCCGCTTGATTTTTGTCAAGCGGTTTATTTCAACTCCTGCGCAGTCAGGATGTTAATAAATTCCGCTTTTGTTTTCGAGTAAACAATTTTCTGGCTGCTGTAAAGGCCGAAGTAGCCGGAGAGGGCAAAGCTTATTGCGCAGGCTGCGGCAAAATAAATGATTCCGCCGGCGCCGAAAAGCTCAATGCTCAAAAAGATTGAGGCAATCGGACAGTTGACTGCGCCGCAGAAAAGCGAAACAAGACCGAGCGCGGCCGCAAAGCCGGGGTCAAGTCCAAGCAGCGAGCCGATAACACAGCCGAAGGTTGAGCCAATGAAAAATGTTGGAACAATTTCACCGCCCTTGAATCCGAAGCCGATTGTTACGGCGGTGAAAAGCATTTTGAGCAGGAAGGCGAACGGCTCGGCATTTCCGCTCATTGCGTTTTCGATTATATTCATTCCGGCTCCGTTATAATCATGGCCGAAAATCAAAGTCAGAACAATAACAGCCGTACCGCCGATGAATGCACGCAGAAAGGTGTTTTTAAAAAGCTTTTCCGCGCCCTTGTGTGAAAAATGCATCAAAAGGCAAAAGCCGATGCTCAGTACTGCGCAGAGGGCGGAAAGGACGGCAACGCGCCAGAACGAGCCGAAATCCGCCTGCGGAATGTTTTCAACGGAAAACCTGACCGGTGGAACTTTGAAAAGTCCGGCAATCCGGTAAGCAACAAGCGAGGCGGTCAGGCAGGGGATGATGCCCGAATAATAAACAACGCCGACCGAGATGACCTCAAGCGCAAAAAGCGCAGCAGTCAGAGGGGTTCCGAACAGGGCGGAAAAAACCGCGCTCATTCCGCAGAGTGTTGCAAGGTGCATATCCTTTTCGTCAAATTTAATGAGCCTTCCAACCTGCGCGCCAATGCTGCCGCCGAGCTGAAGCGCCGCACCCTCACGGCCGGCCGAACCGCCGAAAAGATGGGTAATCACGGTTGAAACAAAAATCAGCGGAGCAAGCAGGAACGGAACGCTTTTTTCCGTCCGTATTGACTCGATAACATTGTCCGTTCCAATCTTTTCCATTTTTAAAAGCTTATAAAGTCCGGCTATTGCAAGGCCGCCGACCGGAAGAAGATATACTATCCATTCATGAGCGGTACGCAGCTCGGTGGCTTTTTCAACGCTGATGTGGAAAGCAACGCCGACAGCGCCGCCGACCGCACCGATAACCGCCGCAACGGCAATCCATTTCAAAATTGCAAGAACATAGCAAAGCGCAATTTTCGCATTCCTTTTGACAATATCCAAAAAAATACCCTCTTTTTAATCAAAACTGCTGCAACATATAATAGCACTGTTTTTCCGTCTGTGCAACAGGAAAATTAAAAATACGCCGGCTTTTGACCGACGTATTTTTGCTATGAAAGCAGAATTCTGTCCGTTGTGAGTTCCTTTCCGACTCTGTCCTTGAATTTTTCAAGAAGGTCTGAAACGGAAAGGCTCTTCCTTTCCTCGCCTTTGGTGTCAAAAACAATGTTTCCGTTGTTCATCATGATGGTACGGTTGCCAAGGTCGAGTGCGGACTGCATATTGTGCGTTATCATGAGGCAGGTGAGGGCATTGTCCTTAATGATTTTTTCCGTCAGAGCAAGCACCTTTTCCGCCGTGCCAGGGTCGAGGGCGGCTGTGTGCTCGTCAAGGAGGAGGAGCTTTGGCGGATTGATTGTTGCCATGAGGAGGGTCAAAGCCTGTCTCTGGCCGCCGGAAAGCAGACCGACAGGCTGCTTCATTCTGTCCTCAAGTCCCATCTCGAGAACGGAAAGCCGTTCGCGGAAGTCCTCTCTGTCCTTTTTTGTTGTGTGGCTGAACCACGTTCCTCTGTGAGCGGCGAGGGCAAGGTTTTCCTCAATGCTCATTGCCGGGGCGGAGCCGAGCATCGGATCCTGGAAAAGTCTGCCGATGCTTTTTGACCTTTTGTGCTCCGGCATCATTGTGATGTCCGTTCCGTCAAGAACAATGCGTCCGCTGTCAGTCAGAAATGAGCCGGAAATTGCGCCGAAGAGAGTACTTTTTCCGGCTCCGTTTGCGCCGATAACGGTGATGAAATCTCCCTTTTCAACCTCAAGGGAAAGGTCATTGATTGCGCATTTTGCGTTGACGGTTCCGGGGTTAAAGGTTTTTGAAATGTGAGAAACGGAAAGCATCATACCTTTGCTCCCTCCTTTTTTCTCAGCTCAAAGCGTCTTTTAAGCTTTGGAAGCTGCTTTTTGAGATACGGCGCCGAAATTGCAATGATAACAATGACGGAGGAAACAAGCTTGAGCATATATGCCGGCATATGAAGGCGCAGAGCCAGGGTGTAAACAAGGCGGAAGATGAGGGCGCCTGCAACCGCGCAGACGGCACGGACGGCAGTGCTTTTGCGCTTTGTGAAAAGGATTGAGCCGATGAGCAGCGAGGCGAGCGCAATGGTGACCATTCCGCTGCCCATGTCAATGTTCGCCGAGCCGTTGGACTGAGCAAGCAGACAGCCGGAAAGGGCGGTGAATGAGTTTGAAACGCAAAGTCCGATTATTGTGATTGTTGCCGTGTTGACGGAGGAGGAGCGAACCATGTCCGGATTGTTGCCCGTTGCACGCAGCGCAAGGCCAAGATTTGTTCTGAGGAAAAACACAAGAAAAAGAACAACCAGGATAACCGCGCAAAGCGCAATAATCAGCTTATACTGACCGGCAAGAGGAGTTCCCTCAAGCGCCGCTTCAAGCTTTGTGAAAACGGTTTCGCTGAAATTGAGGTTGACGAGCGTTGCGTTGCGCATCACCGCAATGTTGATTGAGTAAAGACCCGTGTTGACAATGATTCCGGCAAGGAGACTGTCAATGCCCATTTTTGTTTGCAAAAATGCGGTAATAAAGCCGGAAAGAGCTCCGGCAATCATCGCCGCCGGGATTGAAAGAAACGGGTGGCCGGAATAAGCAACCATTGCTCCGACCGCTGCGCCGAGCGTGAAGCAGCCGTCGGTTGAAAGGTCACAGACATTGAGCATTGAATAGCTCAAAAAAAGGGAAAGAACGGTCAGCGAGCTTATCAGCCCGAGTTCGGCCGCTGTTTGAAGAAGATCCATTTTTTTATCACTCCGTTAAAAAACCTGACGCGGCCGCCGGAAAAACGAAATTGTTCTTCCGGCGGTCTACCGCTTTGTTTGGTTGCTGGTTGGTTACTGGACGTCAGAAAAGCTTTCGGCCGTTTTAATGCTCTTAACTGCGGTGCAGAAGGGCTTGATTTTTTCCGAAACCTCTTCAAACTTGAGGCCGAGTGCTTCGCAGGTTTCTGTGTTAACGGTTGCGGTTCCGTTGTCAAAGGTGCGGACGGCCATTGTTGCCGGATCCTTTTTGTCAATGAGAATTTCCGCAATCATTTCAGCTGTCTGCTCGCCAAGGTTTGCATAGTCAACTCCGTAGCCGAGGAAGGCTCCGTTGAGGGCGAATGAATCAGCGCCGGTGTAATGAGGGATACCTGCCTTTGCAAAGATTTCATAGATTGAAAGTTCGGCTTTCATGATTGTGTTGTCGGTCGGGGTGAAAACAGCGTCAACCTTGTCTGAAACAAGAGCCTGAGCGGCAAGAACAACCTCGTCAACCGTTGTTCCGGTGCGTTCAACAACCTCAATGCCCTTTTTTTCAAGATACTCTTTTGCGGCCTTGATTGCTGCGGTTGAAGAGTCCTGACCAATGTCATAGAGAAGGCCGACCTTTTTGACGCCGCTGTTGACGGCAAAAATAAGGTTCATGATTGAAGCCGTGTCAAGGTAGTCGCTGGTTCCGGTGAGGTTTTTGCCCGGCTTTTCAAGCGAGGAAACAACCTTTGCTCCAACGGGGTCGGAAACGGCGGAGAAAACAACGGGAATGTTGTTCTTCTTTGTTGCGTTCTGCATTGCCATTGCAACCGGAGTTGCAACGCCGACCATGAGGTCAACGCCATCCGCAATGAAGTTTGCAACAATCTGGCTGAGGACGTTTGAGTCCGCGTTGCAGTTGTCATAGGAAATTTCAAACTTAACATTCTTTTCGCCTTCGATTGAGGAAAGCTTTGACTTGATGCTGTCAACAATCTGGTTGAGTGAGGCGTCGTCAACATAGTTGCAGATTCCAACTTTGTAGGTTACGGCTGCGCTGCTCGGTGCGGATGAAGAATCGCCGGAGGGGGAGGTTGTTTCCCCGTCATTTCCGGAGCAGGCGGCAAAGGCGAAAACGAGCGTGAGAGCAAGAACAAGAGCAATAATCTTTTTCATGATAAAATTCCTTCCTTTATACAATGATAATTTATTGATATGTAACGGTTTTTTGATTTGTGAAATTTTTTCAGCCGTCGCCATCGTTTTGTTTTCATAAAACGCCACTCCTTTTTGCGTAGTAAAATAAAAAACCTGTCTCAGCAATATAACTTGCTGGGACAGGACTGATAACATAATCCTGCGGTGCCACCCGGCTTAACGCTTAAAGCGTCCGCTTAACGCATACAAACATATGCTGACCTTTTTTCACGGAGAGTCATACTCCGTCTCACATACTCCGGGAAAACCCGTTTCCGCTCGCCCTCGAAAGTCCATTCAGCCTTGGCTTTCCTGCCGCGTTTCCACCACCGGCGGCTCTCTGAAAGAAAAGGAACAAAACCTACTCACTCTTTCTCATCGGTTTGAAAGAATCAATATTCATTTGTTGACATGATTAAACCACTTTTGATTTTGTTTGTCAAGAGTTTTTTTCAAAAAAACTTCGGTTTGGAAGATTACACAAATCTTTCGGTCGTTTGAACGCTTTAAACGGTTAAATTAAACAGAAGCCGGGGCTTTTTAAAAATCAACCCAAAAGACTTTCGCGCATTTTTATGAGCAGAGCCTTTTCACGCCGTGAAACCTGAACCTGAGACATTCCGAGCTTCTCGGCAGTTTTGACCTGCGTCAGGCCTTTGAAGTATCTCAACTCAATGAGCCTTCTGTCTCTTTCTTCAAGGAGGGAAACAACCTTTTTGAGCGCGAGCCTTTCCGCAACAGCCTCCTGCGGCGCCTGGGTCGGAATGTCAAGCTGCCTTGAGGTGCTTTCATCCTGCGCCGTCAGTGAGATAACTGGCATTGAAACGGTCAAAAGCTCCGCCGCTTCGCTGACGGAAACGCCGAGTTTCCCGGCAAGTTCGGAAATTGTCGGCTCGCGCGAAAGCTCGTTTTCAAGCTCCTGCTTTGTTTTGAGGGCGGCTCTTGCTTTTTCTTTCAGTGAGCGCGAAACCTTGACCGTTCCTCCATCGCGGAAAATCCGGCGGATCTCACCGAGGATGACCGGAACGGCATAGGTTGAAAAGGCAAAGCCGCGCTCGGCGTCAAAATTCGCCGCAGCCTTACAAAGGCCAACGCACCCGGCCTGAAAAAGGTCGTCATATTCGGCGCCGCGTCCGCGGAACTTGTTGGCGCAGGCATGAACAAGACCGAGATTATCTTTAACAAGGGTGTCATTACTTGCTTTTTCTTTTTCCAAAAGAATATCTCTCCTTACGGGTTAAGCGCTTTTCCGCTGATTTTCTTTTCGAGTGTGACGGTTGTTCCGCGTCCGGGTGCGGAGCGGACGCTCAGCTTGTCCGTGAAGCTTTCCATCACGGCGAAGCCGAGCCCGGCGCGTTCGCCGCCGAGGGTTGTGAAAAGCGGCTGACGTGCTTTTTCAATGTCCTCAATTCCAACTCCGCGGTCACGGATTTTTATTCTGATAATATTCTTGTCCGTGATTGCGGCGGTTATGTAAATTTTGCCCATTTTTTCGCGGTAGCCGTGAACAATGGCGTTTGTAACGGCTTCGCTGACTGCGGTTTTAATGTCATTGAGTTCTTCAATGGTGGGGTCGAGTGCGGCGGCAAAGCTTGCAACCGCAACGCGCGAAAAGCCCTCGTTAATGCTTTTGCTTTCAAAGGTAAGCTTCATCTCGTTAATCGTTTTCATCCGTTTAAAATCTCCTTTTCAAGTTGAACTTTGAACGCTTTGCGGCTCGGCTTCCCTCATCCTCAGCTCACCGAGTCTTTCAAGTCCGGCAAGCCTCATCACCTTATATGCGGCCGGAGAGAGGTTTTCAACCCTTATTCTTCCGCCAACGGTTCTCATGAGCTTGTATCGTCCCATGACGAGACCGATTCCCGAGGAATCCATAAAGCTCACCTTTGAAAAATCAAGAATGAGAAGCTGCGGACGCTTGTGGATTATTGCATCGTCAATGCTTATTCTGATGAGGCTTGCGCTGTGGTGATCAATTTCTCCGTCCAAAACAACGCGAATCTCTTTTTTCAGATATTCTATCCTTGCAGACATTTTGCGAATCTTCCTTTCCTGCGTTTGATTATAAAAAATGACTTACTCATAGGACGAGCCTATGGTAAGCCGTTTGAGAAGAAATTTTTGGCGAAAGGTGTCAGTTGATAAAATTTTTGCGCACGGCCGAGGCAAGATAGAATGAACCGGCGATTATGAGCGCCGAATCCGGTTCAAGAAGCGCCGCTGCTTTTTTTAGCGCCGCGTCAACGTCATCTTCAAAAAAGACGTTTTTGCAGAACCTTTCCGCGCACCGGGCAAGAACACGGGGGCTTTCGCCCCGGTGCTCGCTGCAGAGAGTGAAAACAATGCTTTCGCATTTTGGCGCAAGGATTTTTATTGCCGTTTCATAATCCTTGTCCTTCATGAACGCCGCAAGCAGAGTGACCTTTTTTCCGCTCAAAAAGCGGTCAATGAAATTTGAAAGCGTTTTTGCCGCACCCTCGTTGTGGCCGCCGTCAATCAAAACCGGCGGTTCGTTTTGAACAAGCTCCGTTCTTGCCGGAAGAAAAGCGCTTTCCATCCCCTTTTTCAAGGCTGTGTCCGGAATTGAAAAGCCGAGGGAACGCAGGGCATTCATGCACTCAAGCGCGCAGGCGGCGTTTGCAAACTGGTGCTCACCGGGAAGCTTCAGTGAAAACGCCAGCGTTTCATATCTAAGCACCGTTTTTGTCATGCTCTCCTCAAGAACACAAAGCTTTTTCATCTCCGGAAAAACAATCCGGCAGTTTTCCTCTGCGCTTTTGCACCGAAGAATCTTGCAGACGCTTTCCTTTTGGGGAACAAAGTCAAAGCCGCCGTTTTCACCGGGAAAGGAGATGACAACGCTCCCGTTTTTGATTGCGCCGGCCTTGTTTTCCGCAATTTCTTCGGCTGTATCTCCGAGGAGAGCCGTGTGGTCAAGGGAAACGCAGGTAAATATTGAAACAAGCGGCGCGGGAATGATGTTGGTGCTGTCATCCCGGCCGCCGATTCCGGCCTCAAGAACAACAAAGTCACACTTTTTTTCGCAAAAATAAAGAAGAGAGACGGCAAGGATGAATTCAAAAAAGGTTGGCTGAAGGTTTTCCGGAAGCGTTTCGCTTTTTGTTTTGACCGTTTCGGTCAGGCGGCAAAAGTCGCTTTCGGAAATGTACTCTGAGTCAACCTGAATCCGCTCGCGGAAATCCACAACGAACGGTGAGGTGAACTTTCCCGTTTTATAGCCTGCTGCCGTGAGGCATGAGGCGGTCATTGCCGAAACGGAGCCTTTTCCGTTTGTTCCGAGAACATGGATAAACCGCAGCTTTTTTTGCGGCTCTGAGAGCGCCGAAAGCAGAGCGCCGATGCGTTCAAGAGAGCTGCTTTTGGCAAATTTTTTTCTTGAGTAGACATAGCTCAGAGCTTTTTCATAGTCCATTTAAACACCACTTCCGGTTAATCAAAAAGCTGCCAAAAGGCAGCTTTTTGAATTTTTGTTTATCACGTCATCTGTTGTTGATTCTGTATGTTGCATAAGCAAGGAACTGACCGCCGACAAAGTCACACGCGGTGACAATTATGTATGACGGATAAGCTGTGATGAAAAGACCCTCGCTCATTGTTCCGGAGTTTGACTTGAGCTTCGGCTGGAGCGGACCGGTTGTTCTCGGCGCGGCGCAGCTTGAAACGTGAACCATTGTTGCGGTTGTTCCGTCATAGTCGGTGATGTTGAGCCTTGCGTTGTAGCTTTGCATATCATATGAGAAGTGTGAGTGACCGTTGAAGAAAGTTACGTTTTTATATTCGGTAAGGAGGCTTCTGAAGCGCTTTTCGTCCTTGTTTCCGGTGCGGTAGGGAAGGGAGTATGACTCGCCGAAGTCATTGACAAGGTTGCCCTCGCCCATGTTGGGGTTGCCGTCAGGCGCGTTGAAGAAGGTGTGGAAGAAGAGATAGACTCTTTCGTTCTTATATGTTTCAAACTGTTCCTCAAGCCAGTCAAGCTGCTTGTCTGTAACAAGACGGACGCCGGGCGCGTAAACGCCGGAAATCTGAGAGAAGAAGATGAAAACATCGCCGTGGCTTTCCTCACCGCGGAAAACAAAGTCATAACCGTTATCGGCAACGGCAAGAACGCCTTCGCGCTTATCTTTTCCGTAAACGCCCTTGTTGAGATATTTCTGCCACATTTTTGTGTTGAGCTTGTTTCCGCAGTCATGGTTTCCGCGGCAGGTAAAGACCGGGAAGTCGTGCTGAGCGGAATACTTTCCAACCTTTTTGAAGGAGCTTGTCTCTCCGGCAAAGGAGAGGTCACCGCTCATTCCGACCATTGAAACGCCGAGGCTGTCAAGGAAGTTGAGCGCTCTTGGGAATGAGGTGTCGGACTTATCCTTGGTTCCGTCAAAATATCTTCCGAAATGGACGTCGCTGAGGGCGCCGAAGGAATAGATTTTTCCGTCATAGGCGTTGATTTTTTCCGCCGGGACGGCGTCCGTGTCAAGAAGCTCGTTTTCAAAATAGAGCAAAACGGTTTCGGCACCGTCGGGAATTGCAAGGAATTCGCTGAGAGTTTCGCTGCCCTTGCCGTTTTCAACATTGATTTTTGCAAAGCGTGAATACGGAATTTCCTTTCCGTCCGCGCTTTCGGCTGTGAGCTTTTCGCCCTCTTGTGTGCCCCAGAAAACGCTGTATTCGCCGTCATAGTTTGAGGTGACGGAAACCGTTCCGCCGGCGCAGCCGGGGTCGCTGTCATTGAATGTGATAACGCAGTCGCTCTTAATTCCGCCGTCAGGCTTTTCCGGAGCGGCAGGGAGCGTGATGATGCCCCATGATATCAGCAAGGATGTTATCATGGCAACAATTTTTTTGAAAAACATTGAGCTCATTTTTTGTTTTCTCCTTTCGGGCTTTATATATTGCCGGATATATTTTATTACGGGATGGTCCTTTTGTCAACCTTTGGTAAGCAATGATTAACCGAAAAGCGCAAATCATGACGGTGTATTTGAACTCTTGATTCAATAAGCTGATACTTTTGATTTTCTTTCCGCCTGCTTCAATTTTCTTTCCGTGTTTTCTTGCATTTGAATAATCTTTATAGTATAATGTTTTGGTGTATGTATCGCTTCGGCGCAAAAAACGCGGCTTTGCTTGAATTCCGCGCTTTTGCCGGGTGCAAATTTACGTTTGGAGGAACGAAAAAAATGGCTGAAACCGAGAAAAGCAACAGCTTTATCCAGATGGAACATGACATTCTCAAATTTTGGGAAGACAACGATTGTTTCAACAAAAGAAAGGCGAAAAACGCCGGCCATGAACGCTTCAAGTTCATTGACGGCCCGATAACCGCCAACAACCCGATGGGTATCCACCACGCATGGGGCAGAACGCTCAAGGATACTTTCATCAGATATAAATATATGAACGGCTATGACTGCCGCTGCCAGAACGGCTTTGACTCCCAGGGTCTCTGGGTTGAGGTTGAGGTTGAAAAAGAGCTCGGCTTCAAGACCAAAAAGGACATTGAAAACTACGGCATGGACAAGTTCACCAAAAAGTGTGTTGACCGCGTTAAGCACTTTTCCGGAATCATTACCGAACAGTCCAAAAGGCTCGGCCAGTGGATGCAGTGGGATAACTCCTATTACACCAACACCGACCTCAACATTGAAGGCATTTGGTACTTCCTCAAAAAATGCGATGAAAACGGCTGGATTCAGCGCGAATATAAGCCGATGCCGTGGTGCCCGCGCTGCGGAACCTCGCTTTCAGAGCATGAAATGACCGGTTCATATAAGAACATTACTCACAACTCCGTTTTCTTCAAGCTTCCCGTTAAGGAGCTTTCTTCAAAAATTGTTGTTTGGACAACAACTCCGTGGACCCTTTCCTCGAATGTTGCTCTTGCGGTCAATCCGGAAATTGATTATGTTGAAGTTAAAGTTAAAAGCGATGAGCAGACCCTCATTCTTGCAAAGAATGCAATCAAATATCTCGGCGAGGACAAGCTTGAGGTTGTCAGAGCGCTCAAGGGTGAGGAGCTTGTTGGCCTCCATTTTGAAACCTGCTTCCCGGAATTTGACGCGCAGAAGAATATCGACCACAAAATCGTTGCCTGGGAGGACGTTGACGCTGAAGAGGGAACCGGCGTTGTTCACATTGCCCCCGGCTGTGGTATCGAGGATAACGAGCTTGGAAAAAGAATCGGCCTTCCGGAGGTTATGCCCGTTGACGATATGGGAATTTTCCTTCCCGGCTTTGGCTTCATGACCGGAAAGGACAGTGCAAAAATTGCTCCCGAGGTTTTTGAGGAGCTTGAAAAGCGCAACAAGCTTTATAAAATCATGCCCATTGAACACAGCTACCCGGTCTGCTGGCGCTGCAAGAGCGAGGTCATTTTCCGCCTTGTTCCGGCGTGGTACATCAGAACCGCAGAGCTTAAGCCCAGACTCATTAAGGCGGCCGAATCCGTCAAGTGGGAGCCGGAATCAAACGGAAAGAGGATGGTTGACTGGCTCAACAACATGGGCGATTGGAACATTTCAAGAAAGCGCTATTACGGAATGCCGCTTCCGTTCTATGTCTGCGAAAAATGCGGCCACGTTCACGTTGTTGGAAGCAAAAAAGAGCTGCGTGAGCTTGCCGTTGACCCGGCAAAGGTTGACGCATTGCCTGAGCTTCACCGTCCGTGGATCGACTCGGTTGAAATCAAGTGTCCCGAATGCGGCGAAAGCGTGAAGCGCGTTTCGGAAATCGGCGATGTCTGGCTTGATGCCGGTATTGTTCCGTTTTCAACAACCGGATATTTCACCGATAAGGAAGAATGGAAAAAGAATTATCCGGCCGACTGGATTGTTGAAATGCGCGAGCAGGTTCGCCTCTGGTTCTATTCAATGCTCTTCATGAGCACCGTTCTTGAAGACAGAGCGCCCTATAAGCGAGTTCTCTGCCACAGCAGCGTTGTTGCCGAGGACGGCTCAAAGTTTTCAAAAACCGGCTTCATGATTCGCTTTGATGAGGCGGCGGAAAAAATCGGTGCAGACACTGTCAGATATATGTATGCCGGCGCACCCGTTGCGAACGATGTCCGCTTCGGCTTCAACCTTGGCGATGAGGCAAGAAGAAAGCTCCTCTCCTTCTGGAACACCTATACCTTCTTTGAAACCTACGCAAGACTTGACAAGCCGAACTTTGAGGGCTATACCCCGGACAAGAGCGCAATGACCGTTACCGACCGCTGGCTTGTTACAAGAACAAATGAGTTCATCAGAAAAGCAACAGCCCAGATGGATGACTTCAAAGCATACAATGTCATCAAGGAATTTGAAGTTTTTGTTGACGATATTTCAAACTGGTACATCAGAACCAACCGCCGCCGCTTCTGGAAAACCGGCGATGAAAAGGACAAGACCCTCGCTTATTGGGTGCTGTTCAACGCAATCAACACCTGCGTAAAGGTTATGGCTCCGATAATTCCGTTCATGACCGAGGAAATTTGGCAGAACCTCACCCGCCGCGTTCTTCCGTCAAGCGAGCTTTCCGTTCATATTTCCGATTGGCCGAAGGAAATTGAGGGCTTTGAGGATGACGGAATCCTTTCTCAGACTGCGGACGCAAGAGAGGTTATCGCCGTTGCAATGAGGCTGCGCAACGAGCATCAGATCAAAGTTCGTCAGCCGCTTTCAACCCTTTACATCGCCTGCGACGATGCCGAGGCGGAAAAAATCAAAACCTTTGAAAAGAACATTCTTGACGAGCTCAATATCAAAAAGCTTGTTCATGTTTCAGACAATTCCGTTCTTGAGGATAGCTTCCTTGCGGTCAATTTCCGTGCTGCGGGTGCAGTTCTCAAGCAGAACGTCAACAAAATGAAGCAGGCGCTTGAAAGTGCTTCAAAGGAAGAAATGGCTTCTTACACCGAAAAGGTCAAGAACGGCGAAAAAGTTCTTGTCAAGGGCTTTGATGAGGCTTATGACGGCTCAATCTTCACCGTTATGACAAAGACCAAGGACGGCATTGTTTCCGCTGAATGTCAGAACAAAACCGTTGTTGCGCTTGATGTTAACCTCACGGAAGAGCTCATCAAAGAGGGCGCGGTCAGAGACGTTGTCCGCCAGTGTCAGCTTCTCAGAAAAGAGGCAGGCTATGAGGTTGAGCAGAGGGTTGTTCTTTGGATTTCTTCCGGCAGCGAATTCATTATGAACGCACTCAGGGAAAACGCCGACCACATGAAAAACGAGCTTCTTGCCAATGACATCGTTTTCGGCAAAGCAGAACAAAGCGACCTTGAAAAGACCTTTGACGTTGGCGAGGATAAAGTTACCGCTGCGGTTAAAAAGGCATAAAAAAATTTGAAAAAGGGGACTGCTCCCGAGGGGCAGCCCCCAACAATGTAATTATAGAAAGGATCTGCACCGATGGCACAGCAGAAAAAAATGGTTGAGGACATCACCTCAATGGAAGAGGACTTTGCCAAATGGTATACCGATATCGTTAAAAAGGCGGAGCTTATTGAATATACGAGCGTAAAGGGCTGCATGGTTATCCGCCCTTACGGCTATGCAATTTGGGAGAACATTCAGCGCATCCTTGACGGAATGTTCAAGGATACCGGTCACGAGAACGTCAATATGCCGATGTTCATTCCGGAAAGCCTCCTTCAAAAGGAAAAAGACCACGTTGAAGGCTTTGCTCCGGAGGTTGCCTGGGTCACTCACGGCGGCAGCGAAAAGCTTGAGGAAAGGCTTTGCGTCCGTCCGACCTCGGAAACGCTGTTTTGTGAGCATTACGCAAACATTGTTCATTCATACCGCGACCTGCCGAAACTTTATAACCAGTGGGTCAGCGTTGTCCGCTGGGAAAAAACCACCCGTCCGTTCCTCAGAAGCCGCGAGTTCCTCTGGCAGGAGGGTCATACCATCCACGCAACCGCAGAGGAGGCCATTGAGGAAACGGAAAGAATGCTCAATGTTTATGCCAACTTCTGCGAAAAATATCTTGCAATTCCCGTTGTTAAGGGCAAGAAGACGGAAAGCGACAAGTTCGCCGGTGCAGTTTCAACCTATGCCATTGAAGCGCTCATGCATGACGGAAAGGCTCTTCAGGCCGGAACCTCGCATTATTTCGGCGACGGTTTTGCGAAAGCGTTCGGCATCCAGTATCAGAGTCGTGAAAACAAGCTTGAATATCCGCACCAGACTTCCTGGGGCATGACAACAAGAATGATTGGCGCAATCATCATGACCCACGGCGACAACAACGGGCTTGTTCTTCCTCCGGCGGTGGCTCCCATTCAGGCCGTTGTCATTCCCGTTGCACAGCACAAGGAAGGTGTTCTTGAAAAGGCGGGAGAGCTTGCCGCAAGACTCAAAGCCTCACACATCAGAGTTAAGCTTGATGACAGTGACAACAGCCCCGGTTGGAAATATTCTGAATATGAAATGAAGGGCGTTCCCGTTCGCATTGAGCTTGGACCGCGCGACATTGAAAACAACCAGTGCGTTCTTGTTACGCGCCACAACAGGGAAAAGACCGTTGTTTCGCTTGATGAACTTGAGCACGCAGTCGGCGAAAAGCTTAAAGAGGTTCATGACGCGCTCTATAAAGCCGCGCTTGAAAACCGCGAGAGAAGAACCTATGCCTGCACCTCGCTTGAAGAAATCACAAAAACCCTTGAAGAAAAGGGAGACGGCTTTGTTAAAGCAATGTGGTGCGGTGATGAGGCCTGCGAGGACAAGGTTAAGGAAGTTACCGGGGTCGGCTCGCGCTGCATCCCCTTTGAGCAGGAACAGCTTTCGGACACCTGCGTCTGCTGCGGAAAGAAGGCTAAGTATATGGTTTATTGGGGCAAGGCATATTAATTTCACAAGTAATTTAAGGGAGCTGCCGCTTGATGCAACAGCTCCCTTTTGACTTATGCCCCTAAACGATTCGTGCTTCACGGGGGCAGGTTCACCTTGAAATTCCGAGCGCTTCAAACGGATCAACCGCTTTTTTGTCTTTAATAATCTCAAAATGCAGGTGTGCGCCGTCCTCTTTTTCAACGGGAATTGCGGAAAGATTGCCGATTTTCTGGCCGAGCTCAACCGTGTCGCCTATTCCGGCGGCGGTGCTCTGGTCGAGTCCGGCATATCTTGCTGTGAAATCCCCGTGATCAATTTCAACAACATAGCCCCACATTGTGTCGGCAAGGACGCGTGTGACAACGCCGTTTCCAACCGCGCAGACCTCCGCGCCTTCCGTACCCTCAAAATCAACGCCGGTGTGTGTGCGGTAATCGCCCATTGTTTTGCTGAAAACGGGCGTATCGGGTGAAAAATCTTTTTGAATGTCGGTACCTATCGGAAGCTTATAGGCTGTGTTTTCAATTTTGGCTGCGCGCTGTGTCTGCGGCTCGGTCGTTTCGCTCGGCTTTTGAGTCTCGGTGACTTTTTCGGTTTTCTTTTCGGTTGTTTCAGGCTCACTTTCCGGCTCCGAAAGCTCGCGCGGATCGGGAATGTTTTTTGCGCTGTTTTCAACCTTGCTGAACGAGGGGGCGGTGTTGGACGCAACGTCCGCAAGGCCGCGCTTGATTTTGCCCGTTGAAATTTTCAGCGTGACCGCCGCTGCAATAACGGCGAGGATGCCGATAACCGCCGTAATGTAAAAACCGTTTTTGGAAAAGAAGAAGCCTTTTCCGGAATTGCTGCTGTTTTTCATTTTTCAAACCGCCGTTCCAAAAATTTTGTATTCGCCGATTATCTCGGCGGTACTGAAAATATTCTGCACGCTTGAAGCGGCGATTATTCCTTTCTGCGGCAAAAAAAGAAAGCTCAAAAAATTTTTTTGAAAAACACCAAACAAATGTTTGCATTTTTGAAAAAGATGTGTTATAATCTCATTGCAACCGATCATTTGTTCACTATGATTCGGAAGTTACTAATAATTTATATGAAGGAGCGATGCTTTATGAAACCGCTCAGCGAAAATCAATATCGGATTCTTGAATATCTCAAAGAGCGCGCCGGTGACGGCGTTCCGCCCTCAGTCAGGGAAATTTGTCAGGCTGTTGGTCTGCGCTCAACTTCTTCCGTTCAGGCGAACCTTGACGCCCTTGAGGAAAAAGGCTATATTATGCGCGACCCGATGCTCAAGCGCTCGATCCGCATTGTTGGTCAGGCGGAAAATGTTCACCATGTTCCGCTGCTCGGTGTTGTAACCGCCGGTATGCCGATTCTTGCCGTTGAACAGGTTGAGAGCTATCTTCCTTATTCCGGCTATGTTTCAAAAGACAAACCGCTTTTTGCCCTCCATGTCCGCGGAGAAAGTATGCTCGGCGCAGGTATCCTTGACGGAGACATTATTTTTGCGGAACGCACCCCGGTTGCGGAAAACGGAGACATGGTTGTTGCCCTCATTGATGACGAGGCAACGGTCAAAACCTTTTATAAGGAGAACGGCCACTTCCGCCTTCAGCCGGAGAATGAGCTTTTTGACCCGATTATTGTTGACGAGGTTTCAATCCTCGGCAAGGTTGTTGCCGTTTTGCGCTATCTTTAAATTATATGCCGAATAATTGATAATCACAATTTTCGGCTCTCGGTTAATGAGTAGGTGTTTAAACGGATTTTTGCCTATTCATTCACAGACTGTTGACATTCTTAAAATCCGAGTGTATAATTTAGTCATAATTATTAAGGAGGACGAAGCTATGAAATTTGAATTCACACCGCTCATGTATTGGCAGGACATTACTTATCTTCTTCAGAAGCTTGCAGGCCTTTTCAAAAAGCTCTTTGAAAAGATTGGTCAAAAGTAATTTGATTTTTCTCACTGCTCCGCGTGAAAGCGCGGAGCTTTTTGCGCTTTTGAAAGCGTGAAAAAGTATACAATTTCTGACCTTGATTTTTGGCGGGGTAAAATGGCGGTAATTGTTGAAAAAAGGGTGAAAAATTGGTATACTAAATTAAGTAGCCAATGATTAATTGAGAAGTATAATCTTGAAAGCGTTTGTTTTTTCAATTCAATCATCGGTTGCAAAAGTCAAAGAATGCTTTGACGCCGAAATCCGTTTGCCGTTCACCATTGCGGCAGACAAAGCCAAGAGGTAATTCAAATGAAAAGCATCATCAGACGTTCGGCAGTCGCTTTGCTTGCGCTGCTTCTTATTTTTTCTTCCGCGGCCTGCGGCTCAAAAAAGCTTGAGGAAACAACAACCGCCGCAATAACAACCGCGCCGCCAACAACAAAGCCGGCTGTTGTTCAGCTCAACCGGCTGACGGGACTTGACAACCTTTCAAAAAAAGCGCAGAACACCCGTCCTGTTGCAATAATGATCAACAACATTACTCAGTCGCTTCCGCAGTACGGAATTTATAAGGCCGATTTGATGTTTGAATGCCTTGTTGAGGGCGGAATAACAAGAATGATGGCCGTTTTTGCCGATTACACAAAGGTTCCGAAGGTCTGCTCCGTCAGAAGCTGCCGCTATTATTTCCCGATTTTTGCCTATGGACTTGACGCGGTTTACTTCTGTTTCGGCTGCAACAAAACCCTCGGCCAAAAAACGCTTGACAGGCTCAAAATTGATTATTTTGACGGCGCACAGAATTATGACGAGCTTGTTTTCGGAAGAGATCCGGACAGACTCGGAAGATACAGCCGCGAGCATACCGCCTATGTTGACGGAACAAAAATTCCACAGCTTTTCAAAAAATATAAAATCCGCACGGCGTATAAGACCGGCAAGGACACATATATCTTCAACTTTGTTGCTCCGAAGAAGGTCAGCTCCGAAAAATGCGAAAAGCTCACGCTCAACTTTTCAAATTCTTATTACAGCACCTTCACCTATGACGCAAAGAAAAAGGTGTATCTCAAAAAGCACAACGGCAAAGACCAGATGGACTCAAAGGCCGAAAAGCAGCTCGCCTATAAAAATGTTTTTGCCCTTGAAACCGATGTTTCTCTTTATGACGGCGGACCGCTTGTTCAAATGGACTGGAAGGGCGGAACCGGATATTACATTTCAATGGGTACCGTTCGGAAAATCAAGTGGACAAAGCCGAGTGAAATTTCAAACATCGTTGTTACCGACCTCAACGGAAAGACCATCAACGTCAACCGCGGAAACAGTTATATCGGCGTTTTGAACAAGGGCAAGACCAAACTTGCAAAAGCGCAGTAAGGCGCAGAAAAAATTCAACAGCCGGAAAATCCTTTGCGGGTTTTCCGGCTGATTTTGTTTGTTGGTTTTGTTTTTACTTTGCTTTAACAGAGACGGCTGAAACGGCGCTGAAGGTTTTGCCGCTGTATGCCTTGATGCGGTAGCTGTATTTCACACCTTTTTTGACATTCTTATTGGTGAAGGAAACGGTCTTTCCTTTTTTGATTGTTTTAATCTCCTTCCAGCTTCCGCCTTTTTCTCTGCGCAGGATGACATATCCGGCCGCACCGGGGGTTTTCTTCCATGAAAGCTTAACTTTCTTTGCGGCGGTTTTGGCTGTGAGCTTCGGTGCGGAAAGAAATTTCACCGAAACGCCGGTTTTGTTATACGCGGAGGAGCCTGCGTTGTTAACGGCGCGGACGGTGTAGGTATAAGTTGTTCCGCTTTTTGCCGTTTTGTCGGTATAGGATGTTGATGATGTTCTTGAGAGCTTTTTCCATGAACTCTTTGCGGTTTTGCGGTAGACATCGTAATAATCCGCACCGGCGGTCTTTTTCCATGTGATTTTGACGCCGGAGGAGACGTTCGCGGCCTTTATGAGAACGGGCGCGGAGCATTTGAGCTGAGCAATCACTCCCTTTTTGACCGTCTTTTTGCAGTCAAGACAGATTTTGTGCTTTGTTCCGGGGGCATAAACGCTCGCTTTTTGGTCGGTTATCCAGCCGCTTATTCTCTCATGCTTGCAGCCGGAAAGAACATAATGAAGGCCGTTCTTTTTTGCGTATTCAAGCGCGGCCGAACCGCTTTCACAGCGCAGAACAAAGTCCTCGTCTCTGAGCTTAACGGATGAAGAGTTGAAGCCGAAGGTGTACGGCGGAATATACTTCACGCTCTTTGGAACGGTAACGTCATAGAGAAGCGGGTGAACCGCGTTGTTCGCGATGCCGACAACGCCGTCTTTGACGGTGTATTTATAATTGCTTGCCTCGTTAACGGAAATTAGCCAGTTGTCAATATATTCGCTCTTGTTTCCTTTTTGGTCGTTCAGCGCCTTGGTGTTCCAAAAGGCAAGGCCCTCAATCTCCTGAACGCTCGCCGGAATCTTTATTGCTTTGAGTGATGTGCAGTTTGCAAAAACATTATTTCTGATGAGCCTGAGGTTCTCCGAAAGCTTAAGCTTCGTGAGGTTATAGCAGCCGGAAAAAGCGTAATCGCCGATGTCTGTAACGCTGTCCGGAATTGTCAACGCTGTGAATTCTGCGCCGTGGAACGCCATGTCACCGATATACTTCACGCTGTTCGGAATGGAGATGCTTCTGATGACATAGGGATAAGTCCCGGAGTAGACGGGAGCAAAGGTATGGTTTGCAATTCCGACCGTGCCGTCCTTGATTGAAACCTTTGTTTCTTTATATGTGTCGGTCTCATAGTCATAAATATCCGGGAAGAGCTCATATCCGATGAGCCACTTGCCCCAATAGATTCCGCCCTTTGGCTGCGCTTTTGAAAACGGAGTGTTCAAAAACGGGTTGTAGCCGCATTTTTTGAGGCTCTTTGGGCAGTTCATTTTTTCTATTGCCGTGTTTGAAAAGGCAAGATATCCAACGCGTTCAACGGTATCGGGCAAAGTGAGTTTTGAAATTTTGAAACACCAGAAGAACGCTGTGTCTCCAAGCTCTTTGAGCTTGGAGGGTATGGTTACGTCTTCAAGAACAGGACACATACTGAATGCATTGTTGCCGATTCTTGTGACGCTGTTCGGAATCATGATTTTTTTGAGCGTTCTGCATTCTCTGAATGCGAAGTCTGGAATTTCCTTGAGCTTTGAAGAAAGGCGGACATCGGTTAGCGCATCGCAGCTTTGAAAGACGCTATCTCCGAGAATGGTAACGGTGTCCGGAAGAATAACCTTGACAAGCTCACGGCAGCCGCTGAAAGCCTCCTGCCAAATTTCCGTGACGCCCTTTGGAACGGTCAGCTCTTTGATGGAGGAGCCGGAAAAGGCTCCGTTTGCAATTTTTTTGAGTGTGCTCGGAAGTTTGACGCTTTCAAGCGTTGTTGCGTTGAATGTGTTGGAGCGAATTTCCGTCAGACCTTCCGGGAGATTCACTGACTTGAGCTTCTGCGTCCAGCTGAACGCTTCCTCACCAATCACTTTAACGGTGTTCGGAAGGGGAGCCTTTGTGATTGCGGTTGAAGAGAACGCGCCAAAGCCTATCTCCGTCAGGCCGGAGGGAAAGTTGACCTCATTAAGCTCAAGGCAATCAGTGAAAAGATTATCCGGAATCTTTTTGAGCTTTGAGGGGAGAGTTGCCTTTTTGAGGCTTTGGCAGTTGCTGAAGGCAGAATCGCCAAGGTCTGTTGCACTTTCCGGAAGAACGACCTCAAGCAGCTCCTGGCAGGAAGAAAAAGCTTCCGAGGCAATCGTTTTAACGCTGTCTGGCAGAGTGACCTTTGTCAAACCGGCGCAGTAAAAGGCGCGCTCGGCAATTCTTGTCAGTCCGGCGGGCAGACTAATCTTTGAAAGTGCCGGACAGACCGAAAAGGTTGCATATTCAATCGTGGTGATGCCCTTTGGGAGGGTCACGGACTTGAGGTTTTCGCAGTAATAAAACGCCATCTCGCCGATTTTTTTTACCGATGAGGGAATGATGACCGATGTGAGCTTATCATTCAGCTCAAAGGCGTTGTTTCCAATGCCCGAAACGGTCTTCCCGTCAAGCTTTGACGGAACGGTGAGCTGCGCCGCTTTTCCGTAATACTTCACAATCTGCACCGTGCCGTTCTTCAAAACGGTGTAGCCGTAATCGCCGGAACGCTTTTCAGCCGCTGCGGCGGAAAAGCAAAACACGGAAAAAACAAGTGTGAGCGCAAGAAAAAAGACTAACGGTTTTAAAAATTCTTTTGTTTTCTTCATAATACATACCTCCTTCTTTTTCATTATATATTAAGGACGGACAAAAGGCAAGACTCTGAGCAAACAATGTTTTGGTGCAGCGCACGAAATGTCTGCGGAATAAAGGCTGCGTTTGCGGAGTAAAATATGGAATATACAATATCGCAGAAAACGAAGATTCAAAAAGGAGAGGCCGAAATGAAAAAAAACGCACACGAGCTTGAAAAGCAGCAGCTTTTTTCTTTTGAAACGGCAAAAGAGTTTTTCCCGGGGGAAAGGCCGGAACGCTCCTCAGCGCCGCACAAAGAGAGGTTCAAAGTCAAAGAAAAATTTTTTTCAAAAAAATTAAAAAGTGAGAAAACCGGAGAAAACAAGAGCTAATTTCAATTTTTGGCGGATATTGAACAAGTTTGACCTTTTTTGACCTTTGCAAAAAGCTCGAACACGAATATAATATACATCAGAAAGTCAAAGAAAGTCAAAGTCAAAGAAGGTGTTTAAAAAGTGAACCTTTCTAATGTTATAGCTCAAATGATATCCGAAATGCTTGACGGAAAGGACGAGATTGAGTTCCGGCGCAATACGCTCGCTCAGGATCTCGGCTGTGTTCCGAGCCAGATTAATTATGTAATCTCATCCCGGTTCACTCCGGAGCGCGGATACATTGTTGAAAGCAGAAGGGGAGGCGGCGGCTTCATCAAGATTGCCAAGGTCAACTGCAACGGCGAAACGCTGCTGATGCACGTTGTCAACTCGGTTGGTGACTCGATTGACGAGAACACCTGCCGCGGCCACCTTGTGAATCTTGTTTACCGCGAACTGCTTTCAAAGCGCGACGCAAAGCTTATCCTCACCGCTGTCAGCGACTCTTGCTTAAAGGCCGCTCCGGCTGAGGCGAGAGATAAAGTCCGCGCATCAATTTTCAAACAGCTTCTCATAACGGTAATGAATAACTGACTGGAGGAATGAATTATGTTGTGTCAGAACTGCTCAAAACGCGAAGCAACAACCCATATAAAAAGAATTGTTAACGGTGAGGCAACGGAAGTTCACCTTTGCGCCGAGTGCGCAAGAAAACTTGGATATGATGACTTCTTTGATGACTTTTCGCTGAGTATCCCAAATATCTTTTCATCGTTCTTCAAAGACAGCGCCTTTGCTCTTGCTTCCGCCAAAACAGACCGCTGCGAAAAATGCTCAAGTAGCTTTGATGACATCATCCGCACCGGAATGGTCGGCTGCGCAGATTGCTATGAAAAATTCTATGACCGTTTGCTGCCGTCAATCCAGCGTATCCACGGAAGAACAAAGCACGTTGGCAGAGTGCCTTACACCGAGGTTCCGAACGAAAAGCCGGAAACGGAAGAGAAAAAGGAATTGACCGCCGAGGAAAAAATTGCAAAGCTTCAGGAAGATATGCAAAAAGCCATTGACTGCCAGAATTTTGAACAGGCAGCCGTGATCAGAGATGAAATTAAAGAGCTGAAAGGGGAAAAGTAAAAAATGAAGTGGTATTCCAACAAGGGCGAGCGCTCAGACGTTGTTCTCAGCACACGGATAAGGTTTGCAAGAAACCTTAAAGATTATCCCTTCCCGGCGCGGCTGAATAACGCTGAAAAGGAAAAGGTCAATGAGATTATGAAAGACATTTTCCTTGCCGCAGACAACGGTGAAGAACTCACATATACCGAAATGAACGCGCTTTCAAGCACTGCTGCCGTTTCACTTGCGGAAAAGCATCTCATCAGCCCGGAGTTTGCTTCCGACCCGAAAGGCCGCGCGCTGATTCTTTCAAAGGACGAGGACGTGAGTATCATGCTCTGCGAAGAGGATCACGCCCGCATTCAGGTCATTCTTCCCGGACTCGCTCTTGAAGAAGCGTATGAAAAAGCGTCAAAATTTGACAAAGCGCTTGAAGAAAAGGCGGCCATTGCTTTTGACAAAAGGCTCGGCTATCTCACTCAGTGTCCAACAAACCTCGGAACGGGGATGAGGGCGTCCGTAATGCTTCACCTTCCGGCGCTTTATGAAAACGGCGTGATTGCGCGCCTTGCCGCAACGGTTGCAAAGCTCGGTTTGACGCTGCGCGGCGTATACGGCAACACAAGATGCTTTGTCGGCTCGCTTTTCCAGCTGAGCAATCAGGTCACGCTCGGAATTTCTGAGCAGGCAGCCGTTCAGAACCTGAACGCCATTGCTTTGCAGATTGCCGAACAGGAAACGCAGGCGCGGCAGGCACTTTTGAAGGACGACGCATTCATTGACCGGATTTGGCGCTCTTACGGAATACTCACAAGTGCGCATATGATAAGCTGCGATGAATTTTGCGACCTTTTGTCGCTCGTTCGTCTTGGCGCGGCGCAGGGGATAATTGACCTTCCGCTTGAAACGCTCAGCCGTCTGCTTGTTGAAATGCAGCCGGCAACAATCAGCGTTTTGCAGGGAGAAAACCTCTCTCAGCGCGAACGCGATGTTTTCAGAGCCAAAGCCGTTAAAGAAGCTTTGAGCAAGCAATAATTACAACAATCGGGCGGCGGGCATGAAATTCATGTCTGCCGTCTGTTAAAAATACAAACCAATCATAAGCTAAGGAGTTGATTCCTATGTATAAATTCACCGGATTTACCGAAAAAGCGAACCGTGCGCTTAATTCCGCCATTGAGGTTGCGGAAAACCTCGGCCACACCTATATCGGCAGTGAGCACCTTCTTATGGGTCTTGTCCGCGAGGATAACGGAGCCGCAACAACCCTCCTTCTTTCGCGCGGAGTAACACCGCAGAGGGTTGAGGAGCTTATCAGAAGCACAGTGGGCGTTGGAATTCCAACCGTCCTCACTCCGGACGATTTCACACCGCGCTGCAAGCATATCATTGAGCTTTCCGTCTCTCTTGCAAGGAGCGAAAACTCCGGCTATGTCGGAACGGAGCATCTGCTTTCGGCAATACTGCGCGAGGGTGACGGGTGCGCCGCATATATCCTTTCCGAGCTTGGTGTTTCCGCACCGCTTTTGCTTGATGAACTTTCAAACGCTCAGGACAGCCGCTCTGCGTTCTCTCAAGGCGGACGCGGCGGAAAGAATTCCGCAAAAACCTCAACCCCGAACCTTGACAAGTACGGTCAGGATTTGACCAAAAAGGCAAGGAACGGAGAAATCGACCCCGTCATCGGCCGTGAAAAGGAGATTGAAAGGGTCATTCAGATTCTTTCAAGGCGAACAAAAAACAATCCCTGCCTCATCGGCGAGCCAGGTGTTGGCAAAACGGCGATTGCCGAAGGCCTTGCGCTGAGAATTGCCCAGGGCGAGGTTCCCGAGCTGCTTAAAGACAAACGTATTGTGTCGCTTGACCTCACCGGAATGGTTGCCGGAACAAAGTACAGAGGTGATTTTGAGGAGCGAATCAAGAGCTGCATTGACGAGGTGACAAAGGCAAAGGACGTTATCCTTTTCATTGATGAGGTGCATAACCTTATCGGCACCGGTTCCGCCGAGGGCGCCGTTGACGCCGCAAACATCCTCAAACCATCGCTTGCAAGAAGCGAGCTTCAGGTTATCGGCGCAACAACGCTTGAGGAATACCGGAAGTATATTGAAAAAGACAGCGCACTTGAAAGGCGTTTCCAGCCCGTCAAGGTTGGCGAACCGACAGAAGAGGAGGCTGTTGAAATTCTTAAGGGGCTCAGAAACAAATATGAGGCTCACCACAAGGTTAAAATCACGGATGAAGCGATTGAAGCCGCCGTCAAAATGTCCTCAAGATATATCACTGACAGGTATCTTCCGGACAAGGCCATTGACCTCATTGATGAGGCTGCGTCAAGAGTAAGGCTGCGTGCATTTACAATGCCGCCCGAGGTCAAAAAGATTGAGAACGACATCAAGCAAATCAACGAGGAAAAGGCCGCTGCAGTCAATGCGCAGGACTTTGAAGCCGCCGCAGCGCTGCGCGACAAAGAAAAGGAGCTGCGCTCCAAGCTCACCGCTTCAAAAACAAACTGGAAAGAGGAATCAAGCCGGGTCGGCGGCGAGGTCACACCGAGCGAGGTTGCTCAGATTGTTTCCGGCTGGACGGGTATCCCCGTGACCGAGCTGACAAGGGAGGAAAGCCAGCGGCTGCTTGAAATGGAGTCAATCCTTCACAAGCGCATTGTTGGCCAGGACAAGGCCGTTTCCGCCGTTGCAAGAGCAATCAGGCGCGGAAGAAGCGGCTTGAAAGACCCGAAAAGGCCGCTTGGCTCATTCATCTTCCTCGGCCCGACCGGCGTTGGTAAAACCGAGCTTTGCAAAGCGCTCGGCGCCGCAATGTTCGGCGATGAAAACGCGGTTATCCGTTTTGATATGTCGGAATTCATGGAAAAGCACAACACCTCACGTCTTGTCGGTTCCCCTCCGGGATATGTTGGATATGAGGAGGGCGGCGAGCTGACTGAACAGGTTAGAAGAAAGCCATACAGCGTTGTTCTTTTTGATGAGATTGAAAAGGCACACCCGGATGTTTTCAATATGCTGCTTCAGATTCTTGACGATGGTGTTCTCACCGACTCTCAGGGCAGACACGTTGACTTCAAAAACACCGTTATCATCATGACCTCGAATGTCGGCGCAAAGCTCATTGCAGGCGAGGGCAAGGCAATCGGCTTCAAGAACGCGAGCGAGGATAACGGCGCGCTGGACGATACCCGTATTCATGACGCGGTCATGGGCGAGCTTAAAAAGGCGTTCAGGCCGGAGTTTCTCAACCGTGTTGATGAAATCATTGTTTTCAACCAGCTCACCAAGGATGAAATTCATGAAATTGCTGCGCGTATGCTCAAGAAGACCGAGAAAAGGCTCAGAGACATGGAGATTGAAATGAGCTTTTCTCCCGAGGTTGTTTCAATGGTTGCCGATGCGGGCTTTGACCCGGTTTACGGAGCAAGACCGCTGCGACGCGCAATCCAGAGCAAGGTTGAAGACAGGCTTTCAGAGCAGATTCTTGACGGAACCGTTCTTCCGAAACACAGGTATGAGTGTGTTCTTGAAAACGGCGAGGTGAAGTTTAGAGAAACCGAAACCGCAAAAGCGGAATAAACCGTGTGACGGTGTTTTGTCCAATATAATACTGCCGCAGGCTGAATTTGGCCTGCGGCAGTCAAACATTCGTGTAAAAATCCATGACTTTTTCTAAAAATATTACATTAAACTGCACTAATAATTTTGAAATTTTTGCACATATTGACATGAATAATGTTCACAGGAACGCGGCTTGCAAAAATCCGGAAGAAATTCAGGTTCGTTTTCGGCAATTTAACGATTGTTCACAAAATGTTTGAAAAATTATAAAATCTCTTGCAAATTTGTTTAAATAGTGCTATAATTATTTCAGCATAAGCCTAATATTTATATGAAAGAAGGATTTTTTCATGGACGAATTTGTAAAGAGCATCATTGCGTTTGTTGAACAGTTCAAAACCCTTATTCAGCAGCTTGTTGAATCTTTCCGCGATCTTAACAAGAAAAACTGATTCTTCTCAACGATTGGCCTCCGCTACATTCGGCGGAGGTTTTTTCTTGAAATTCTCTTGATTTTAGTTTTTTGATATTGTATACTTATACACACATTAAAAAGATAAAGGATGGTTCTTTATGGCAAAGCTTAAAGATATCGACTCTGCGGCTGCGGAAAAAGGCTCAGGCCTCAACACTCTTTGGCAGTTTGTGAAGTTCATTTTCGTCAGCCTTCTTGCGATGATTGTTCAGTTTGCGGTTCTCAATCTGCTCTTGCTCCTTCCTCAGGTTAAGCAGATCATTGCCGAACCTTATGAATTCTGGGTCTTTGCTTCGGACGGACTTAAAAATAACGGCTTGGGCTATTTCATTGCTTTCAATATTGCCAATATCCTTGCGCAGATTGTTGCTTTCTTTGTTAACAAGGAAAAAACATTCAATTCCGGCGCGAATATCGCAGTGACCTTACCGATATACATTGTTTTCACCGTTGCGCTCATCTGCTTTTCCGCGTGGCTTTCGCCAACTTTGCAGGGTGTGTTTGTTAACTGGGGAATCAACGCTCAGGGCGCGGCAAACATTTCAACAATGTGCTGTTCGGCCATTCAGTTTTTCCTCTATTTCCCTGTTGACAAGATTCTTTTCCACAAGAAAAAAGAGGATAAGCAGGAAGAAAAAGGCGCAGAATAATATTACATTATATATCACATCAGCTTTCAAACCGGCCGCCGTTTTTTCGGCGGTCTGATTTTTAAAATGCCTTTGATTAAGGAGCGTTGGAAATGTTTCAACTTGTTCAGTGTGCAAAAAACACCTACTATCTGAGCTGCTTTGCAAACACGGGAGTCTATGTTCTTCCGGACGGCGGCGTCATTCTCATTGACGGCTGCGACCACAAAAAAAGCTATACAGACCTTGATAATTATCTGACAGAGCGCGGCTGGCGCGTGAAAATGATAATCAACACCCATGCTCACATCGACCATATCACCGGCGACAGGTTTTTTTGCGAAAAATATGGCTGCGAGGTCTACTCAAGTGAGGTTGAGCACCACCTCATTGACCTTTGCAACCTTGAAGGTCAGATATATTTCAACGGACTGCCGATAAAGCGCGAGCGCAGCTACTTTTTCCGCCCCGTTGGTGTGAAGGCCAAGCCTGTGAGCGAGGCACAGCTTCCAAAAGGGTTTGAAATTCTTCCGCTTCCGGGTCATTCATTCGGAATGATAGGCGTCAAAACTCCGGACGATGTCTGGTTCCTCGGCGATTCCGTGCTTTCAAAGGAGACATTTGAAAGCTATAAGCTGCCGTTCTTTTTCGATATCAATAAAAGCATTGAAACGCTCAAAATGCTCTGCTCGCTTGAGGGAGAGCTTTTTGTTCCCTCGCATGACAAGCCGTGCGCAGACATTGCGCCGCTTGCTTCATATAACAGGCAGTGTCTTGAAAGGCTCAAGGAGTACTTCCTTTCAATCAGCAACGGAAAAACGCTTGAGGAAATTTTTGCCGTCTGCGCAAAGACGCTTTCGCTGCGCGTTGAAAACGACCAGTACGGAAAGCTTTTGACAACCGTTAAGGGCTTTTTGCAGTCGCTCATTGAGGACAAAAAGCTTTGGGGCGTGGTCAGAGATTACAAGCTTGTATATTTTTTGACGGAACAGACTGAAAATATGCACAATTAAGCTGAATAATCGGGCGTTTTATTCATGAATAATCGCAAAAGATGAAAAAAAATACAAAACCGGCTTGACAAATTAAATTATAGGTGTTAAAATTACCCGGCAGTATGAAGTGAGCGCGTTTTGCTCACGAATGTTATTGGAGGATTTAAGAAATGAAAAAGATTATTGCACTTGTTCTTGCAGCTCTCATGGTTTTTGCCTTGGTGGCTTGCGGAACTTCAAAGGACGACCCGTCAACTTCAGCTTCAGACGCCTCGTCAGCATCAGACACGGCTGAAAAGAAAACTCTTGTTATGGCAACCAACGCAACCTTCCCGCCGTATGAATACAAGGACGGAGACAACTTTGCCGGTATCGACGTTGAAATTGCAGAAAAGATTGCCGAAAAGCTTGGCATGACCCTTGAAATTAAGGACGTTGAGTTCGGCTCAATCGTTGGCGGCGTCCAGACCGGTAAGTTCGACATCGGCATGGCCGGCATGACCGTTACCGATGAAAGAAAAGAGAGCGTTAACTTCACAGATTCTTACACAACAACAAAGCAGGTTGTTATCGTAAGGGAAGATTCCGCAATCAAAGCCATCTCCGACCTCAAAGGTGACGGCTCAATGAAGATTGGCGTTCAGCAGGACACCACGGGTGATATTCTTGCTTCAGCCACGGTTGAAAACGGCGGCTACGGCGAGGAAAATGTTGTCCGTTACAAAGCTGCAACCGATACCGTTCAGGCTCTCAAGACTGGAAAGGTTGACGCCGTTATCATTGACGAAGCTCCCGCAAAGTCATTCGTAAAAACGACCGAAGGCCTTAAGATTCTTGACGGAACATGGCTTGAGGAGCAGTATGCTATCGCGATTGCAAAGGATAACACTGAGCTTCTTGACAAGGTCAACACCGCGCTCAAGGAACTCATTGCAGACGGTACCGTTAAGTCAATCATTGACAAATACATTCCGGCTGAATAATTAAAAATCACGGGGCGGCTTTGTTCCGCCCTTTCTTTTAAAAGTATCCCCGGGAGGTCTTGTCGGCTTTCCGGAGATATCTTTGCATAACAAAGGAGGAATATAATTGAAGGAGACGTTTGCAAAACTCGGCGAAACATTTATGCGCTGCTTTGTTAACGAGGGCTATTGGAAATGGCTCGTTCAGGGCTTCAAAAATTCGCTCATCATCACATTTTTTGCAATTCTCATCGGTTTCGTGTTCGGCATTATTCTTGCAATGGTCAGAACGTCATATGACAAGAATGAAGAGACAATGAAGCTCAGAGGCGGCTTCGGCTATTGGTTTTTGAGGTTCATTAATGCGCTTTGCAAAATATATATCACCGTTATCAGAGGCGTTCCCGTTGTTGTTCAGCTCATGCTTTGGTATTTTGTCATCCTTGTTTCACAGGATAACGGCGTTGTTGTTGCAATCGTTGCCTTTGGTTTTAACTCTGCCGCATATGTTGCGGAAATTTTCAGAGGCGGCATCATGTCGATTGACGAGGGTCAGTTTGAGGCCGGACGTTCGCTCGGCTTCGGTTATGTCAGAACAATGATTAACATCGTTATTCCGCAGGCGGTCAAGACCGTTCTTCCAACCCTCCTTAATGAGGTTATCGCTTTGCTTAAGGAAACTTCGGTTGCCGGTTATGTCGGAATCATGGATCTCACAAAGGCCGGAGACCTCATCAGAGGACGTACCTTTGAGGCGTTTATGCCGCTTATTGCCGTTGCAATAATTTATCTTCTGACTGTTATAATTCTGACTGCCGTTTTCGGCTCGGTTGAAAGGAGGCTGCGTAAGAGTGAACGATAATGTTCTTATTCACGTTGAAAACCTTAAAAAGCATTATCTCGGCGGAAAGGTCAAGGCGCTTGACGGCGTTGACTGCGATATCCACCAGGGCGAAGTTCTTGTTGTTATCGGCCCCTCCGGTTCGGGAAAATCAACATTTTTGCGCTCGCTGAATCTTCTTGAAATTCCAACCGGCGGAAAAATTGTTTTTGACGGCCATGACATCACCGACCCGAAAACAAACATCAATCTTCACCGCCGCAAGATGGGTATGGTGTTCCAGCACTTCAACCTTTTTCCAAACATGACGATTCTGAAAAACATGACGATTGCTCCGATGCAGATTCTCAAAAAGAGCAAAGCCGAGGCGGAAAAAAAGGCGCTGGAGCTTCTCTCCCGTGTTGGGCTTAAGGACAGGGCAAACTCCTATCCCTCCCAGCTTTCCGGCGGACAGAAGCAGCGCGTTGCGATTGTTCGCGCACTTTGCATGGAGCCGGAGGTCATGCTTTTTGATGAGCCAACGAGTGCGCTTGACCCTGAAATGGTCGGCGAGGTGCTTGACGTTATGAAAGAGCTTGCCCGTGAAGGAATGACAATGGTTGTTGTTACCCACGAGATGGGCTTTGCGCGTGAGGTTGCAACGCGCGTCATTTTCATGGATGACGGAAAAATCCTTGAAGAGGGAAAGCCGAATGACATCTTTGAAAATCCGCAGAACCCGCGCACAAAGGACTTCCTTTCAAAGGTTATTGTGTGAATCAAAAAAAAATATCGCCTGACAGCAGCAGCCGTCAGGCGTTTTTTGGTTTTGTTACTTTTTGAGGGTGAATTCACCGTTGGTTCCGCCAATATATTCAAAGTTTTTGAGGATGGCCTTGCCGTTGATATAAACGCTGTGAATTCCGCCCGGCTTTGCGTCCGGCCTGGCCTCGTTAACGCTGAGTCTTGCCGGGTCAATAATGCTGAGGTCGGCTTTGAAGCCCTCCTTGAGGTATCCGCGCTCCTTGATTCCGTATCTGTCGGCGGTGGCGCCGGTCATTTTGCGAACAACGGTTTCCGGAGCAATGCCCCAGCACTTTGCAAGCAGGAAGAACTGCGGGAAGGCTTGGAACGCCGCAATGTTCTGAAGTCCCTTTTCTTCAACCCAGGCGTCCGTCATCTACTTCATCAACTGCAATGGTCTTGACACCTGCTTCAGAAACATTCTCCACGCAGTTTACAGAATCTTTGAGGCCATTGAGCCCATCACCGGCGAAATCGACCTTTACAAGATTATGAACATTGAGTCCTTCCTCAGAGTGGACGATCTTGCAAAGATCAACTTCAAGTTCCTGTTTGATAAGCTGATTGACTTTATCAATGAAAAGACCGGCTTCAGATTCACAACAATGGTTGGAGACGCTGTTGCAGAGCTTACACAGGGTAAAGTTGTCGTCGGCTTCACATCGCTCAACGGCAGGCAGGCGTACACAATGCGCTATGCCGGAAGATATGACTATGCCGATATGCTCACAATTCTCATGAGACTCATTCTCCGCTTCCTGTCTCTTGACGGAAATGACAAGATCCTCATGGATATCATGCAGCAGAAGTTCCAGATGTCACCGGAGGATTATGAGATTGTTTACTCAATTCTTCAGACATTTGCAAAGTGGTCTGCAAGCAACACCAGCCTTCAGGTTGTAATGACAAGTATCCACTATTATGTATTCGGTTCGGCCAAGGCGTCAGACGCAGGTGTTGAAGCCTATGACAAGGTCAACGGAAAGTGGAGAGCTGTTGTCAATAAGCTTGTTAACCTTGACAACCCGATTGCAAGAGAAGTTTTGAAGGAAATTCTTAAAATTGCCGATGACAATGTTGGTGATATTGCAGGCTCAGACGGCCTCATCAGGTTCTTCAAGTCGATTGCCGAATGGTTCACAAAGATCATCAATGCAATCAAATTGTTTTTCACAAAAAAACGCTGAATCTCTTTTCGAAATAAATTTCTGATTTAAACAACCGGCCGCAGCTCGGAGGAATCCGAACTGCGGCCGGTTGTGGGTTTTATGATGTTAATTTTTTCGCTGTTGCCGATTGCAGGCAACGGCCTGTAATTTTTCGGAAAGTTTTAGTTGAACATAGGCCTTGCATCGGCCGAAAACAATTCAGCCGCGCAGCAGGCATTCAAAGTCGATTCCGTAATCCTTGACGCCGGCTTTGATTGCCTTTTCCGTTGCGGCAACGGCTCTTGCAGCGGCCGCTTTGATGCCCGCACCGGAGAGAAGCTCACCGAAAAGGACGCTTGAAAGCGTGTCTCCCGTTCCGCAGGAAACACCGTCATATTTTTTTGAAAAAACAAAGTCAGCCTTTCCGCTTTCAAGGAAAGCAACGCCGATTTTTCCTTTTTCAAGGCTGACGCCGGTTATCATCGGAACCTTGCAGCCGAGCTTTTGAAGAGCAAGAAGGCTTTTTTCAATGTATGCCGCGTCATAGTTTTCAAGCACAGGCTCCTTTTCAAGGAGGAGGGCGGCCTCGGTGAGGTTCGGTGTTATCACATCTGCACGGGCAACAAGAGCGCGCATCTTTTCTCCAAAGGAGGAGTTGAGCATTGCATAGGCCTTTCCGTCATCGCCCATGACGGGGTCAACAAGAACGAGCGCGTCCTTTTTCACAAGCGTTTTGAGCACTTCAAGGGCGAGCGAGGCTTGAAAATCAGAGAGCATATAGCCGGAAAAAAATCCGTCAAATTGAAGAGAAAGTGCTTTCCAGTCGTTCAGCGTTGTCTGCATCTGCTGAGTTAAGTCAAAGCAGGTGTATTTTGAAAAACCGGTGTGGGCAGAAAGCAGCGCGGTCGGCAAAATCGCGCACTCAATATTGTATGATGAAACTATCGGCAAAGCAACCGATGACGAGCATTTTCCGAAGCAGGAGAGGTCCTGAACAATAACGGCTTTTTTTTGCATGAAATCTCAGTCCTTTTTGCGCGGCCTTTTGCGGCCAGAAATCTGAATGAACTGATTTTATCACAAATCAAACAAAAAAACAACTTTCGCCGTTGACCTTGAAAAAACGATGTGCTATAATTTCCGAAGATTAATTCAAAAGCGGCTGTTGTTTTTGCTGAATACTCTTTGGCTTCACGGCGGCTTTCTGCGGAAAGGATAGGAAAAACTTATGAAAAAAGCTTTTAAAAAAGCGGTTTCGCTTGTGCTTGCGCTGGCGCTCATGATTTCCGTTTCGGCTGTCTGCTTTGCTGCACACGAGACGGAAAAAACACCCGTCATTCTCATTCCGGGCTTTGGACAGAGCCAGACGTTGGTTTATGACGATAATGGAGAGTTCCTCGGTGATATCAGCACATTTGAGCTTGCCGGGCTTGAAACCAAAACGCTCGTTATGAATGTCATCAAAGAGCTGCTGCTTCCGCTTGGCGTGTCCGCAATCACAAGAAATGACGTTGCCCTTTCAAAGGCGGTCAAGGGTTTCATGGAAGAGCTGTTCAAGCCTTTTGCTCTGAATGACAACGGAAGCGCGGTATACAACAAAAAGGTGCGCTCTTTCAATAAGCCATATTCCGAGCTTTCAAAGGAGGAACAATCGCTCATATACTCAAATGTTTCGCTCGATAAACTCGGCGAATATGACAGCGTGCGGTATTATTACACCTATGATTCGTTTGGAAGCGTTAAGGCGGCGGCCGAAGGACTTCACGATTATCTTCACAATGTTGTCCTCGCCCAGACAGGAGCAAAAAAGGTCAACTTTGTTCCGATAAGCCAGGGCGGCGCAGTTTTCATTCAGTATATTGCAATGTTCCCGGAGGACGCAAAGTACATAAAAAAGCTTGTCTGCATGATTCCGGCCTTTGACGGTTCGCAGATTGTCGGCGATATTCTTCTTGACAACGTCCGGGTTTATGACATTGAGCGCCTGCATAGGGAGATTCTTCCCGCTCTGCTTGAGGGTGACGGGGGATATCAGGCCTCCGTTGCACTGCGGCTTGCGCTCTCTTCAAAAACACTTGAAAAGGTTTTGCGCACTGCCGTTGCCGAAGCGAGGGATATGCTTGCGCTCAAAAGCTCAATGATGTGGGCGCTCTGCCCGTCCGGAAGCTATGAGGAGGCAAGAAACCTTCTTCTTTCCGATGAAAAATATGCCGCCGTCCGCGCAGAGACGGAAAGCTTCAACGCGGCGCGCAAGGCTTTTCCGCAGACACTCAAAGCGCTCAAGGAAAACGGAACCTATGTCCATATCATTGCAAGCTACAACATGGGATATTTCCTTGCACCGCTGTTCAACTGTCATCTTGATGACGCAGACAACCTCCTTGCTCCGTACTCGGCGGCTCTCGGTGCAACGGCCGCTGAATTTGGAAAAGCATTTGCTGAGGACTATGCTTCGCCCAAAACTTACTGCAATAATCCGGCGCACAACCATATTTCTCCTGACAGGAAAATTGACGCTTCAACCGGCTTCCTTCCGGAGAACACATGGTTCTTCAAAAGTGTTTCCCACATGGGAATGAATGGCCGTGAGGATGTTAAAGGCTTTGCCGCCGAACTTGTTATGGATGACGATATCAGAGACATCTATTCCTGTCCGGGATACGGCCAGTTCACCGACCCGGCGGAAAAGGTCAGCTCAAGAGTGCTTTCTCAAACAGGCAAGAGCTATCTCTGCTACGATAAAGACGGAAACTATCTTTATGCTGAACGCATACCGACTGACTCGGGAAAGACATTTTCATTCTGGAAGCTGCTTTATACGGCTTTCAACGGCCTTTTCTCGGTCTTTTCCGGCCGATGATTAAAACGCAAAAACTGCCGCTTGGTGCAAAGACACCGGCGGCAGTTTTGAATTTTCGGCGTATTTAAAACGCGACTTTATTTCACATTACCCCTTGCAAGGTCACCAATGGAGACGCCGTCAAGATAATTGCAGATGAGAACATTGAGATTTTTCCACATTGGAAGGGTTTTGCAGTCCCCGGCACGGGAGCATTCATTGCTTTCACACTCAAGGCAGGCAACAGGCGCAAGAGAACCCTCCGTCAGACGCAGAATTTCCCCGGCGGTGTATTCATCCGGGCTGCGGTTGAGTCTGTAGCCTCCGCCCTTTCCGCGCAGGCCGTCAAGCAAACCGGCTTTTGAAAGACCAACAATGATGCTTTCGAGATATTTTTCGGATATATCCTGAGCCGCAGCTATTGTCTTAAGCGGAACATATTCTCCTTTTTCGTGCTGCGCAAGCTCAACCATAACGCGCAGAGCGTATCTCCCCTTTGTTGAAACGAGCATAACTGACACTCCTTTTGAAAAAACGCCGATATCCGCATTCCGGATTACCCGGCAGCCATGATAAACATATTATACCGCAAGGTTAATGGGAATTCAAGCCCTGAGGAACCGAAAAGCGCAAGATTAATCCGCAGATTTTCTTGATGAATTTTCAATAAAGACGAGTTCACAAAACGGATTGTTTTATTTTATCCGGCGTGTTAAACTTTATATGCTGACAGGAAGGGCTCGTTTTGTTTCCTTCCGGTGCCGGCTTTGACCGGCTGTTTGTAATTTGATATTTCAATATTTAGATAGAGTAAGGCGGCATATCTTTGCTGCAGTCTCTTATGTTATCGGACGTCCGGATATTTGGGTGTATATTCGCGAGTGCTCCGAAACGGGGATCCGGACGCTAACGTGAAGGGGGCGCCCGGGTTCCTATCAGACTGCGGTAAAAATATGCCGCTTTGCCTTTTTTGCGCGTATGAACTGTTCTTTTTCATTATTCTAAAAAATGCGCCGTCTTTCAAAATAAAATAACAGCATATTGTAAATTTTAATATTTTTTCGACAAACTGTGACAAAAAACTCTCCGCTAATGTTATATCATATCGTTGCAATGGGAAAAGGAAAACGCAAGATGTTGCATGGTTGATTCCGGGAATGCCGAATCAAAAACCGAAACTGTTGCAAAATTTTTTTGTGAAGGGACGGGTGTCACAATGCTAAACTTCAAAATTAAAGTCAAACTCAAAGCCATTCCGCTAAAGCTCAGATCGATTGAGATCTATATTCTCAATTTCTTCCTATCTCTCCTTATTAAAAACAAACAACTGCGCACCTCAAAACTTGTTATATTCATTGATGCACATCTTGCGAATAAGCGCGAAATAATGAACCAAAAGACCGAAAGATTCATTAAAGAAACTTTCCTTTCTCATAGGATCGAATGATTTCACGCAATTAAAAAAACAGACCGTTGTCCGCAAAGCAGCTTTTGCAGCGGATGACGGTCTGTTTATTTGAAGCCGAGCTTTGTATTGAAGAATTTTTTCGGTGCGAAAGACCTTTTGCTTCATATTACTTGCTTTTTTTGCCGGTTGTTGATAAAATAGAGTGGTTACTCATTTTTTGCCACCCGGAAGGCGGCAAGTTAAGGTGAAAGGCCGCGCCAAAATTTTTCCGCACGGCGGAAGGAAAGTCCGGAATGCAGCGCTTTTTGCTTTTCGGGCGGCCACTCGGTATTAGGAGAGAAAGCATGATGGCAGAACAAAAAGAGGTTTATCACAAGGCAACATTTGAAAATATTTCGGAGGAAAAGCGGAAAACGATTCTTGACGTTGCGGTGAACGAATTTGCAACCAAGGGCTTTGAAAACGCAAACATAAACACCATAGCCAAAAAAGCGCAGGTCAGCGTTGGCTCGCTTTATAAATATTTTGACACAAAATCCGACCTTTTTCTCACCAGTGTCAGTTACGGAATCTCCTCGCTTGAGGAAATTCTCGGCGCAATCAACGCAACGGACGAGGATGTCATTTTGAAGCTTGAAAAGCTTCTTCATGAGGCAATTTCTTTTTCGCGGCGGAATGCCGTTATGATCAAGCTTTATAACGAATTCACAACCGAGCGCAACGCGGAGCTTGGAAAAAAGCTTGCGGACAGGATGGAAACAATCACTGCGAATGCTTATAAAACGGCGATAATCCAAGGTCAGATATCAGGAGAAATAAGAACGGATATCGACCCGGGAATGGCTGCGTTTTTGCTTGACAATCTTCTTGTCACGTTTCAGTTTTCCTATGCCTGCGAATATTACAGCGAAAGATATAAAATTTATGCCGGCGATGATATCTTTCAAAAAGACGAGTTCGCCGTCAGAAATATCATAGAATTCGTTAAAGCCGCGCTCAAGCCTAATATTTATCCGAAAGGAATGTGATAATATATGAAATACGCACTTGCATATGACATTGGAACAACGGGAGTTAAAACCTGCCTTTTCAAAATTGAAAACAGCGTTGAGCTTATTGCGGACGCGATTGAGGGATATGAGCTTTATGTTTTTCCGGACGGCGGAGCGGAGCAGGATCCCGATGAATGGTGGGCTGCAATGTGCAAGACAACAAAGGAAATTTTCACAAAGACCGATGTGAAGCCGGAGGATATCGCCGGAATTTCCTTCTGCTCCCAGATGCAGGGTCTTGTTCTTGTTGACAAGGACGGACTTCCCGTTCGCCGCGCAATGAGCTATATGGATCAGCGCGCAAGAAAAGAGCTTAAGGAAAACATGGCTCACGGCCTCAAGATTGCCGGAGGAAACGCCTTCAAGCTCCTTAAATCGCTTGCAATAACAAAGGCCGCTGCGCTGAGCGTTAAGGATCCCGTTTATAAATATCTCTGGGTGAAGAACAATGAGCCGGAAAGCTTCAAAAAAACATATAAATGGCTCGATGTCAAGGAAGCCTTGATTGCAAGAATGACCGGAAAGTTCATCATGACCCCCGATTCCGCTTTCGGAACGCTTCTTTATGATGTTCGCCCCGGAAAGCAGGGATGGAGCAGCGAGATGTGCAAAATGTTCGGCGTTGACATGAATCACCTTGCGGAAATTAAAAAAAGCACAGACAGGGTTGGCGGGCTCACAAAAAAAGCGGCCGCGGAGCTTGGACTCAAAGAGGGTACGGCTGTTTTTGGAGGCGGCGGAGACGCAACGCTCATCGGAGTCGGCGCCGGTGCGGTTGGAAACGGGGACACTCACGTTTATATGGGCACCTCGGGCTGGGTCTCAACCGTTGTTGACAAAAATGTTGTTGATGCATCCTCAATGATTGCCGCAATCGTTGGCGCTCAGGACGGACTTTATAATTATTTTGCCGAGCTTGAAACGGCAGGAAAATGCCTTGAGTGGGTCAAAAACCACCTTGCGCTTGATGAAATCGGCATCTATCTCAAAAAGACCCATGTTGCCGAGGATATGGAGAGCGAATACACAAATCTTTATCAATATCTTTCTGATGTCATTGAAAAGGTTCCGGCCGGCTCAAACGGAGTTGTTTTCACCCCGTGGTTCCACGGAAACCGCTGCCCATTTGAGGATCCGAACTCAAGAGCAATGTTCTTCAACATCAGCCTTGACACCGGAAAGAGCGAGCTTATCCGCGCCGTTATTGAGGGCGTGTGCTATCATATGCGCTGGATGCTTGAAACCCAGGACAAAAAAATCAAAACCTCAGAAACCATCCGCTTTGTCGGCGGCGGCGCGCTCAACGATTCAACAAGCCGAATTCTTGCCGACTGTCTCGGAAGAACGATTGAAACGGTTGAAAGCCCGCAGAACGTCGGTGCGGTTGGTGCAGCCGTTGTTGTTGCCGCCGGAATCGGTGTTATAAAGGATATCTCAGAAGCCGGAAGGCTCATCAAGAACAACAAGACCTTCAAGCCCAATGCATCAGACAAGGCCGCATATGACAAGGGCTATGAGGTATATAAGCAGCTTTACAAGACCAACAAGGGGAACTTTAAGCTCCTCAACGGCTGACGCAAAAGCGCCGGTCAGCCTCTTTATCACACGAAAGGTAGTGTAATTTTGAAAGAAAAACCGTCATATTACAGAAGCTTTGCAAGAATTGACCTTGATGCAATCGAAAACAATTTTAATGAGCTTAAAGCTCTTCTTGCGCCAAAAGTTAAAACGATGTGCGTCATCAAAGCGGACGCATACGGCCATGGCTCACACCGCATTGCGCTTTTTTTGCAGAATAAGTGTGATTACTTTGCTGTTGCTTCAATCAATGAGGGCGAAGAGCTGCGCGCCGAGGGTGTCAAAACGCCGATGCTCATTCTTTCCTATGTCAGCCCTCTTGAATATGAGGATCTCATCAGAAACGATATAACCGCAACGATATATGACACGGAAAGCGCAAGGCTCCTTTCCGAAACCGCGCTGAAGATGAACAAAACGGCAAAGATTCACATTGCCGTTGACACCGGAATGGGACGCATCGGCTTTCCGGATGATGAAAGCGGAGCGGCTGCCGTTGAAAAAATCAAAAGGCTGCCCGGTCTTTATGTTGAAGGACTTTTCAGTCATTACGCCTGCGCCGATGAAAAGGACAAAACAAGCGCAAACGAACAGACCGAAAGGTTTGAAAACTTCATTGCGCTTCTTGAAAAGCGCTCAATAGATATTCCAATCAAGCACATCTGCAACAGCGCCGCAGTCATTGAGGGCGAAAAGAGCTTTGACATGGTGCGTTTCGGTGTTTCGCTTTACGGTCTTTATCCATCGCCGGATGTTCACAAGGAGCGCGTTCACCTCATTCCGGCAATGCAGGTTGAAAGCCACATTGTCTATGTCAAAACCGTCAAAAAGGGAACAAAAATCGGATACGGCCAGACCTATACCGCTCCGTGCGAAAGGAAAATTGCAACGGTCTGCATCGGTTATGCAGACGGCTTCAACCGCTGCTTTTCAAACAAGGGCTATGTTCTCATCAAGGGCAAAAAGGCGCCCGTTGTCGGAAAAGTTTGCATGGATCAGATTATGGTTGACGTTTCGGATATCGAGCAGGTGAGCGTTGGCGACCGCGCGGTAATCCTTGGAAGGGACGGCGGCTCAGGAATTTCCGCCGAGGAGCTCGGCAGCATGAGTGACAGCTTCAGCTATGAGGTTCTCTGCAACTTTATGCCGCGAATCAAGCGCATTTATGTTCGACACGGAGAGGTTGAAAATCTCTGACAAGTTGGCCGCCGCAGCAGGCGGCCTGTTTTTTGTCTTTTGTTCAGAAAAGCGGACGGGCTTTATTAATGAAATATTAAAAAGATGAAAAACTATTGATTTTTCCTTATGATAATGTTATCATAGCTTTATCTCAATTCGGAAAGCGAGAGTTTTATAATGACAGCATTTTATCAGAAAATTATTGCCTTTGTGATGTCACTCATCATGGTTCCAACGGGAAGCTTGTTTGTTCTTCTCAGCAAGATTGACAGGCGAGACAGGTTTGACGTTTCCTTTGACCCGGGCGTTCATGAGGTCTGCGAAACGGTTCGTCTGAATTCCTATGTTGACGTTGAAGGCATCATCAAGCAGATGCCGGATGTCAGCAAGCCGGTGAAAGTTATAAGCAAGGTGTTCAACATTGACACCATCGCGCTGCGCACAAAGATTTTTGAGGCGAGGGAAAAGGCGTATCAGAACGGCGAGCCCACAAAGGGCGTCATCCTCCACCTCCTCGGCGGATATGTCAGCACGTTCAAAAGCTGCCGCTTCTTTTTTGAAGAAAAGGATGACACATATTCCGAGGTTGTTCTTGACGTTGAGTACGGTGACGGCGTTCATGAGAATTTATATTCAAGCGTTCTTTATAACAAAAAGACGGGTGAATTTTCGGCCAAGGACGGAAGAGGAATGGTTGACCTCGGTTTTAACTTTGACTTCAACAACCTTGTCATTTATGCAGTTGTTGACTGTTGGATGCGCGATTGTGGCTTTTTCTTCGGCTATGACCTTTTCTGCTATCTGACCCCGATTTTCTTCTATAACACAAGACGCTTTAAGTTTGATTACGCCGGAAAGGAATGGATGGTTCAGATCTGGAAGGGCATTTACGCCGTGAGTATGGGCGGCGAGGTTGGCCTTTATAACCGAAAGGAAGGCTCGGTCGGAACCTTCTATAACACCGCAAACAACGATGAAATGATCAACATGAGCCTTGAAATCTATCACGGCGATGAGCTTGTTCTTGAGCGCAAGGAGCAGAAGCACTGGTGGATCAACGGCTTCAAGCTCACAAAGGAGCTTTACACTGCGCGCGACCTCACCCTCAAGTCAACGCTTGAAATGAAGGATGAGGAGATGCTCAAAGCCTTCTGCGCGGCGATTGACAAAAACTATCACCATGATGTTTCCTATACCGTTGACGGACTGAAGGTTTCAATAGTCTGGTAATTTAGATTTTTGATTTTAGACATTGGATGCTAGACTTTTTCAAATTTGGAAACATCAATTTTCTAACGTCCGTTGTCCGGTTGCGTAATCCGGAAAAGTGTGATATAATCTTCCTATATTAAGCAAAGGATGGATAAAAGATGGAATACACATACAAAACAACGGGTGTTTGCTCGCGCGGAATTACTTTTGAGCTTGAGGACGGAAAGGTTAAAAACGTCCGCTTCAACGGCGGCTGCAACGGCAACACAAAGGGAATTTCAAGCCTTGTTGACGGAATGGACGCAAAGGAGGCAATCAAAAAGCTTGAGGGCATCACCTGCGGCTTTAAAAAGACCTCTTGCCCCGATCAGCTTGCAAAGGCTCTCAAGGAAGCGCTTGGTGAATAAGCTGAAATCATAAAAAATTAAAACGGGAACTGTCTTTGGTTGGACGGTTCCCGTTTTTGCGTTATCTTGTTTTGCTTCAAAGCTTTATGTCAAAAAGCTTTTGCGCGTTTTGATAGAGTATCTTCCTGTTTTCCTCATCGGAAAGGCCGAGACTTAAAAAATATTCAACCTCGCTTTTCGGATCCCACATCGGATAGTCCGTTCCGAAAAGAACCTTGTCCGCGGTGTATTTTTTGATGATGCGCTTTGACGTCTCTTTGTCAAGCCACGGAAAAGAGGAGGAGCAGTCAACCGTCAGGTTACTGTATTCATAAAGCTCATTGCATGCCTTTTCCCAGATTGACCAGCCGCCGAAATGGGCGGCAATGACCTTCAGCCCCGTAAAAATTTCAAGTATCGGCTTGAGCCGATTCGGGTTTGAATAGTCATATCTGCTGTCTCCGGCGTGAATGAGAACGGGCAGCTCGCCTTCACAAAGCTCATAGATTTTAAGACAGCGGTAATCGTCAAGCTTGAAGCGCTGAATATCCGGGTGGAGCTTGACCCCTTTCAGCCCAAGCTCTTTCAGGTGGCGGATATCGCCGGGAATATCTGCGCTTTCCGGGTGGAGCGTTCCGAGGCCGGTCATTTTTCCGACGCTTTGCTCAACAACCGAGGCGATGTATTCATTGATGGACTGAACCTGCTTTGGCGTTGTTGCAACGGAAAAAACAACGCTGTGACTGATGCCTCCAACCTCGTCAAGGCGTTTTAGGGTTGAAAGCTTTCCGTCATAGTTCATATCCATGTTATAAAATGTTCCGGTGCTTTTTGCTGCCTTGAGGGCAATTTTGTCCGGATAGATGTGACAGTGACAATCAATAATCGGATACATTAAATCACCCTTCCGTTATGCGGTTTCAATCGAGTCTGCTTTTTTGAGATTATACTTTTCAATCGCGTCCTCACGCATTTTATATTTGAGAATTTTTCCGGCAACATTCATTGGGAAGGAGTCAACAAAGTCAATATACTTCGGAACCTTGTGCTTTGCCATATGCTCGCGGATATAGGTGCGCATTTCATCGGCGGTCATTGTTTCGCCGTCCTTAAGAATGATGCAGGCCATAATCTCCTCACCGAGCTGTTCGTCCGGAACGCCGATAACCTGAACGTCCTTGACCTTTTCGTGCGTATAAATGAATTCCTCAATCTCTTTCGGATAGATGTTTTCGCCTCCGCGGATAATCATGTCCTTGAGTCTGCCGGTTATTCTGTAATTTCCCTCAGGCGTTTTGCAGGCAAGGTCGCCGGTGTGCAGCCAGCCGTCCTTGTCAATGGCGGCTGCCGTTGCTTTCGGCATTTTGTAATAACCCTTCATGATGTTGTAACCGCGGGCAACAAATTCTCCCGTTTCCCCGGTGGGCATTTCTTTTCCGGTTTCGGGGTCAACAATTTTGCATTCAATTTCCGGAAGGGCGCGTCCGACCGTTGAAACGCGAACCTCAAGCGGATCATCGGTGCTGCTCATTGTGCAGCCGGGCGAGGACTCCGTTTGGCCGTAAACAATCGTAATTTCGCTCATATGCATTTTTTCAACAACATCGCGCATAACGGAAATCGGGCAGGGAGAGCCGGCCATGATTCCGGTGCGCATATATGAAAAGTCCGTCTTTGAAAAATCAGGATGTTCAAGCATTGCAATGAACATTGTTGGAACGCCGTGGAAGCAGGTGATTTTTTCGCTGTTGATGCAGGCGAGGGAGGGCTTCGGCGTGAAATACGGCATTGGATAAAGCGAGGAGCCGTGAGTCATTGCCGCCGTCATTGCAAGAACCATTCCAAAGCAGTGGAACATTGGAACGTGGATCATCATCCTGTCCGCGGTTGAAAGATCCATCCGGTCACCGATGCATTTTCCGTTGTTAACAACATTGTAATGCGTGAGCATAACGCCCTTTGGAAAGCCTGTTGTTCCGGAGGTATACTGCATATTGCAAACATCGTTCGGGTCAACCAAGGCGGCAATGCGCCGGACCTCGGAGAGGGGAACATTTTCTGCCCTTTCCATTGCCTCTTCCCAGGTCAGGCTTCCTTTTTGCCTGAAGCCGACCGTGATAACATTGCGCAAAAACGGAAGGCGCTTTGAATGGAGCGGCTGGCCTTTTTGAGTTGACTGAAGCTCCGGGCAAAGCTCGTTGATTATTGCGCGGTAGTTTGAATCGCGGTAGCCGTCAATCATGACGAGCGTGTGAGTGTCTGATTGACGCAGAAGATACTCTGCCTCGTGGATTTTATAGGCGGTGTTCATTGAAACAAGAACAGCACCGATTTTTGTTGTTGCCCAAAATGTGATGTACCACTGCGGAATGTTTGTTGCCCACAAAGCAACGTGGCTGCCCTTTTTAACGCCGAGCGCAAGAAGCGCACGGCAGCATTCGTCAACGTCGTCTCTGAACTGGGAGTAGGTTCTTGTGTAATCAAGGGTGGTATATTTGAACGCATACTGATCCGGAAATTCCTCAACCATTTTGTCAAGCACCTGAGGAAAGGTTTTTTCAATCAGCAAATCTTTTTTCCAAACAAACCTTCCCGTTCCGGCCTTGTTTGAATAAAGAAAAGGCTTTTTTCTTGACGGAGTCTGGAACTGCTCCATGAAAGAGGCAAAATGAGCAAAGACAACCTCCATATCGGTCATTTCAAGCATCCACTTTGGGTTCCAGTCGAGCGAGATATAGCCGTCATAATTGATGCAGGAGAGCGCGTTCATGATGTCGTCAATCGGAAGGTCGCCTTCGCCGATGAGGCAGAAGCGCCGCTCGCCGTTTTGAAGAATGCTGTCTTTCATGTGGACGTGCTTAATATATGCGCCGAGGTTTTTAACGGTCTGTTCCGCGTCCTCATTTTTGAGGTAGTACGGGGAGCAGACATCCCAAAGGGCAGCGAGGCAGTCATCCGCATACTCCATGAGAAGCGCAAGAAGCTTCTCAGTGTCAGAATACATTCCGGAGGTTTCAACAAGCAGCGTTATGCCCTTTTTTGCCGCAACGGGAAGGACGTTTTCAATAACCGCGCGGACATTTTTGTCGCTGTCTGCGCTGTCTCCGGTTGCAAAAAGGCGCAGATATGAAATTTTAAGCGAGGAGGCAAGAAAGATATATTCCTCAATTTTTGCAATCGTTTTATCAACCTCATCGCAGGAGATGTCAACGCCCGTGTCTGAGCAAACGAGGGAGAGCCCTTTATCAAAAAGCATTCTCAGCGTTGAGGCCGAGTTATATTTATGGAACGGACCGTTTTTTTCCGTGAACGGGGTGTTTGCAAAATTTCCAAGTTCAATCCCGCAAAAGCCGAGCTCCTGCGCTGCGGAAACAAAGTCCTGCAAAGTATAGCCATTCCAGCCCCTTGTTGAAAAAGAAAGCTTCATTCTTCTTCCTCCTCAAAAACAATTTTGTTGAGCGCGTTAACATACGCCCTGATGCTTGCGCCGACAACGTCCGTTGAAATTCCGTTTCCGGCATAGACCTTTCCGTTTGAACGCAGGCGGACAAGCGCGCTGCCCATTGCCTCGCGTCCCTCGGTAACGGCCTGAATCTGGAAGTCGTCAAGCTCATAGTGATGGCCGGTGATTTTTTCAATCGCAAGGAAGGAGGCGTCAACCGGGCCGTCTCCGGCGCAAAGGCCGCTGACGCTTTTTCCGCCCTTTGAAAGCGTGATGTGTGCCGTTGGCGTGATGATGTTTCCAATGTTGACAACGTAGCTTTCAAGGAAGTATGTTGCCGGAACCTGGAGCGCGGCCGTTGCAACAATTACGTCCAGCTCCTTTGCGGTAACGCTCTTTTTGTCACTGATTCTTGAAAAGGCTTCATAAACATTTGCGTTTTCCTCCGCAGAAAGGTCATAGCCAAGGCTCTGGACGGCGGCTGCAACCTGCTCGGGGGTGTCGTATTCACTGAGAACAAAGTTCTGGCTCGGAGCGGCAACGCCGGTTTCAAAGGGAGTTGTTTTGCTTTTCTCGGCGTTGACAATTCTTTCAATCCGGCCTGCGATGCGCTCAAGCATTGTTGTTTTTATCCCCGTGCTAAGTGAGAATTCACCGCCTCTTGCGGAAAGGAAGCGGGCAAACGCCTGAACGGAAACGGTGTTCTCTCCGCAGACGGCGGCTTTGATTTCCGCCGCACCGGCGCAGGCCGAGGAAACGGCGCAAGCGCAGCCGAAGGAAAACTCATCGCTGCACCGGGCGCCGAGCGCAACACTTTTAAGCTCCGGAACATTTTCATAAGCTTTTGCAATGAAGGCGGCGAACTCCTCGCTTGTCATGATTCCGGCGTCATCGCAGAGAGTAACGGTCTGCGCACCGCAGGAAACCGCACTTCTGATTGCTTCATAAAGAAATTCCGGCTCGCTCCTTGTTGCGTCTGCGGCAACGAACTCAACGTCCGGGCAATACTTTTTTGCCTCGGGAACAAGGACGCCTATCATTGAAAGAACAAGCGGTGATTTCTTTTTGCAGATGAACTCCATCTGAACGGTTGAGGTTGGAACAACAAGCTGAAGGCGCGGCTTTTTGGCCTTTGAAAGGACGCCCCATGCATTTTTGATTCCGCTTTCAGAAAGCTCGCACGGAAAGGCGAGAACGCTGTTTTCAACAGAGGAACAAATCGACTTTGTCAGAATCGGGTCGGTTTTTGCGTCCTCAATCGGCGCAAGCTCAATGACATCAACCGAGAGCTTGTCAAGCAGCTTTGCAATTTCAATTTTTTCCTTGAAGCTCAGCGAATGGGCACGGCTTTTTGCCGCCTGTCTGAGTGTTGAATCTGCAATCCTTAACTTTTTCATCATTGAAAACCTCCTGAAAAAAATAAAAGCCCCGAAACAGCGCATTGCCGTTTCAAGGACGAATGATCTTCGCGGTACCACCTTGATTGCCGCTTTCAAAAAAAGCGACCTCTCTTCAAGACTCAAGCAAGTCTTTAGCCATGATAACGGGGCGTCCGGAGCCGCTTACACAGAAAAGGACGTTGGGCGGCTCTGCTCGGGAATGAGACTGCGTTTTCGTCTGACTGCCGGCTCACACCGAACGCCGGTTCTCTGAAAGCTCAGAAGGAAAAGCATAATTCCGTCATTGCATTTGAATTATTTACTCCTTGATTTTATCAGATTAAAACGTGAAAGTCAACAGGAATGGGGGAATTCGTTTCGGCAACGGTTGACGAAAACATTCACCATTCGGAAATATTTTTTATGAAAGGTTGCTTTTTTTGCTTCATAACTTGACAAAGCAATAAAAAACGCTATAATATGAAATTGAATTTCATTTTCATATTCACTCTTTACGGAGGAAAAACCAATGGAAAAAACCTCATATAAAACGCGGCAGCGTGCGGACATTCTCGGCTGTCTGCGCGATAACGCGGAAAAAAGCATGACCGTTGATGAAATTGTTCTTGAGCTTTCAAAACGCGGCTGCGTTGTTGGCCGGACAACGGTTTATCGTTATCTTGATTCGCTCACCGAGCAGGGTGAGGTCAGACGCTTTTTGAACGAGGGAAAAAAGAGCGCGGCGTTCCAGTTTGTCGGAGGTCACGGGGAATGCTTCGGACATATACATCTAAGGTGCAAAAAGTGCGGAAAGTTTGTTCACCTCGGCTGCGGCTTTATGAAGGACGCGAACGAGCACCTTTTAAAATCTCACGGCTTTTGCGTTGACAATGAAAAAACCGTTCTTGTCGGCCTCTGCGCCGACTGCATGAAAGGCGATGAAAAAAATGGCTCTGATTGATTGTAAGGATGTTACACTCGGCTATGACGGAAAAATTGTTGCGGATAAGCTCAACTTCCGTGTTGAAAGGGGCGATTATCTCTGCATAGTCGGCGAAAACGGAAGCGGAAAAAGCACTCTTGTGAAGTCCATACTCGGCCTCATTGAAACGGCCGGAGGTCATCTGCACATGGGAGACGGGCTCAAAAAGCGTGAAATTGGTTATCTTCCGCAGCAGAGCGCTGCGCAGAAGGATTTTCCGGCCTCGGTTTTTGAAGTTGTTCTTTCCGGCTGTCTCGCTTCAAAAAAAGGCATCTTCTTTTCTAAGGAACAAAAGAAGCTTGCTTTTGAAAACATGAAAAAGCTTGACATAACCGACCTTAAAGACAGGTGCTACCGCGAGCTTTCCGGCGGCCAGCAGCAGAGGGTTCTTCTTGCACGTGCGCTTTGCGCAACAAAAAAGCTTCTTTTGCTTGATGAGCCTGTCACCGGGCTTGACCCGGTTGTTACGGCGGATTTTTACCGCATAATTGAAAAAATCAACCGTGAATACGGAATCACCGTTATCATGGTTTCCCATGATCTTTATTCCGCAATCAAATATGCCACTCATATTTTGCACATGAAAAAGGGCGGTTCGTTTTTCGGAACGGTCGGAGAATACCTTGAAAGCGATATTTATAAATCATTCTCCGGGGGTGAAAAGAATGCCTGAGGCAATAAATCTGATAATTACACAGCCGTTTTTGAAGCGAGCGCTCGCTGCCGGCGTTTTAATCTCGCTTTGCGCCGCGCTTTTGGGCGTGAGCCTTGTTTTGAAGCGTTTTTCAATGATAGGTGACGGACTTTCCCACGTTGGCTTCGGAGCGCTTGCAATCGCCTGCGCGGCAAACATTGCTCCGCTTTACTTTTCGCTGCCCATTGTTGTTATTGCGGCGTTTCTCCTTTTGCGAATGAGCGAAAGCGGAAGAATCAAAGGTGACGCCGCCATTGCGCTCATTTCAACCGGTGCGCTTGCCGTTGGCGTAATGGTGACATCGCTCACAACCGGAATGAATGTTGATATCTATAATTATATGTTCGGAAGCATTCTCACAATGTCAAACGCCGATGTTGCGCTGAGTGTTGTTTTGAGCATTGCGGTTCTTGCGCTTTATATTGCTTTTTATAATGAGATTTTTGCCGTGACTTTTGACGAAAGCTTTTCAAAAGCAACGGGAACAAAGGTTTCGGCCTATAATATGCTCATTGCTGCACTGACCGCCGTAACGATAGTTATCGGCATGAGAATGATGGGTGCTCTGCTCATTTCAAGCCTCATCATTTTCCCGGCCGTCACATCAATGCGCCTTTGCAAAAGCTACCGTTCGGTTATTCTGACAAGTGCGGCGGTTTCTGTGCTTTGCTTTTTCTCAGGCCTTCTGGTTTCAATAAGGTTTGAAGCGCCGACCGGAGCGAGCGTTGTCTGCGTGAATATTTTTGCTTTTGGCGTGTTTTCGCTTTTGCGCGCGGTAACGGTCGCCTCAAAGCTCAAAACGGCGGCAAAACGTGCAATTTCAGCTTCTGTTGCGGTTGTTGCCGCGGCTGCGGTTTTTGTTGTTCCCCTGACCGGCACCGTTCCGGTCTATGAAAAGAAAAAGGTGAGCGTTGTTGCAACAACCTTTGCGCCTTATGATTTTTCAAGGCAGATTGCCGGTGAGGATGCGGAGGTTTCAATGCTGCTTGCTCCCGGGGAGGAAAGCCACACCTTTGAGCCGACTGCGGCGGATATTATGAAAATTGAAAGCTGTGATGTCTTTGTATACGGCGGAGGTGAAAGCGACGAATGGGTCAAATCAATGCTTTCCTCGATTGATACGTCAAAGATGTCGGTTGTGCGCATGATGGATGTTACGGAAAACCTCGGCGAAAAAACGCTTGAGGGAATGGAAAAAGAGGATGAACGCGGCCATGACCACGGTGTTGATGAGGAATATGACGAGCACGTTTGGACATCACCGAAAAACGCGGAAAAAATTGTTCTTGCAATCAGCAAAGCGCTCTGCGAGCGTAACGCGGAAAACAAAGAGAATTATGAAAAAAGAACAACGCAGTATCTTGAAAAGCTTTCCGCACTTGATAAAGAATTTGAGGAGCTTTCAAAAAAAGCGCAGGGCAGGCATTTTGTTGTTGGCGACCGCTTTCCGTTTTTGTATCTTGCAAATGAATATTCTCTTGAGTTTTATGCCGCTTTTCCGGGCTGCTCGGCTCAGAGTGACGCAAACCCGACAACGATAGCCTTCCTTTCCGAAAAGGTCAGGAACGAAAAGATACCCGTTGTTTATAAGGTTGACCTGAGCACGGGCGCGGTTGCAAAGTCAATTTCAGAAAGCACGGGCGCGGCGGTTGAAACGCTCTGGTCATGTCATGTTATTTCCGCAGACGACTTCAAAAACGGTGAAACCTATCTTTCACTCATGGAGCGCAATCTTAAGGCGCTTGAAGACGGATGTAAATAACGCGGCGCTTTTCGGAGTTTGCAAAAGGCGGAAAAATATGGTATAATCATTGTTAACGCAACTAATCCATATTGCTTTTATGCGAGGTGAAAGAATGAGCCCGGAGGAAAAAAGCCAGCCGAGTGCCGATGAAAAGCTGCTTTTTGATGAGAGCTTTTTTGAGGACGATGACATTGGCTACCCTGAATTTGACGGAAGCTTTGATTGCGAGGTCATAGCGCCCATTGAAAACGATATCGGACTTTCTCCGGTTCTTGCTGAAACCGAGGCGGCTGAAAGGGAAAAGCCGCACCGGAAAATCGGCTTTTTTCAGGTTCTTTCGTTCGTTTCAATGTTCACCGCGGCCGTTGGCGAAGGCACGATAAAGCTTGTTTCTTCCTTTGCTTCAAAATTCGGCTTTGTTTTTGTCTCTCCGTTTTCGATGCTCTTCAAGGGGGCTAAAAAGGCCTGCGCTTCGCTTTATTCATTCTTAATGAATGTTCCGCGCGACTTTGGGAATGAACTGCGCTCAATAAAACAGGAGCTTTCCACAATCAGAAGCGGAACAAAAAGTCAGGACGGACGGCGGGGAACGTCGCTTCTCTGCGCGTTTTCAAAATACTTTTTTCTTTCATTCACACGGCATGACAGGTTTTGGAAAACGCTTTTCAACACGGTGTTTCCCGTTTTGGCGTGCGTTGTTCTTGCGTTTTCGCTTTCTTTAAGCCGCCGCAGCGTTCTTGCGCTTGACGTCTCCCTCGGCGGCGAGCACATCGGATACATTGAAAAAGAGGAGACCTTTGAAAAGGCAAAAAGCCTTGCGCTTGAAATGCTTCCGGAGGACATTGGAAATAATCCGGCTCCTTCTCAGCTTTCCTCTGCCGAGCCGTCATATACCCTCAAAAAGGTCGGGGTCGGTGAGCTTTCAAACAGCAGCATGATTTGCGAAAAACTCCTTTCCTCCTCCGGTTCGGCGCTCGTCAGGGCCTGCGGAATTTATATCGATGGCGAGTTCCTTTGCGCCGTAAGAAACGAGGCCGATGCGGCTTCCGTTTTTGATTCCCTGATATATCCGGCAAAGAAGAACGCGGAAAAGGGCAGCGTTGTTGCCTTTGTTGAAGAAATTGATTATGTTCAGGGTCTTTATCCGGACGATGAAAGCGTCCTTTGGGATTCATACAGGCTCAAAACAACCCTCAGCCGCCCGGAATCAAGGGCGCAGTATTACAAGGTCAAAAAAGGGGACACGGCTTCCTCGATTGCAAAGCGTCACAAGCTTTCGCTCAGTAAGCTTTATGCCCTCAACCCGAACGTGAATTTTTCAAAAAAACTCAGGCGCGGCGTAACGCTCACGGTTCGCGCCCAGAGCGATTATGTCAGAATCAAGGTCATGAAGCCAAAAACCTTGGTGTATCGAATCCCGTTTGAAAAGGTTACGAGAGAGAGCTCATCAATGCTCAAGGGCACAAAAAAGGTCACTCAGAACGGTCAGTACGGAGAAAAGCAGATAACCTCACTTGTCACATACATCAACGGCGTCAGAACATATTCCACCATTGTTTCCGAAAAGCAGACCAAGGCGCCCGTGAATGAAGTGACCCTTGTTGGAACAAAATCACCGTACAGCGGATACTCCGGCTCGTCATATTCTCCGTCATACGGCTATTCCGGCTTCATTTGGCCGACTCGCGGTGCATACAGCCTTTCCTCCGGATACGGCTATCGCAGCGCCTCAATCTCCGGCTGGAGTTATCACGGCGGTGTTGACATTGTCCGCGGCGGCCCATCGGCAGGAATACCCGTTGTTGCGTCCGCGTCCGGAACGGTTGTTACCGCTTATGCAGGTTCAACCGGATACGGAAACACGGTTGTCATTGACCACGGCAACGGCTATCAGACGCGCTACGCCCATATGCAGTGGGGTTCAATCTGTGTTTATACGGGTCAAAAAGTCTATCAGGGTCAGCAAATCGGCCGAATCGGCGCAACGGGAAACGCAACCGGACCGCACCTTCATTTTGAAATTCTCAAAAACGGAAGCAAGGTCAATCCGTTGCCGTATATCTCATAAAAGCCGGAAGGAGGAAAATCAGTGCCGCCAAAAGCAAAGTTTTCAAAGGAAGAAATTGTCTTGGCCGCTTTTGGCCTTATTCGGGAAAGCGGTGAGGAGGCTCTCACCGCGCGTGAGATTGCGGCTCGCCTCGGTGTTTCAACAAAGCCGATTTTCACATATTTCAGAACAATGGATGAGCTTAAGGACGAGGCTTTCAAAGCCGCTTGCGATTTTTATCGTGAATATTCCGAAAGCGGACTTGACGAAAGGATTCCTTTACGCGGCTTCTGCTCCCGATATATCAGCTTTGCGAGCGAGGAGCCGGGGCTTTACAAATTCATTTTTCTTTCCGGACGCAGCAACGGCGGAAACATCTCTTGCGGTCTGCCGGATGAATTATATTCATGCGTTGTTCAATCGGTGATGAGCTTTTATGAAATGGACGAGGAAACGGCAAAAAGCTATCTGCTTAATATGCTCATTATCTCTCAAGGCTTTGCCGCGATGATAATATCCGGAAGCTGCCCTTTCCGCCGCGATGAGATAAGAAAAATCGGAACGGGCTTCAGCTTTGCGCTCTGCAAGGCGTATAAAGAAGTTCCGGCTCTTGCAAAAGGGAATGTCGATTTTGAAAAGCTTTTTTCAGAGCTTTACGGCCGTCCGCCGGCGGAACAAAAGCAACAGATTCAATAATGCACAGCGCCGCATATCCGAGAGCTTTCGGATGTGCGGCATTTTTTTCAAAAAGAAAAAGGCTCCGCGTTTTTTTGCGGAGCCTTTGCTGTTATTTATTGTCGCTGCCGAGAGCGTTGGAGAAGATGAGCTCCATCTCTCTCGGTTCGGAGGTATCAACAACCTCAACGTCACTGTAGCACTTCATGCCGGTACCGGAGGGAAGCAGCTTACCGATGATGACGTTTTCCTTGAGTCCGAGCAGCGGATCAACCTTGCCCTTGATTGCGGCATCGGTGAGAACCCTTGTGGTCTCCTGGAATGATGCAGCGGAAAGGAATGAGTCCGTTGCAAGAGAAGCCTTGGTGATACCCATGAGAACCGGAATAACGGTTGCCTCGCGGGCTTCCTCGCCGTTCTCTTCGGCTTTTGCTCTGACGGCGGCGTTGGCTTTTTTAACGTCACGCTTGTCAACAACTGCGCCGGGAAGGAAGTCTGTATCGCCAGGATCTTCAATCTTGACCTTCTTCATCATCTGGCGTGCAATGACCTCAATGTGCTTATCGTTGATGTCAACACCCTGAGTACGGTATGTGCACTGAACCTGGCTGATGAGGTAGTCATGAACGGCGCTGACGCCAAGAACATTGAGAACGTCACGCAGGTCAACGGAACCTTCGGTGAGCGTTTCGCCAACGGTGACGTGCTGACCTTCGGAAACTCTTGGTCTTGCACCAAAGGTGAGGAAGTATTCCTTCCTTTCGCCCGTTTCTTCGTTGGTAACAACAATGTGGGGGTTTTTCTTGATTGTTTCAAAGGAAACAACGCCGTCAATCTCACTGATCATTGCAAGAGTTTTGGGCTTTCTTGCCTCAAAGAGTTCTTCAACACGCGGAAGACCCTGTGTAATATCCGCGCCGGAAGCAACGCCGCCGGTGTGGAAGGTTCTCATGGTGAGCTGAGTACCCGGTTCACCGATGGACTGTGCGGCAATGATGCCGACGGCCTCGCCGATGGTGACGGTCTTTCCGGTTGCAAGGTCGGAGCCATAGCACTTGATGCAGGCGCCGTGATCCGAGCAGCAGGTGAGCAGCGAGCGGATTGTGATGTGGCGGATGGGAGCGGCGTCCTCTTTGCTCATGCCGCTCTCGATGGCTTTGTTATATTTTGCGGTGAGATAATCATCAACCTTTTGAGCGTCAGCTTCGGTGAGCATATGGTCGTTGTCCATGATAATCTCTCCGCTCTCCTCGTCAACAAGGTTGTTGAGCAGGAAGCGTCCCTTGAGTCTTTCCGTGAGCGGTTCAAGAACGCGGTTGCCGTCCATGATGTCATAAACCTCAAGACCCTCTGTGCAGCCGCAGTCCTCCTCGCGGATGATAACATCCTGAGAAACGTCAACAAGGCGGCGTGTGAGGTAACCGGAGTCGGCGGTACGAAGGGCGGTATCGGCAAGACCTTTACGCGCACCACGGGAGGAGATGAAGTATTCCTGAACATTAAGTCCTTCACGGTAGTTGGCACGAATCGGAACCTCAATGGTCTTACCGGCGGTGTTTGCAATAAGACCACGCATTCCGGCGAGCTGACGCAGCTGGCTTTCCGAACCACGGGCGCCGGAGTCGAGCATCATATAAATCGGGTTGAATTTGTCAAAGTTCTGGGTGAGGGCCTGAGCAACGCGGCTTGTGCAGACATCCCACGCTTTGAGAACCTGTCTGGAACGGTCGGAGTTACTGAGGAGACCTCTGTTATATTTTCTGTTGACCTCGTCAACAATGGCTTCCGTTTCGGCCAGAATGTCTTTCTTGGCTTCCGGAATCGTTGCGTCGCAGACGGCAACGGTGATGCCGCTCTTTGTTGAGTATTTATAGCCTTGGCTTTTGATGTTGTCAAGAACCTCTGCGGTTTTTGCAACGCCGTGGACTCTGATGCACTTGTCAATAATTTTTCCGAGCATCTTTTTGTTAACAAGGCTTTCAACCTCAAGGCGGAAAAGGTTTTCCGGGTCTGAGCGGTCAATGAAGCCGAGATCCTGCGGAATGGGATTGTTGAAGATGACCTTTCCGAGGGTGGTTTCAACAAGCTTTGAAACCGTCTTTCCGTCAACTTCCTTTTCCATTCTGATTTTGATGAGGGCGTGAAGGTCAATGACCTTTTCGTCATATGCCATCTGAGCCTCATTAACGTCACGGAAGGCCTTGCCTTCGCCCTTTGCGCCGGGCTTAACAAGAGTGAGGTAGTATGAACCGAGAACCATGTCCTGAGTCGGAACGGTAACGGGCTTTCCGTCCGAGGGCTTGAGAAGGTTGCCCGAGGAAAGCATGAGGAAGCGTGCTTCGGCCTGAGCCTCGGCGGAAAGGGGAACGTGAACAGCCATCTGGTCGCCGTCAAAGTCGGCGTTGAAGGCGGTGCAGACAAGGGGATGAAGCTTGATGGCCTTTCCTTCAACAAGAACGGGCTCAAACGCCTGAATTCCGAGTCTGTGGAGGGTCGGCGCACGGTTGAGCATTACGGGGTGATCCTTGATGACAATTTCAAGGGCGTCCCAAACGCACTTCTCCTGGCGGTCAACGGTTTTCCTTGCGGTTTTGATGTGGGTTGCAACGCCGGTTTCAACAAGCCGCTTCATAACGAACGGCTTGAAAAGCTCAAGAGCCATTTCCTTGGGAAGACCGCACTGATAGATTTTAAGCTCCGGACCAACAACGATAACCGAACGGCCGGAATAGTCAACACGCTTACCGAGGAGGTTCTGACGGAAACGTCCCTGCTTACCTTTGAGCATATCGGAAAGCGACTTGAGCGGGCGGTTGTTCGGGCCGGTTACGGGGCGGCCGCGGCGTCCGTTGTCAATGAGGGCGTCAACGGACTCCTGGAGCATTCTTTTTTCGTTGCGGATAATGATGCTCGGAGCGCCAAGGTCAAGAAGCTTTTTGAGGCGGTTGTTGCGGTTGATAACTCTGCGGTAAAGGTCATTGAGGTCGCTCGTTGCAAAGCGGCCGCCGTCAAGCTGAACCATCGGGCGCAGATCCGGCGGAATGACCGGAACAACGTCAAGAATCATCCATTCCGGACGGTTGCCGGAGTTTTTGAACGCTTCAACAACCTCAAGACGCTTGAGAATTTTGGCCTTTTTCTGGCCTGTTGCGGTTTCAAGCGCTTCGCGCAGCTCTTTGTCAAGAACATCAATGTCAATTTCGCAAAGCAGCTCTTTAATGGCCTCCGCGCCCATTCCGACACGGAAGGTTTCGTCATTGTAATAATACTCCTTGATGTCCTCATACTGCTTTTCGGTCACAACCTGACACTTTTTGACGTTGGGAACTGTGCCGGGGTCGATAACAACATATGCGGCAAAATAGAGAACTCTTTCAAGGTCTCTCGGAGACATATCAAGCATGAGACCGATTCTTGAGGGGATACCCTTGAAATACCAGATATGGGAAACCGGGGTTGCAAGCTCAATGTGACCCATGCGCTCGCGGCGAACCTTGGCCTTTGTTATTTCAACGTGGCAGCGTTCGCAGATTTTGCCCTTGTGGCGGATGCGCTTATAGCGTCCGCAGTGGCACTCCCAGTCCTTGAGCGGTCCAAAAATCTTTTCGCAGAAGAGACCGTCGCTTTCGGGCTTAAGGGTGCGGTAATTGATGGTTTCGGGCTTTGTGACCTCGCCGTAAGACCATTCTCTGATCTTTTCGGGTGAAGCAAGACCGATTTTGATTGATTCAAAGGTAATATTTTCCATATATTTAAGTCAGCCCTTTCGTTGTTAAGATTTGTTCTGAGAAAGTTTTACGTTCGATTACATATCATCACTGTCCGGAACAAAACCGGAGTCATATCCCGCGTCATTGACGGTCGGGTTGATCTCATTGAAAAATTCGTTGTAATCAAAGGGCTTCTCTTCTTCATCGTCCTCCTCTTCCTCGTCATCATCATTGAATTCGGCGTCGGAATCGGCGTCATCATCAAAGTCAAGGTCAAGGTCAAGGTTTTCGTCATCGGCATCGTCCTCAATGTCTGAGTCATCCTCATCGGAATTCTCCTCGCCGAGTTCTTCATCGGAGAGCTCGGCTTCATCCTTTTGAGGCTCCTCATCACGTCTGTGATATTTATGCAGCGAAACGCCCTCATCGCCGTCAATGTTCTGTTTGAGGTCAATTTCGTTTTCATCGGCGTCAAGAACCTTGATGTCAAGGCCGAGCGACTGGAGCTCCTTGATGAGAACCTTGAATGATTCGGGAACACCGGCCTTCGGAATGTTTTCGCCGTTGACGATTGCTTCATAGGTCTTTACACGGCCGACAACATCGTCAGACTTAACGGTAAGGATTTCCTGAAGAGTATAGGCTGCGCCGTAAGCTTCAAGCGCCCAAACTTCCATTTCACCGAAACGCTGGCCGCCGAACTGAGCTTTACCGCCGAGAGGCTGCTGAGTAACGAGTGAATACGGGCCGGTTGAACGCGCGTGCATCTTGTCATCAACAAGGTGATGAAGCTTGAGGAAGTACATGATACCGACCGTTACGTCTCCGTCAAATTTTTCACCGGTACGGCCGTCAATGAGGGTTGACTTTCCGTTTGTTGAAAGTCCGGCTTCCTCAAGGGCTGCTCTGATGTCATCCTCGTGAGCGCCGTCAAAGACGGGGGTCATGATTTTCCAGCCGAGCTCGCGGCAGGCAAAGCCGAGGTGAACCTCAAGAACCTGACCGATGTTCATTCGGGAGGGAACGCCGAGGGGGTTAAGAACAATGTCAAGCGGAGTTCCGTCTTCAAGGAAGGGCATATCCTCCTGCGGAAGAATGCGAGAAACAACGCCCTTGTTTCCGTGGCGGCCGGCCATCTTATCACCGACCTGAAGCTTTCTCTTCTGGGCAATGTAGCAGCGGACAACCTTGTTTACGCCGGGGTTGAGTTCATCGCTGTTTTCACGCGTGAATTCTTCAACCTTAACAACAATGCCGTATTCGCCGTGAGGAACACGCAGGGAGGTGTCTCTGACCTCTCTTGCCTTTTCGCCGAAGATTGCGCGAAGAAGTCTTTCCTCGGCGGTGAGCTCGGTTTCGCCCTTGGGCGTAACCTTACCAACAAGGATATCGCCGGAATGAACCTCTGCACCGACACGAATGATGCCTCGTTCGTCAAGGTCTTTGAGCGCATCGCCGACATTCGGAATGTCATTGGTGATTTCTTCCGGTCCGAGCTTGGTGTCACGCGCTTCAAGCTCGTATTTTTCAATATGGATAGATGTGTAAACATCGTCTCTGACAAGCTTTTCATTGATGAGAACGGCGTCCTCGTAGTTATAGCCTTCCCACGTCATGAAGCCGATGAGGGCGTTTTTACCGAGGCTGAGCTCGCCGTGGTCGGTTGCGGGGCCGTCCGCAACAACCTGACCTTCCTCAATCACATCTCCAACGGAAACAACCGGACGCTGATTGATGCAGGTGCCCTGGTTGGAGCGCATGAATTTGATGAGGTTGTAGCTTTCAACAACATTGTCGTCACCGAGAACGTCAACTCTGTCCGCGCTGACATAGATAACCTTTCCGCCCTTTCTTGCAAGGACGCAGACGCCTGAGTCGGTTGCGGCTTTATATTCCATTCCGGTTCCGACCATCGGTGAATCGCAGGTGAGGAGGGGAACAGCCTGACGCTGCATGTTTGAACCCATGAGGGCGCGGTTTGCGTCATCGTTTTCAAGGAAGGGAATGAGCGCGGTTGCAACGGAAACAACCATCTTGGGCGAAACGTCCATGTAATCGACCCTTGACGGCTCAATTTCAAGGAACTCATCGCGGTGACGTGCATTGACCTTTCTTCTCATGAAGTGACCCTCGGAGTCAAGCGGCTCGTTCGCCTGAGCAACGGTGTATTCATCCTCAACGTCCGCGGTCATGTATTCATAGGTGTCAAGAACCTTTCCGGTCTCCTTGTCAACCGGACGGAACGGGGCTTCAATGAAGCCGTATTCATTGATTCTTGCAAAGGTTGCAAGATATGAGATAAGGCCGATGTTCGGACCTTCAGGGGTCTCAATCGGACACATTCTTCCGTAATGGGAGTAATGAACGTCACGAACCTCAAATCCGGCGCGGTCTCTTGAAAGTCCGCCGGGGCCGAGAGCCGAAAGACGGCGCTTGTGAGTGAGCTCGGCAAGGGGGTTATTTTGATCCATGAACTGGGAAAGCGGTGATGAACCAAAGAATTCCCTGACTGCCGCAATAACGGGACGGGTGTTGATGAGAGCCTGCGGAGTGACCTTTTCCGGCTCCTGAGCCTGGAGGGTCATTCTCTCCTTAACAACTCTTTCCATCCTTGAAAAACCTACTCTGAACTGGTTTTGAAGCAGCTCACCGACAGAACGGATACGTCTGTTTCCGAGGTGGTCAATATCATCGGCATTGCCAACGCCGCAGGCAAGGCAGTTGAGATAGTTGATTGAAGCAAAGATATCGTCAATAATGATGTGCTTCGGAATAAGCTCGTCTGACTTGCTTTCAAGCAAAGCGAGCTTTTCCTCCTTGTTCATTCCCTCAAGAGTGGGAAGGATGTCCATGAGGACGGTGTAGCGGACGCATTCGTTGATGCCGATTTCACACAGCTCTTCCTTTGAAAATTCCGGAAGATAGGGCTTGATGTCAACCATCTGGTTGGAGATGACCTTAACGGGTTCCTCGCGTCCTTCAACAAGGACATAAGCAATCTTTGCGCCGGCCTGAACAACTTCCTTTGCGCGTTCCTTGGTCATCAGTTCGCCCTCTTCGGCAATAATTTCGCCGGTGAGCTCGTTGATTATCGGCGCGGCAAGCTTCAGTCCGCGGATACGGTCAAAGAGCGAGAGCTTTTTGTTGTATTTATAGCGGCCGACTCTTGAAAGGTCATAGCGGTGGTCGTCAAAGAAAAGGCCTTCAAGGTGGCTTTGAGCGCTTGAGAGTGTTGGCGGTTCACCGGGACGGAGCTTTTTATAAACCTCAATGAGAGCTTCCTCCATGTTCCTTGTTGCGTCCTTTTCAAAGGAGGCTTCAATTCTCTCGTCATTGCCGAAGAACTCGCGGATATCGTTGTTTGAGTTGAGCCCGAGGGCGCGGATAAACGTGGTGATCGGAATTTTTCTGTTCTTGTCAATGCGGACAAAGAAAAGGTCGTTCTGGTCGGTTTCATATTCGAGCCATGCGCCGCGGTTGGGGATGATGGTCGTTGTGAAAAGCTTTTTGCCCGTGACATTGTGAGTCATGCCGTAATAAACGCCGGGCGAACGGACAAGCTGGGAAACAATGACGCGCTCCGCGCCGTTGATGATGAAGGTTCCGCTGTCTGTCATGAGCGGGAAGTCGCCCATATAGACCTCGCTCTCCTTAACCTCGCCGGTCTCCTTGTTATAAAGTCTTGCGGTAACGCGCATGGGCGCGGAATATGTTGCATCGCGCTCCTTGCACTCCCTGACGGAATATTTAGCCTTTTTCTCCATTTTGTAGTCAACGAAGCTGAGGCTGAGGTTTCCGCTGAAATCGGTGATGTCCTCAATATCCCTGAGAACCTCTTTGAGACCGGTTTCAAGGAACCAACGGTAAGAGTCCTTTTGAACCTGAATGAGGTTCGGCATCTTCATGACTTCCTGAATTTTACCGAAACTCTTGCGAGTTTGGGTGCCGAGTTTTACATCGGTAACATTGACCATTCGCTTATCACTCCACGGTTTTTATTTGCCTTTCGCGGCATTGCGCTGCGCGTTCCCGCACAGAATATTGCAAAAATCTATTGACTTTTTTCGGCATTAATGCTATCATGCTCTTGGAAGAAAAACAGCATTATTGCGCATTTTCGCATAATATGTTCTGACATGATATCACAAACCGCTTTGAAAAGTCAAGCGGTTTCTTTTAATTTTTGGGATATTTTTTGAATTTTTGTCCATTCCGGCTCTGTTTTATCCTGTATTTTCTCAATCAAGAAATTAACAGTGTGAGAGATGCTCTTGAAATTTTCAAATTGAAACTGCTGTGTTCAATTCGGGCGGCCTGTGTTTTTTCAAAAAACGGGGCAAACGCTCCAAAAACACGAGGAGCAGTGGATGATTTACAACCGGATGCACAGGCGCTTTTGTCAATAGCACGATGTGAGACGTTGCATCAGCGAGCAAGACTTTACATTTTTGCCCCTTTGTGGTAAAATATACAAAATCAGCAGGCGCAAAACCGTCTGCTTTTGAAATGACATAAATTCACCTGAAAGGGGAAAACATATAATGAGCAAAAAAATTATTATTGCCGGTGCAGGGCACGGCGGCCTCATTGCCGGCGCTCTGCTTGCCGAAAAAGGCTATGACGTTACCGTTTATGAAAGACATATAAAGGATGACCTCGGTTATGACTGGGAGGACTCCGTTGAAAAAAAGATTTTTCGTGAATGCTCACTTCCCGAGCCGGACGAAAGCATATACAAACCCGGCGTCAGCATGAGGTTTTATAACCCGAACCTCAAGTCCTCAATAACCGTCAAGCCCTCCGGAGAAGGCTCGATCATGATTGAAAGGAAGCCGCTTTTTAAAATGCTGCTTGAAAACGCGGAGAAAAAGGGCGTTCACTTTGTTTTCAATACGGAGATTCTCGGCCCGATAACGGACGGACTGCGCGTTGTCGGAATCAAAACAACTGACGGCGATGTTTACGGCGACCTTGTCATTGACGCCGCCGGAATCAATTCACCCGTCAGACGCAACCTTCCCGTTTGCTGCAACATTGACCGCGATTATGATTACGGCGAGTGCTTCTATGCCTACCGAGCGTATTTTGACAAGCTCCCCGCCGCCGAGCCTGAAATCAACTATGAAGTTTTTCTAAAGCCGTACGGAGAGCAGGGAATTTCATGGGTCATAACGGAGAGCGATACGGTTGACGTTCTTATCGGAAGAATGCGCCCGCTTTCAAAAGCGGAAATTGAAGCCGAGCTTGAAAAGATGAGAAAATTCAGTCCGCAGATTGGCCATAAGGTTCTCCGCGGCGGAAGCACATATCAAATTCCGGTTCGCCGTCCGCTTTCTGTAATGGTCTGTGACGGCTACGCCGCAATAGGTGACAGCGCATATATGACACTTCCGATGACAGGCTCGGGCATCTGCCCTTCAATGCGCGCCGGAATGATTCTTGCGGACGTGATTTTAAAGGACAAAAACGACCGGTTCACCGCAAAAACCCTTTGGGAGTATAACAGAAGATATATTCTTCATTTCGGTCTGAACTTTGCGGCGATAGATATTCTTAAAAACATTCTTATTTGCATGGAAACGGAAGGGCTCAATTTCCTCTTTGACAAGCAGATCATCACCGAAAACGACATGAGCTTCGGAAAGGGACACGGCGGAAACATTTCATTCTCAGACGTTGCTTCAAGGGCAATACGCGGAATCGGAAACCTTCCGGCTCTTCTCAGAACGGCCGGTGCGCTCTCAAAGGGCGATGCGGCAAAGAAAGTATACCGTGAAATTCCGCAGGAATACAGCGTCCCTGCCATTCTCAAATGGAAAGCTGATGTGCTTGCCGCAACGGCGTTTATGGTCAGGTAATCAACCTTTGGGGAAACATTAGGCAGAGGCGGTAATATACAATCGTATTTTTTCGCATCTGCCTTTAATTAATCTTGCTTTGAGGATTGTTTATGCATAATAAAAAGTATGTTAAAGAAAAGCTTGTGCTTTATCTGTTTAAATTCTTGATTACGGCGGTTTATACCTACTCGATGTATCGATGCTGGATAACATTTTTCAACCCGAACATTCCGACTCCGTTCTTCAGATTCGGCAACTATTTTCTTGCCGTGCTCATTGTTTTTATCTATATCACGTTTGTCAAGGTTTTCGGCGGCTTTCAGGTCGGAACGGCAACAAGGTCTGATCTGATATTTTCTCAGATTATTGCCATTGCGTTTTTGCAGGCAATGAGCTACATTGTTTTCTCGCTTTTGAGCTACCGTCTGGTTTCGCTGATACCGTTCATTGTGATGTTCTTTTCATTTTCCGTCTTTTCGGTCATTTGGGTTTTTGCCGCGGATTTTGTCTATTACAAAATTCACGCAACAAAAAGAACGGTTGTTGTTTTCAACAATGTTGATTCATACATCTCGCTCAAGGGCATCAGAAAGCTTGAAAGGCGCTTCCGCGTTGTCCGCACCCTTAACTCGGAAAAAACGACTCTTGAAGAGCTTTTTGAAATTCTTGAAAACGCAGACGCCGTTTTCCTCTGCGGCGTTCCGTCAGACTACCGCAATGAGGTTGTCAAATACTGCATTGCTCAGGGAAAGGTTGCATACATCAAGCCGAAAATTTCCGACACCATTATCCGCGGCGGAAAAACAATTCAGCTCATGAACATTCCGGTCTATCGCTGCAAGCGCAGTGAAGGAAATTTGGTCTATCTCCTTGTTAAAAGAATTTTTGACGTTGTTTTGTCTCTTATTGGAATTATTGTTCTTTCTCCCATTTTTCTTTTGGTTGCGCTCGCAATCAAAATTGATGACGGCGGACCTGTGTTTTATAAGCAAAAGAGACTCACAACAAACGGAAAGGTTTTTGAAATCATTAAGTTCAGAAGTATGCGCGTTGACGCGGAAAAGGACGGCGTTGCCCGCCTTGCCGGAGATGATGACGACAGAATAACAAAGGTCGGCCGCTTTATCAGAATGCTGCGGCTTGATGAGCTGCCCCAGATTTTCAACATTCTTTCCGGCTCAATGTCAATAGTCGGACCGCGTCCGGAAAGGCCGGAAATTGCGGCCGAATATGAAAAGCATACACCGGAATTTGCGCTCAGACTTCAGGTCAAGGCCGGACTCACCGGATACGCTCAGGTTTACGGAAAGTATAACACTCCGCCTTATGACAAGCTTCAGATGGATCTCATGTATATTGCAAACCAGACGCTCCTTGAAGACCTCAGGCTGATTCTGATGACGTTCAAAATCATGTTCATACCCTCGAGCACGGAGGGAATAAGCGCAGACAGCCGCACGGCCGAGCGCGAAAGCAAAAACGATAATTGATTTTTTCGGAAGTGAAAGAAAATGAATAACAAAGAAGTTGTTGTAATCACCGGTGCAAGCAGCGGAATCGGCCGCGCTTGCGCCGAAGCCTTCCTCAAAGACGGCTCTGTTGTTTACTCGCTCAGCCGCCATAAAAAATTTGATGATGTTCTTCATGTTCCATGCGATGTTTCAGACGAAAAACAGGTGGACGCAGCATTCAAAGCGATTTTTGAAAAAGAGGGAAGGATAGATATTCTCATCAATAACGCCGGATTCGGAATTTCCGGTGCGGCTGAGTTCACCGAGCTGTCTCAGGCGAAAAAACAGTTTGATGTCAACTTTTTCGGCTGCTTTTTGTGCTGCAAAGCCGTCTGTGAATATATGAGAAAAAACCGCGGCGGAAAAATTATCAACATAAGCTCAATGGCTGCGCCGCTTTCAATTCCTTTTCAGGCGTTTTATTCCGCTTCAAAAAGCGCCGTTAACGCTTTGACCTTGGCGCTTGCAAACGAGCTGCGTCCGTTTAACATCAGCGCTTGCGCTTTTATGCCGGGCGATGTTAAAACCGCATTCACCGCCGAGCGTGAAAAGGAAGTTGCCGGAGCCGATGTTTACGGCGAGGTCATAAGCAAAAGCATTGCTCAGATGGAAAAGGACGAGCAAAACGGAATGAGCCCGGAAAAAATTGCAAAAGCGGTTCATTCTCTTGCAAGGAAAAAGAATCCTAAGCCGCTTTCAACAACCGGCTTGAATTACAGGCTTTTTGCCGTTCTTTCAAAGCTTCTTCCGGCGCGCGTTGTCAATCGCATTGTCGGAATGATATACAGCAAATGAGAATATTTTTTTCTTCATAATTACAGAAAGGTGTGATTTTTTTGGACGGACAAAACAACTTTTACACACCGCCTCAGGCTCCGGATTATTACGGTGCGCCCGACCCGATGATTTTTGAACGCAAAAAGAGGGAAAAACGGGAGCTGCGGCTTCAAAGCACATTTGCCTCCTGCGCTGTGCTTTCGCTTGTCCTGGTTCAAAACATCGCCGTCTCGCTCATGGCGCTCACGGGACTTTATGACAGGTATACAGGCGATCCGCTTTTTCAGTCCGGCGCTGATATTATCATTATCCTTTTGTCAATATTGCTTCCGTTTTCTGTTTTCGGAAAGCTTATTGAAAAAAGGTCCGGACTCAAAAACAGCCTGCCTTTTGAAAAGCCGAAGGCGAAAGGTCTCATGCCGCTCGCCGTTTTCTCCGGCCTCGGCTTTTGCATGGTTGCAAACATCATTACGAATGTTCTGACCTCGTTCGTCAGCTCGCTCGGCGTTGAGCTTTCCTCTCCGGATCTTGCAATGCCCGAGGGAGTGCTCGGCATTACCGTTTCATTCTGCAGAATTGTTGTTGTTGCGGCGTTCGTTGAGGAAATTGCTTTCCGCGGTTACATCATGCAGAATCTCAGAAAATTCGGAGACGGTTTTGCAATAGCCATGGCGGCGCTTGTTTTTGCGCTCATGCACTGCAATCTGATTCAGGCGCCGTTTGCGCTCATAGTCGGTTTTGCGCTCGGCTATCTCAGCATTAAGACCGGAACCCTTTGGACGGCGGTCATTATCCATGCGCTCAATAACTCCTTTTCACTCATCGTTTCATATCTGAGCGAAAGCGTTGAAGAAAAGCTTCTCAATTACACGGTTTCGCTTTTGATATATGCGCTCATTTTTGCCGGACTTCTCTGCTTTGTTGCGTTTGTCAGGAAGGCGAACGCAATTCCGTGTTTTAAAACACGCACCGCGCTTTCGGGAACTAACAAGGTGATTACCTATCTTACAACGCCGACCATGCTTATTGCCATTGCGCTGATGCTGTATTTTACGGCGCAGTATGTGAACACGGCGGGGTGACTCATTTGAAAAAAGAGTTTATGGAAAGAGCGCTGGCTCTTGCGCTCCTTGCGGCTGATGAGGGCGAAATTCCGGTTGGTGCGGTTGTTGTTAAGAACAGCAAAATAATCGGCGAGGGGCGAAACCGGCGCGAAAAAGAAAAAACCCCCCTTGCTCATGCTGAAATTGAAGCAATTCACAATGCGGCCAAAGCGCTTGGCGACTGGCGGCTTTCCGGCTGTGAGCTTTATGTTACGCTTGAGCCGTGCTGTATGTGCGCCGGTGCGATTGTTAATGCACGGCTGTCGGCGCTTGTTTTCGGTGCGTATGATGAGGCGGCAGGGGCTGTGATAAGCCGCGAAAACGGGTTTTCGCCGTTCAAAAACAATGTCCGCGTTGTTGGCGGCTTTCTTGAGGGCGAATGCAAAAGAGTACTTTCGGATTTTTTCCTTTCAATGCGCAATCGGAAAATTTCCGATTGACCGGCCGCTCATTTTGCAGAACATAAAAAATTTCGCAAAATCTAGCGTCTGAATTTAAGCTCCCATTTTTTTGCGCTGTCTTTTATCTGAAAGTTTTTGTT